>CAMLLB010000010.1 GCA_946480815.1 uncultured Flavobacteriales bacterium
TTAATGGATTTTGCGTTCGTTGAATAAGTTACTCCGCATCCCAACGCAAATAAGCGGGCTTGTACTCGTCCCGATCTCACCCCAACTATATTGCAGTCCTGCCTGAACATACAGTTCCAGCTGTAACTTATTTAAAGTAGTGGTGGCATTTGCCTGAAACGAAACCGCACGCTGGGTAATTCCCTGTCCGATCGTATTTCCGTATTCTTTCGGGTGGGAAACATAACTTTTGTAAATATCACCTCCATAACTGATTGAGGAATCATCAGTTCCCTTCAGGTAAAAAGAGGAGAAAAGCGTTAATTGAAAATACTTGAACGGAACCCGGGCCGTTGCAATCAGTTCAGCGAAATTGCTTCCCAAATAATGACCAAGCGGTAAGCCCATGGAACCGTTGTTTTGTCCCGAAGAAATATGTGAGAAAGTGTATGGCCTTACTAAATTCCCTTCCAATTGATAAGACCAGCGTTTGAAATGACCTTTTATTCCCAATTGTACTCCGTATTTATTTGCCCACCATTTAGAACGTTTTTTGATCTCTTTCAACACAAACTCATCCAATGGCAATTGAAAGTATACACAATGTTTTTTCCTGGAAAAATAAACCGATGACTGCAAAGCAAGCAAAACATTGTCGGTAGATCCCAAACTGTATTCCTGTGGACGGAAGAATACAAATGGATTTAAATACTCGACTTCATAACCGCGTTTATAGGTGCTGTCTTTTGACTGGAAAAAAACAGATTCCAATAACATGATATTGAAATTCGAACCGATGTTCATACTCAAATAATGGGTGGTGTTATACTTCCAGTCGCGTGTTTTGTCGGTGTAATTATTCTCATGTAAAAACTGGTAAAGTAAACCGTATTCAAGGTTCCAAAAATTCACCCGGAACTGAACAAACGGATTGGGAGCAACCTGATCCCCCTGGATCAGTGAACGATATCCTTCACCAAAAAACTGGTTATCAATTCCAGTGCTGATATGAAGCATTTCGTTGGGAGTATAGCCCAATCGTGTTCGAATATCGGTGAACCAAAAAGCGTCCCGGTTCTGCAAGGGAGAAAAAGCAACGTGTGTCTGAGTATAATCTTCCCGTAAACTCCAACCGGAAGTCAGCAGGGTACGGTTATACCATTTTCCCCATGTTTTTTCAAAATTAAAACCGATTGCTGCGCGGTAACTAAGTGCGGTATCGTATTGAAAATAACTGTCGGTTGCCGGCAGAATAGCAAAACTGCGGTGAGTACCTTGCGGACTGAAATGCGTGTTGAAAATACTGCTATCACCGTCAACGATGAGTGTATCTGTTTTGTAAGTGACCGGTTTTTCCGGGTTATATCGGATCATTGGCTGCACCGAATGATGGATCGATCTGGCAGAAGCAATATCCGGTTTCAGGTTCATATGACGAATCCGGTCGATACTTCCCTGCGAATAACCGAAGGAAGCAACAAAGAGAAGTGCTATGAGAAGTTGAGTCCGCATCAGAAGTCGAAATAATGATTGTTAAGTGCGGTCCGGATCCCGATATTGAACCAATACGATTGCCCGTTTTGCAAGGGATTATTTACCATACGCAGTTTGGCGGAACCGAAGATTTCCAAGCCGTAGATGTGATTAAAATTGTATCCCAATTCCAGGTTTTCATAAAAAACCTGTTGGTTCACACTTGAATTTAGTTCGTAAACAGGAAGTAACTGCCTGTAATTAGTGGATTGATTGATATAATAATTGGTGGAAGAACTGACAAATAAATGGTTCCATTCCGCGCGAAGTCTCAGAACAACCTCATCCACTCCTGCTCCCATAGGATGACCGATCGGAAGATTGAAATTACTGTAATTGATCCGGGGATTGGAAGATTGATAAGCGTTCACAGAAGTGTGATTGTATTCCACATGGATCAGGTAATTATGCGATTTGAAAGGCCAGTAGCGAATTCCGATCTGACCGACATCACTGGACCTGGAGTAGGGATTCATCCCATATTGACCATAGACCAGTATTTTCCAAACCCGCCAGTTAAAATCCAGCCCCAAATAGGCGTAACTTTTCCCGTTGATCCCTTCCTGGATAGTTGCAGCTCCCGGAATCGGGATGTAAAATCCACCTTCAACAGCTTGTTTCTGAATAGAATCTCCGCGAGTCCAGGTCCCACCCTCAACCAACCCGATCCGAATATGTTGGGCAGGCTGGAAATAAATGGTCCCCAGGCTCAAGGCCTTTCGTTCATACAATGCTTCACCATTCGCAGAATAAGGAACGCGAAGCATATTCAGTCCCTGCATCCTGATCAGTTGAAAATTCCATTTTTTGCCCAGCGAATAATTGATACGGAAGTTCATCGTTGGCAATGAGTTGTCTGAATAAAGGACAGAACGATAACCGCTTCCCATAAAAACCGGATTATTTCCTACTGAAACTGCTAAACTTTTCAGTACTTGCCATTGCACCATTCCGGTTGCATAAGCATAATCAAATCCATTGGTTTTGAATGGTTTTGTCCGGGCACTTCCGGGAATTACGGCATTCACCTGGGTATAACTGGAATCTGAACTGTTGGGGTAGAATTCCCCCCGGTTAGTCACATATTGTTGAACATAATAAGGTAAAATAGCCTGATTTTCGTAAAAGGAACCGGAGAAAAAGACTTTGTTTTTCATGCTACCCTCAATGCGGAGTCCTCGAACATTTAAGTATTGACGCATGCTGGTGTCTCCGCGTTCGGCTCCCATTTGAATGTCCAGGATCGGGCTGACCCAGATAGCGCCGTTATTTTTGACAAGCTGGATCAACTCACGCTGATAAATGTAATAGCCTACATTAGAGTATCGGATCTTTTGCTCTTTTGCTGTATTATAATAATTTACCTGCTTATCAGTAACGGGGAAAACAGGAGCAAAAGATGAATCGGTAAAAAAAGAAACGTCCCTGAAGTAAGATTCAATTGGCAAAACGCGGTATTCCTGTCCGAAGATAGTAGAACTCAGCAGTAGCGAAAAAAAGATATTTAGCAGTATTTTCATTTATTCAATCGCTCAAGAATAGGCTTGGTTTTCACAATGAAATAAGGATTGTACAGGTTTTCTTTATTGTATTTAAGCGGTTGGTTCGTTTCGGCATGTACCACAGCACCCCCTAATGCTTCAATAATTGCTTGTCCGGCTGCGATATCCCATTCCATTGTAGGTGCAAATCTCGGATAAACATCTGCTTTTCCCAAGGCCAGGTCGAAAAATTTTAACGCACTTCCCATTTTAATAAATTCTACCTCTCCAAAAATTGCCCGCATGGATTCATTAAACTTCAGGTCATTTCCCGAATGATGAGATCTGCTTCCGGCAATTTTAAGGGGGATCGTGATCTCTTTTTTGGGTAAAATGATCTTCCAGTTCTCGGGTTGTCCGATCTGATCGAAATTCAATAAAGACACACCGATTTCCTTTCCTCCAAAGATAATTTCCTGATTTGCAGGAGAAACAATGAATCCGAGAATCGGTTGGTTTTGATGGACTAATGCGATACAAATGGCAAATTCTCCATTCTTTTTGATGAATTCTTTTGTTCCGTCCAAAGGATCAACAATCCATACATATTCCCAGGTTTTTCGAGTCTCAAACGGAGAGTTGATACTCTCTTCCATGATAGTCGGAATTCCCGTTTTTTCCAGCGCAAGTTTGATGATTGAATTCGAGAGCAAATCTGCCTTGGTAACAGGACTTCCGTCATTTTTTATGGAAGGATCAAAATCCGTTTCATAAACTCCCATGATTGCTTCGGAAGCTTCTACACAAGCTTTTAAAACAATGGGGATAAAAGACTGAATTTCTGATGCGATCATTGGTTAAAAGTAAGTAAAAAAATGTTGAAGGATCATAGATAACCGCATTGTAATTCTCAATTAATTCTGCATGACACACCACCTTCATTAAGACTGAACAGCAGGCAGCCAAAAAATTCGTGCATCTGTAGCAAGTCTTTATGCAGCACATCGCGCAATATCCAGTAACTAATTCCTTTTAGCATCATTTCTTCTTCAAATTTAAGCCTCAGTTAATTTCCTATCTGTATCTTTGAGTAAATCACATTCATAATACATGAATAGAAACAAAACTTTCAAAAATACACCTGATTTTAAACTCTCGCCGACAGTAGACAAGGTTGGTGTGGAAGAACGCGTAGCGCGGTTTCAGACCCGAAGTATCAAGAACGAATCAAAAATACAGGGACTGAAATTGGTGTTGAATATGATTGATTTAACCACTTTGGAAGGAAAAGATACTCCCGGGAAAGTGCGTCAATTGTGTTATAAAGCACAACATTTACACGACTTACAGGAAGGATTGCCAACTGTTGCTGCTGTTTGTGTTTACCCAACAATGGTCGCAGAGGCGAAGAAAGCTTTGGGGGATTCAGGTATTAAAGTGGCTTCTGTTTCAACTGCATTTCCAAGTGGTCAATCTACACGGGAGATCAAACTGCTGGACACACAATTTGCCGTTGATAACGGTGCTGATGAGATTGACATGGTTATTTCCAGGGGGAAATTTTTGGCCGGAGAGTACAATTTTGTGTTTGATGAGATCGCAGCGATCAAAGAAGCTTGCGGAAAAGCCCGATTGAAGGTAATTTTTGAAACGGGTGAATTAGCATCTTTGGATCAGGTACGCAGAGCAAGTGATATTGCCATGTATGCCGGTGCCGATTTTATTAAAACATCGACAGGGAAAATTCAACCTGCCGCAACCATGCAGGTAACCTACACCATGTTATGTGCGATCAAAGATTTCTATCGAAAAACAGGAGTGAAAGTAGGAATGAAACCGGCCGGTGGAATTTCTTCTGCTAAGCTGGCCTTGCATAATTTGGTTATGGTCAAAGAAACTTTAGGGAACGATTGGTTGAATAATGAATGGTTCCGTTTTGGAGCAAGTTCTCTTGCGAATGATGTATTAATGCAATTGGTAAAGCAGGAAACAGGGCATTATCAAAGTGCGGATTATTTTTCAATAGATTAAATTAGAAAAATCCTCCCTTTGTTCTCGATACGCTCATCTTGTCACTTCGAGTAGTGAGGTATGAATGTATCGAGAAGGACAAGATGACCACTCGAACTGACAGGGAGGTTAAGAGGAAAAAATAAGATTTAGATGACGAAAAAAAATAAGAAAAGCGAAGAAGGACAAACGTTCGGGCAGTCAAAACATGATTTCAACTTCAACGGATCCTGGGATTACAGCCCGAGTCCGGAAAGTACAAGTCACGTGAAACTGAAGGAGCGTTACGATCTGTATATTGACGGGAAGTTTGTTGCGCCGAATTCCGGGAAATACTTCCAGACAACCAATCCTGCAACAGAGAAAGTCTTGGCTGAAGTGGCATACGCGGATGAAAGTGACGTAGATAAAGCTGTAAAAGCAGCCCGTAATGCTTATGAGAACACGTGGTCGAAGCTGTCTGCAAAAGAACGCGGGAAGTATATTTACCGCATTGCCCGATTGATGCAGGAAAAGGCAAGAGAACTGGCTGTTGTAGAAACACTCGACGCCGGAAAGACCATTCGCGAATCCCGTGATGTGGATGTTCCTTTGGCTTGCAATCACTTTTTTTATTATGCGGGTTGGGCAGATAAATTGGAATATGCATTTCCGAACAGAACGGTGAATGCGTTAGGTGTTGCGGGTCAAATCATTCCGTGGAACTTCCCGCTTTTGATGGCAGCATGGAAAATTGCGCCGGCTTTAGCCGCTGGAAATACAGTCGTTTTGAAACCCGCTGAAACAACTCCGTTGACAGCCATGTTACTGGCAGAGATTATTCATGAATCAGGACTACCGGCGGGTGTTGTGAATATTCTGACCGGTTATGGTGATACGGGAGCAGCAATTGTAAATCATCCGGAGATTAATAAAATTGCCTTTACAGGTTCTACGAACGTGGGCAAAATCATCCAAAAAGCAGTGGCCGGAACAGGAAAGAAACTGACTTTAGAGTTGGGTGGAAAATCAGCAAATATCATTTTTGAAGATGCGCCCATTGATCAGGCCGTTGAAGGAATCGTAAATGGGATTTTCTTCAATCAGGGACATGTTTGCTGTGCCGGTTCACGCCTGTTTGTTCAGGAGTCGGTGGCTGAAGAAGTCATTCAGAAATTGAAAGATCGATTGGATACCTTGTACGTGGGAGATCCTCTGGACAAGAATACAGATATCGGAGCCATTAATTCGAAAGAACAATTGGAGACGATCCGGAAATACATTAAAATCGGGAAAGAGGAAGGGGCAAGTATGTATGAAAGCGCTTGCGAGATTCCAAAAACAGGATATTTTGTTCGCCCGACTTTATTTACGGATGTAGCTCAGTCAAGCAGAATTGCACAGGAAGAGATCTTCGGTCCGGTATTGACGATTCAAACCTTCCGGACAATCGATGAAGTGATCCAGAAAGCAAACAACTCACCATATGGTTTGGCTGCAGGTGTTTGGACTGACAAAGGATCGCGCATTTTTAATATGACATCGAAATTACGTGCCGGGGTAATCTGGGCAAATACCTATAATAAATTCGACCCGACTTCACCTTTTGGAGGTTACAAAGAAAGCGGATTCGGAAGAGAAGGAGGTTTGCAGGGATTGAATGCTTATTTGAAAATAGAGAGATAATTATCAATTAATTGAAGACTTCCTCCCCCTCGGTCCCCCTCCAAAGGGGGAAGCGGATTGAAATCTCTCCCTTCGGAGGGAGATAAAAGAGGGAGGAAAACATGATTTTTTAAGAATATGTCACGTTTGGAAATACTAAAAACAAACAAAATCTTCATCGGTGGACAATTCCCGAGAACGGAGTCCGGAAGGTATTATACCCCGTTGGATAAAAAAGGTCAGCCCTTGGCAAACATGTGCCTGTCTTCACGCAAAGATTTCAGGAATGCAGTTGTTGCAGCGCGTAAAGGGTTTGGGTCGTGGTCGGAGAAAACAGCATTTAACCGGGGACAAATCCTGTATCGCATTGCGGAAATGTTAGAAGGGCGTAAGGCACAATTTGTTGAAGAATTGGTGAAACAGGGAAGCACGGAAGCGAAGGCAAAACAGGAAGTGGAATTAGCCATTGATCGTTGTGTCTATTACGCGGGTTGGTGTGACAAGTACCAGCAGGTTTTCTCCTCGGTGAACCCGGTTGCGAGCAGCCATTTCAATTTCTCGGCTTTGGAACCCATGGGAGTTGTGGGAATCATTGCTCCACAGACAAACGGCCTGATCGGATTGGTTTCGGCTATTCTACCGGTTATTGCAGGTGGAAATGCCTGTGTGGTCCTGGCTTCTGAGAATCTGCCTTTGTGTGCGATCACTTTTGCGGAAGTATTGGCGACTTCAGACCTGACGGGTGGAGTTGTGAATATCCTGACAGGAACAGAAAAAGAATTGATCGATCAATTCCACAGCCACATGGATGTGAACGCAGTGGTTTATGCCGGTGGAAATAAAGAACACGGGTTGGCAATTGAATCCGGTGCTGATTGCAACGTGAAACGAGTATTCATTTATGAAAATGATTTTACCAAAGCAGCGGATGAGAATCCGTATTACATCACCGATCTGCAAGAGTTAAAAACGACCTGGCACCCGATTGAGAATGTGGGTGGTGCCACGAGCACTTATTAAAGTTTGAAAATCGAGTGATTATTACTCCTCAGATAGAAGAAGCTGTATTGGGATTTCACGCAATATGGGTGGCCATCCATTTTACTTATTTCAGTATTTATTATAGCCGTTACAGTGCCTGCTTTCATAAATTGAAGTCGGTTGATCAACTTGAAAAAGCAAATCTGTACGATCAGGAATTGATTGATATTACCAGAGTCAATACCTGGAAGAAAATCAAAAAATTGCAACGAATTTCTTTTTTTCCAACACTTGGAATTTTCATATTACACCTGGCAAGTTTCTATTTTTACTGGGAATGGGAAATTTTTACGGGATATTGGTTAGGAACAATTTATGTCCTGATCGGTGCTCTGGTTTTTATTTTCTTAGCCAATAAAACGCAAGGTGCACGAGTTCTTCGCGGAAAAAGTCCCAAATGGCCCGGAGGACGATTTTAATGATAGAAAATATGAAAACTACCAAAATCTTTCCGTTTTTGGTTTCTTTGGGATTGTTTCTGTATTTCAAATTAAAGAATTACTTTAATAGGGATTTGAAGAAGGAATATGAAAGACAATTTCTCACATAATTCAGGTGCATATGCTCAATTTCGACCAGCTTATCCGAAAGAGGTATTTACTTTCCTGAAAACGATTCTCACAGGAAAAGAACGCGTGTGGGACTGTGCAACCGGGACCGGACAGGTTGCGGAAAAGTTGGTAAATCTCTTTGACCACATCGAAGCAACTGATTTAAGTGAAAATCAATTAAAAAATGCGGTTTCTCATCCGAAAATCACCTATTCGAAACAGGTAGCAGAAGAAACTACTTTTCCCGATCACCATTTTGACTGTATTACTATCGGGCAAGCCATTCATTGGTTCGACTTTGAAAAATTTTATTGGGAAGCCTTGCGGGTATTAAAACCAAATGGAACACTCGTTGTTTTGGGTTATGGGAATATCCGGATTGAAGAGGAGGAAATCCAAAAAATTATCGGAAAATTGTATTCGGAGGTACTGGATGGGTATTGGGACTCTGAACGTCAGTTTATTGATAAGAATTATCAGACAATTCCTTTTCCCTTTGAAGAAATACCGCATCCGGAGTTTCAGATCCGGGATACATGGAGTCGTGAACAACTTTTGGGATACCTCAATACCTGGTCGGGAGTGAAGCATTATCTCGATAAGCATGAAATAAATCCAATTGATCTAATCCTGCCCGAACTACCTGAATTTGATAAGGTAAAGGTTACTTTTCCCGTCTTAATGCGGATCGGAAAAGTCCGGTAATTTTATTCCACAGAGTCCAATCAAAAATCTTTGGCTCCCAACTCTTTTAACATTCGAAGCTTCAGCGGAGGATGCTCTTAGTCTTTACTCTTATTATCATTTCGACCCCTGTTTTTTCATTTTGAAAAAAATTCACATTTTTTTTCATTTTGAATAATCCGCCGTGAATGCCTGTTGCTGCTGCATTTCAGAGCGAGACCCCATTCGTGGCACATCCATTGTCTTAGGTTAAGCGAACCAGAAAAATTAATAGTCATGGAAAAGTTGAAATTAAAGAACCTGTTTGTTATCGGGATGATGGTGGCAGGACTATTAGCGACAACGCCTTCTTTTGCTGCAAATGAAGAAGGTTCAATCAAAGGAAATCGATTCTTGAACCGTAAGGAATACCGCGATATGAAAGCTTCTATGTCACGAATTGAAAAGGATCAGCAACGTATTGCTTTTTATAAAGCTGAATTGAAGAAAAACAAAGAAGCAGGTTTGGCAATTGAGTCACACATGAGTAAAAAAGAACTTCGAAAAGCGAAAGCCGATTTAAAAAGGGATAAAAAATACTTGCGAATTGACAAATGTGACTTACAGGCCGATCAGGCTACTGCAATCCACCAGGCTAACTTAGAGACAAAAGCAGTCAAAAAGGAATTGCGTGAAGCTAAAAAAGAGTTGCGTAAGGATAACCGTCAGGGAAACACTGCTGATCTAAGAGGTGACGTGGCTTTGATTGAAACGTTGGAATTGAAAAAAGAATTAAAAGCGAAACAAGCCGAGGCATTGAAAGATGATGTATATGCATTCTACATGTATCTCGACGAAGAAATTGATGAGGTTGTTTAATTCGTAGCAGATTAAACACATAAATCGGGGCTGTAAGATAGGGACAGCCCCTTTTTTTATTTCCTCACTCTCCCTCTCACACTCATTCTGGTTTAATTCAGTTTGAATGAAATTGGAAATCTGAAAAGACACGCAGCCGGTTTCCCGTTAATTATGGCAGGTTTGAATTTTGGAAAACTTTTGACGCAACGATACGCTTCCCTGTCAATAAAATAATCTACTCCTTTATCAATTTGTATACAGCTAACGGAACCATCTTCTTCCACAATAAATGAAAAGTACACTTTTCCCTGAATACCTTCTTCCAGGCATTTTTGAGGATAATGTATGTTTTGTGCCAGGTATTTGATCATCTCACTTTTCCCTCCGGGGAAAGAGGCTATGCTATCCGGAGTCTTATCAAACTCGCTTCTGTTTGGTCTGGTGCAGTTTGCACTTAATTCTTTGTTGAATTCATCAAGCAATTTTCTTTTTGTTTCTTCCAAAAGCGTTGTTTGAACAATCTGTTTGGGATATTTTCTAGAAAATTCGAAGAAATTCACCTGAATTTCTGAAAAATCAGGATGTTTAATGATCAAAGGTAGTTTGTGATCAGCTGTAATTTGAAAATTCCCATTTTCGTCAAATTTTCCGATCTCAATTCCTTCGGAATAGACTATAAACTCAGTTCCGTTATACTCATAATAGTCAACATCCCCGGACAAACTAAGCGTTCCGATTTTTTGCAGAAAACTAAAGAAAGGAATAAAAACTACAACGAGGATGATTAACGTATTTTTCATTAAACCCGTTTTATTTCTTTTTTCGTTTCAAAGTAAACGGTTCTACATGAATGATATCACTGTTGTAATAGCTGTCAATCTTACTGTCATCAATAGTTACAGTGTATGATTCGGTTAATTCACCGGTTTCTTCATCTGTAGTAGTAGTGGTAGTTACTTCGGAAAAGAATGGTTTCAATTGATCTGCAGTAACTTCTGCTTTTGCATTCATCGAGTGGAGTTCCAGGTCTTTTCCTTTTTTAACCACCTTAAAAACATTCAGAACAGGAGCTTTGCCCATACACAGGTAATACTGCTTTCCAAGCTTCGTAACCGAAATAGAATCATTTAACTTCATGTGTGAATCACCTTCACCGCTGTTCATGATCAACTCATCGGATTTAATTTCGACAGTGGTTTTCATATCTGCACCTTCCATCATTCCCTGGAAACTTTCCGGGTAGACCAATTCGTATTTTCCGATCATGGATTTCGGAAACGCATTTTCAGCTTTTCCGGGAGCGTTCGTTGAAGTGATAATGGTACAGGAATTCAGGAAAAACATGATTCCGGCAATGTATAATGCAAATTTCATCAGATAATAATTTTATGAAAGGTACTATTTAAATTTTGTTGAGGCGGGAAATTCAAAAACCATGCCTTATAAAAAATTAGGGGCGTCCCGCACATGCGGGACGCCCCTAATTTTGAAATATTTTAAATTATCCTACCAAAGCCTGGTATCCTGCTGCATCCAACAAACCGTCGATTTCTCCAGGATTAGACATTTTCACTTTGATCATCCACCCGGCTCCGTAAGCATCTTTGTTTACAGCTTCAGGATTTGTTTCCAAACCTGCATTGAACTCAATGATTTCTCCAGAAACCGGCATGAACAAATCAGAAACCGTTTTAACCGCTTCAACAGAACCGAAAACTTCTTCCTGGTCCATTGTTTCACCTACCGTTTCAATTTCAACGTATACGATATCACCTAACTCACCTTGAGCGAAATCAGTAATACCGATTGTTGCAACATCACCTTCAACACTTACCCACTCGTGGTCTTTTGTGTATTTTAAATTTGCTGGAATATTCATCTTGTTATTCGTTTAAAGTCTTTTTCTCGGTGCAAATGTAATTTTTTTTAAGTAGCGGCGAAAAATTTTTCGCCACTACTATTCTCATACCCCCTTTTCAATTTTACATTTTCAATTTTCAATTAACTTTGCATTATGGTAAACAGTGACCAACTCAAGGAAATAAATCAACGCATCGATGCGATTGCAAGCTATTTGAAAATTCCGGAAAAGCAAATGCAACTGCGTGAAAGCGAATTGAAAACACAGGATCCCGGTTTTTGGGATGACCCAAAGAAGGCTGAAGCACAAATGAAGGAGATCCGGGGATTGAAATTCTGGATTGAATCTTATACCCGTTTGAAATCTCAGGCTGAAGACCTGGAGGTGCTGATGGATTTTGTAAAAGAAGGAGCAGCAGAAGAATCTGAATGTGATGAAGCATATGAGTCTTTACTCGTTACGGTTGAAGAAGTGGAATTGAAAAATATGCTTTCTGGTGAAGAAGATGCTCTGAGTGCCGTTTTGCAGATCACTGCAGGTGCCGGTGGAACAGAAGCATGTGATTGGGCCGGAATGCTGATGCGTATGTATTTGATGTGGGCTGAAAAGAGTGGTTACAAAGTCAAAGAACTCAATTTCCAGGAAGGTGATGTTGCCGGAATTAAAACCGTAACACTGGAAATCGAAGGTGAATTCGCTTTTGGTTACCTGAAAGGTGAAAATGGAATTCATCGCCTGGTACGCGTAAGTCCATACAACTCCCAGGGAAAACGTATGACTTCCTTTGCTTCCGTATATGTCTATCCGTCTGTTGATGATACGATCGAGATTTATGTGAATCCTGCAGATATTACCTTTGAAACTTTCCGCTCGGGTGGTGCCGGCGGACAGAACGTAAACAAGGTGGAAACCGCGGTCCGCTTACGACACGCTCCTTCCGGAATTATTATCGAAAACTCCGAATCACGCTCACAGTTGGCCAATAAGGAAAAAGCCATGCAATTGTTGCGTTCACAGTTATACGAGATCGAGTTGCGCAAACGTGCAGAATCACGGGACCAAATAGAAGCCGGTAAGAAGAAAATCGAATGGGGTTCCCAAATCAGAAGTTATGTTTTGGACGACCGCCGCGTAAAAGATCATCGGACTGATTATACCGTAAATGACCCGGATAAAGTATTGGATGGTGATTTATTGCCCTTCCTGAAGTCGTATTTGATGATGTACGGAAACTAATGAAGATTTATAGACTCAAGATGCAAGGCAAAAGACTTAAATTTTCTTCCAGTCTGAATTTTGTCTTGAGTCTTTGGTCTAAAGTCTTATGTCTTTAAAATGAAAACAATCATATATCACAACAACCGTTGCTCGAAAAGCAGGGAAGGGCTTTGTATCCTGGAAGATTTGGGTGCTGATGTGGAAATCAGGGATTATTTGTTGGTTCCCCCGACTTATGAAGAACTGGATAACCTGCTGAAACTTCTGAAAGCAAAACCGATCGATATCATTCGTCAGAAGGAAGATATTTTCCTTGAGAAATACGAAGGGAAGAAACGTACACGGAAACAGTGGATCCAGGCTATGATCAAATATCCGATCCTGATCGAACGACCTATTGTAGTGCGGGGAGATCAGGCAATAGTAGGCCGGCCTCCAACATTGATTAAAGACTTGCTTTCAAGTAATGATAGTAAATAAGTAGGGGCGAATCCCGCATGTGCGGGACGCCCCTACTTATTTTCAATTTCTACTCTTTAACAAAACGCTGTTTAAACAACCCTTTTTCGGTGGAAACTTCAACCGTATAAATTCCTTTCGGAAGTTCGGCAATGTTTAGTTGCGCAGTATTTCCGGTCAAAGAATAGCTTACAAGCAATTTTTGTCCCTGTACATTGAATAAGCTTAGAACTTCAATTGGAAAAGAACCCTCTATTTTCACAACAGATGATGCTGGATTCGGCGCAAGGTGTAAACCATCGTTTTTCAATTCATCTAAGCTTAATGCTGAATTGGTGTATTGAATAGAATCACAGGAAATGCATCCTCCGTTGATCGTATTGGTCAGGATACAACAGAAAAACTTATTGGAAGGATTGGAAGGCCCTGGTGTGTAAGTTACAATGGTTCCCGGGCCCATATACGGTGTTCCCTGACCTTGTCCGTTCCCATCTGTCCACATCACCATTTGGTTCATGATCAGGTACGGAGGCATACTTGAATTCAGTGTAATTGAAACCTGGTTTTGTCCTACGATTGAGGAGGAAAATGCTGAGTAACAATTAAAAGGGACCTGTAAGGCAGCTGTGTCGGAAGCGCAAGTGGTACAGTTATTATTATCCGTCATGCATAGTTGATAGATCACGCAGCCATAATTATTCTGTAAAGTCATGGCATCAATTGTAATACTGTCTCCACCTGAACTGGTAGTAAATGGAACAGGTATGCCGTTTCCGTCTGTTACAGTCCAGTTATAAACAAAAGGAGCAGTTCCGGTCGCATTGACTGCATTCAGGATGTAATCGTAATTGCTCATTAAACTGTCGTTTACTTCTATACTGCATTGCGCATTGGAAGAAGCCATGAATCCCAAAGACAGGGAAACACCAAGTAGTAGTTTTTTCATCTTTAATTTCATTAATTGTAAGCAAGACGCAGTGCGTTCAGATCAGTTGCTTGGAGAAGAAAAAGGGAGCACTTTTTTTACTACTTTTAAAAGAATCAAAATAGAACGATTATGATACGTGATTACGAAACGGTCAGTGAAGCAGTAAATGATCTGAAAAAACGGGGATATACTGCGGATTTGTCTATGGAAGCAGAACGGGAATGTTTGGTTTGCCAGGGATCTGCAACAGAACTTTCGCCGGAGGATTTTGTAATTGACGAAGTATACCGTTTTGAAGGAATGACAGATCCCGGAGATGAAATGATTGTCTATGCCATTTCGTCCAGGAATAAGAACCTGAAAGGAATAGTAGTGAACGCATTTGGGATTTATTCCAGTTACAGGGCATCCAAATTGGTAGAGCATCTGACAAAACATCATTAAATGTGTTTGGATAAATTGAACCACTGAACCATTGATTGTTTTTCTGGCTATTATTGTACCATGAAGTGGGTTTTTTATATCTCTGTTTTGTTGGTTTCAAACCAGCTGCCCGCACAACAGGTAATTTGGGAAAAAGTGTTGGGAAGCGATGTGGCGGATTTTGATGTGCGTGATGCAGTAACGGATTCAAAGGGGAATACCTATATCGCGGGCAGGTATGAAACAGGGGTAGAATTCTTTAAAACGGTGAATGGTAAAACTGTTTATGCCGATACCACTTTACCTTATGGAACACGCCCCTTTGTAACGAAAATAAGTCCGGACGGGAAATTTCTGAAACACATTTTCCTTCCGGGAATTGAAGCCCAACATATTGTTTTGCTTTCCGATAATCGAATGGCAGTTTGTGGGTTCATGAATGATTACCGCAAAAAAAATTACGACCGGGACCGTGGCCAGGGAGTTTTCAGTGTTTTTTTGGATTCCACTTTAAAGGGAAGCAATTACAAAATCTACCCGTCTTTTTACAATTCCACACCCTTCGGAATGACTTTCGATTCCAAAAATGGATTAATAATAGCAGCTTCGTCCTTTACAAAGCCGGATCCGGGTATGGGGCTGCAAGACGAGTATTCCCTGCGCTTGATCCATACGAATGAAAAAGGTTCAGCTATCTGTGATACCACTTATTCAAAACCGGTTTGGTTCCTGAAAAACAAATACAATGCACAAACATTCGACGGACTTGCTTTAGCAAAAGGAGCCAATGATTCATTTTGGCTTTGCGGAGAAGTACGTGGAAACGATTATAGGGATTATCGGGAGAGCAATCCCATGGCGCTGATCCAGTTTGATAAAGACTTTTATAGTATGACTACCAGTGTTTTTACACACCGGGAAAAATTTAAATATGAAATAGGAGCGTATGTGAATGACCTGGTTGCTTCTGAAAAATATGTTTTCGTGGTAGGACAGGATTTACATGAAACCCCTCAAAGCTTTGTATTCCTGTTCGATCCGAAGGGAGATACAATTTACAAAAGGGGATTCAACGGTGACTATGGTGAAGAACCGGTCGTAGCTCAAATAGATGAGACACATTGGGGGGTATTGAATGTTGGTGAGGCAGATGAATTTGTAATTAGTTTTTTTGATTTGAATGGACTGGTAAAAGAAAAGCGTTTCAAACCTGGAAAATATTGTGAACCCAAAGCTTTAACTGTACATGATAAAGAATTGATTGCAGTGGGAAGAATCAAAGAAGGAGAGATTGAAAAAATGTGGGTTTCAAAACTGATTCTTGAGTAGCAAAACGGGCTCAAAAAGATGCCTTTAAAGAGTTCATCAATACATCTTATTAGAAAAGCAACGTGATTTTTGATTTTTTACCGGTCACATCCCAATCTTTACTCTAAATTTGCACCGGATTATTCCTGGAATAATTTAGTTGGTTTAAACTTTTAAGAAAGATTTCCGTAACGCTTACGCTAATCAAGTGTCGCCAATAGCTCTTCGCCTTCGTGAAGCCACTTCGGCAGAGCAAGGTTAGCGATGGCACAAGCTTTAGCGAAGGCGCGGAGGAGTACAACGTTTAGCGAATGAGAACAAAATACATTGACCTTATCGATCAGACATTTGATTTCCCGCAAGATGAATTTCACTTGAGAGAAGATCGTTTGATGTTTCATGGTATTGATTTGATGCGATTGATTGAAGAATATGGCACGCCATTGAAGTTCAATTATTTACCCCAAATTTCTCACAATATTCAACGGGCCAAGGGTTGGTTTCGCGAAGCAATGAACAACCTGGGTTATTCCGGAAACTATTATTATTCTTACTGTACGAAAAGCTCTCACTTCTCCTTTGTTCTGGATGAGGTTTTGAAGAACGATGTCCACATTGAAACATCTTCGGCATTTGATATTGACATTGTGAAAAATGTGTTGAATGCAGGAAAACTGAAAGAGGGAAGCTATGTTATCTGCAATGGTTTCAAACCGGCGCAATACATTCAGAATATTGCAGACCTGATTGATGACAAGCGGCTGAATGTGATCCCGGTGGTTGACAATACTGCTGAAATTCACGATTTGATTGCTGCAACCGGTGAAAACGAATTGAAGATCGGGATCCGGATCGCATCGGAAGAGGAACCGAAGTTCGAGTTTTATACCTCACGTTTGGGAATCCGTTACCGTGAGATCGTTCCTTTTTACAAAGCATTTATCCAGGATAATCCGCGCGTGCAGATCAAAATGCTTCACTTTTTTATCAATACCGGAATTAATGATACGTCCTATTACTGGAACGAGCTAACAAAGTGTTTGCGTATTTATTCCGATTTGAAAAAAGTGTGTCCAACCTTGGATTCACTGAATATCGGGGGTGGTTTCCCGATTAAGAAATCACTTCAGTTCGACTTCGATTATGCGTATATGGTTCGTGAGATCCTGATGCAGGTGAAACGGGTATGTTCGGATAATGATATTCCCGAACCGAATATTTTTACGGAATTCGGATCATTTACAGTTGGAGAAAGCGGTGGTGCGATTTTCAATGTACTTCATCAGAAACAACAAAATGACCGGGAAAAGTGGAACATGATCGACAGTTCGTTCATGACGAATCTTCCGGATACCTGGGCGATCAACCAACGTTTCATCATGCTGGCGATCAATCGTTGGAATGACGATTATGAACGTGTATTATTAGGTGGACTGACTTGTGATTCGGATGATTATTACAATTCGGAACAGCATTCCAATGCGATTTACCTTCCCAAATTCGATAAAAATAAACCCCTTTATATTGGATTCTTTAACACCGGTGCTTACCAGGAAACTATTGGTGGCTACGGAGGTCTGAAACACTGCCTGATCCCCGAGCCAAAACATGTGCTTATCCAGCGCGATGAGCACGGAAAGATCGTATCTGAGCTGTTTTCCAAAGAACAAACCGCAGATGATTTCATGCGCATTCTTGGATATCAGCCATAAGACTTGCTAAATCGAATTAGTTAGTTAATTCTAGGTTTTTAGTTGAATTTGTTGTATTTTTCAATCTGAGTAGGCTGTACAGTTAATTCTTTCAGGATCAAATGATTTCCTGATTATTGCAGTGCTAATTCGAATAAAAAGAGGAATTAATTTCAATTTTAAACAGGGTTTACTGAAAGTTTACTGTATTTTTGCACTCTCTTTTAAGAAACGTAAACGAAAAATAACAAATCAGGGAAGAATGACGACACATATTCAGACCATTTACACCGAAGACAAAACACCGTTTGCTGATACCGTAAACTCATGGCTTGAAGGATTAGGCTTTCATGTTTTGCCGTTTCAAGAGAATGATGAATTAACAGAAAAGATTGACGCTGTAGTTATTTTTCACGACAATCACAACTTCGATAAACGCACTGCTGAATTACGTGATTTATTTGAAGTCCACCAGGCACCTATCCATAAGATCGATTTAAGCGGAACAATGAATGTGGCATTATCTCATTTGTCTTTGTTCTTCGATCGCACAAAATGTAAAGACGTTTTATTTATTGGAAGCGAAGGAGTGAAAGACCACCCGAAAATGGAGACGTTCAAAGAAAAGTGGAACCTGTAGGGAATTCAAAATTCAAGATATTTAAAGGACAACGTGATGTTGTCCTTTTTTATTTGGTAGAATTTTTGAAAGTGAGATTGAAAATCAGTCAAATAAATGGGTTATCATTGCGATCAAATATCCTCCGATGAAAAAAACGTTTGCTTCGTTTACTTTTGTTTTCATTCTGATTACAGCATTTGCCCAAAACACTATTTTATGGTCTGTTCAAAAACCCGGTTCTGAAAATACAAGCTATCTCCTTGGAACACTTCATCAAACCGGGAATTCATTTGTGGACGAAAAACCATTGATAAAAGAACTCATGCTTAAATCGGATAAGGTACTTTTCGAAAGTATCGAAGATAAGAATGAGAAAGTGGTCAATATGATGCTGGAAAGAACGGATGATTTTTCCTATAAGGGATCCCTGGATATAGAGGATGTGGCTTTCCTGGAAAAATTCTCAGCTGACTGGAAAGTTCCGATAAGCAAGCAGAAACCGGCAGAATTGTTGGTCAAACTTCAGCAGGAATATGTGAAAATGAAGTGTGGGACCGTCAAGCCGACAGATACCACCTGCCACATGGACGATTACCTGATGTCTATAGCCAAAAAAAATAATGTTCAAATTCAGGGATTGGAAAGTTTCGCCGATCAGTTTGATGCTATAAACAGCGTCAATGGAGACGATTATTCGTGGGTTAAGGCGAGGGATTTGGTCCATGAGTGGGTAAGTAACTTTCGGGACGATAAGCATCAAAAGGATATTTGCTCAGACGTTCAGGCATATCTAAAAATGAGGCTGAATTATCACTTCAAAGAAGAATGTGCTGAAAACGATGGAGTTTTATTGAAACGCAATGAAAAATGGATGCCCCTGATCAAAGAAACGATCCGGCAAAACGATTCCGTGATGGTCATCGTAGGATTATTTCATTTGTACGGAGAATGCGGGATTATTTCCCAACTGCGAAAAGATGGGTATACCGTAAGCCCAATAAAGCTGAAGTAATCGATTTCTAGCGCTTTCAGCGTAAGGGCCTTTTCAACTTCCCCTTCTACTGACTTCACCCACTCTTTCAATAAATAAAATTGATTGGTGCTTTATAATAGGAAATCGCCCTTTATGTTTACCAAAAGCTTTAGCATAGGCGCAGGATGGGGATGCAAGGAGGAGGATAAACGAAATCAATAGCTTTCACTTCCTACTTCACATAATCCTGCTTCAGCACCAACACGTACTGATCACCCTCCAATTTTGAATATCCTTGTTCATAACAGAAAAAATACG
Source organism: uncultured Flavobacteriales bacterium (assembly GCA_946480815.1). The sequence goes on from CAMLLB010000010.1 coordinate 19,565, forward strand.
TATTTCCCTTTTGGGTTTGATAGGTATTGGTGTAATAGTGGAAATTAAATCCTTCTTCAGCCAGTGTTATGGCATCTACCGTTCTTTTCCCGGTTGGATTCAAAGTCGCTAAAATACGCCGGTTCTTGCGCAAAATATTGTTGATCCGCCGGACATACTTGGTGGCATCTTCATTCAAACGATTATTGTGTGTATTCCTGCAGTAATCTGAACAAAACTTCTGGTCTTTCCGACCACTCAATTTTTGTCCGCATTCCAGGCATTTTCGTTCTAACATTCTATTCAGTGATTTCGTGTATTGAAGCGGAAAAATACTCGATTTATACAAAATGAGAATAATAATCTTAAAAATAATTGATTACTAACGCTTAATACAATAAGTTTGTCCATTAAACACTCCTAATATGAAGAAAATTTACCTTTTGCTGTTTGCAATTTGTCCCTTCCTGACTTTCAGTCAAACAAAAGAAATTGCGTTCTCCGAACTAACAGTTGGGAGTGGAATGTACTTTGGTGCGGTTATGACCACAACAGACATTACCGTAACCGTTCAGGGACCTTCAGATCGTTTTATTGCCTTTGGATTCGGGACCGGTATGGCTACCGGAAACGATGCGATTATCTGGTCGACATTAGGGACCGGGGCGGCACCGCTTCAGTTGCGTGATCACCGGATGATCGGGCAAGGAGTTGAACCGTCTGTTGATGCACAGCAGGATTGGACGGTCATTTCCAATAATGTTTCCGGCGGGAACCGAACGATTGTAGCATCGAGAGCTTTGAATACGGGAGACGCAAACGATGTAACATTCAATTTTGCGGCAACCAGTCAGAATTTGTTCTGGTCTAAAGGACCAAGTGCTACGAACCAATTACAATATCATGGAGCAAGTAACCGGGCGAGCGGAATTGTCCGTAACTGGGTGGTCCCGGATGTCACACCTCCGACAATTTCGAGCACGACTCCTGCTGACAATGCAGTTGGGGTAAGCATTACTTCCAATATTTCGATCAATTTTTCGGAGAATATTTCCTGGGGAACCGGTTCGTTAACGCTTTATGATGGAAGCAATAATGTCATCCAAACCGTTTCGAGCGGGAACCCGAATGTGACCATTACCGGTTCAAACTTCTTTTACAATCCACCGACAAACCTGGTTATAAATACACCTTATTACATCCAGATCGATGCGACGGCTTTTAAAGATGCCGCGAATAACTTCTTTGCAGGTATTTCGGATAATACGACTTTGAATTTCAATACGAATGATGTTACGGCACCTGCTTTGGTTGCTTCACCGTTTATTCCGGCGGATAATTCTATTGGAGTTGCACTTACTACACCGCTTTCATTGACCTTTAATGAAGCAATACAAGCCGGAACAGGTGAAATTCAGTTGTATACTGCAGCAGGAACACTGGTGGAAGCATACGATGTGTTGACAAGTCCTTTGATCTCATTTTCCGGGTCGGTAGTGACTATTAATCCGACAGACCTGGCACTGAATACAAGTTATTACGTGAATGTTCAATCCGGAGCGATTAAGGATATGTTTAACAACAATTACGCAGGGTTTGCAAATACGACTACCTGGAATTTTAATACCAACGATGTTACAGCTCCATTAGCGGTTGCACCGTTTTCTCCGGCAGATGATGAAACAAATGTTCCGGTTACCGGCAACTTCAGTATTTCGTTCACGGAAGATGTGCAGCTTTCGGCGGTTGGAGTAATTGAATTGTATACTTCCGGCGGGACTTTAGTGGAATCATTCGGCTTTGGATCTCCTCAAGTATTGGTGAGCGGTGCGACCATCAATTTTTCAACCGTAAACCCATTGAATGAAAACACGGCTTACTACGTAAACATCGAGCCAGGATTCATCGAAGACTTAAGTGGAAATGACTTCGCGGGAATTACAACCAATACAATGTGGAATTTTAGCGTTGGAGATTATACTGCACCAACAGCAGACCTGGATCCTGTTGATAATAGTATCAATGTACCTTTGAATGTTGTTCCGACCATTCTTTTCAATGAGAACATTGAATTGGGTACCGGAAGTTATTATCTGGTAAATGAAGACAATGGAACATCTGTTGAGTTTAGCGCTGCCCTGAGCAATATCACCGCAACAGCTAATACTGTGGCGTTGAATCAAACGGGGTTGACGTTGGGTGCTCATTACCATATTTTAATCGATAACGATGCGGTAGAAGATCAGGCAGGAAATGCATTTCCTGGTATCTCTGATACAACAGCGTGGTCATTTACTGCGACATCTGTTGACGGATTAATGGAGTTAACCATGAACGAATATTCCTGGAACGGGAAGGAATTGCTGATTAAAATTCCGTATTCATCAGGGGAAGTGATGGATGCTGCTGGAAGAATCGTTCGAAAACTGGACTCAAAGCTTACCGTTCTGGATAATCTTCCTTCGGGAATTTATACCGTAAGAGTAAAACAAGATAGCACACCGTCTTTCTTTAGAATTTATGTGGATTAAGACAATTTTTCTCAGTACTCTTTTGTTTACGGGATTTTCGGTTCATGCACAAGACGTTTTTGAAGCTGCACGAACAGGAAATATCAAGCAACTCAAAAAGCTCATTGCCCTGAATAAAGACACCATTCAGAAAGTGAACCCAATGGGGTTTGATCCATTGATGATTGCCTGTTACCGCGGACAGACCAAGTGTGCAGAATTTTTGATTAAACATGGGGCAAATGTGAATCGCGCTTCTGCTGAAGGGAGTGCATTACAGGCAGCGTGTTATCAAAATAATACAGAACTGGCAGTACTATTGATCAATAAAGGAGCACATCTGGATGTTCAGGGTCCCGATGGAAACACCGCTTTGATGTATGCCGTTTTAAATCAGAACCTGAAGTTGGTAAGTGCACTCAAAAAAGCGGGAGCCAACCTGAATCTTCAGAATAAAGACGGACAGACTGCACATTCGCTTTCAATGACTTTGAGTAACACGGAAATTCAAAAACTCGTTGAATTGCGAAACTAGAATGATGCGGGAGCTCACTATTAACAAGTGACTTAACATAAATTAACAGCATTTACAAAGCCCAAAGAACATTCTTTCACATATTTGCCACCTTAGGCTAAAACTATGATGGATATACCTAATTTATCTCCTTCCGAGCAGTTGCAGGTAATTGCAACGGAGATCAAAACGGAAGGACTGAAATACGATTTATTACGTCGTGAAATCGGAAAAGTAATTGTTGGACAGGAGAACATGGTTCGAAGTCTTTTAATTGCTTTACTCGCAGACGGCCATGTATTATTGGAAGGAGTTCCTGGATTGGCAAAAACACTGGCAATTCGCACACTCTCAAGTGCTGTTTCAGCTGAGTTTTCCCGTATTCAATTCACTCCTGATTTACTTCCGGCAGATGTAACGGGAACGTTGATTTACCAACAGAAATCAGAACATTTTGCGGTTAAAAAAGGACCGATTTTCGCCAATTTTGTTTTGGCAGATGAAATTAACCGTGCACCGGCGAAAGTACAGGCAGCTTTGCTGGAAGCCATGCAGGAACGCCAGGTTACTATTGGTGATTCTACATTCGAACTGCCAAAACCGTTTTTAGTTTTAGCAACTCAAAACCCGATTGAACAGGAAGGAACTTACCCTCTGCCGGAAGCGCAAGTGGACCGTTTCATGCTGAAAGTCTTTATGGGTTACCCGTCCAAGCAGGAAGAACAATTAATCTTGCGTTCGAACGTAAGGCCGGAAGGATTGGAAAAAGTCTCACATGTAATGCATCCCGATGACCTGATCAAAGGAAAGCATTTAACTCGTTCTATTTACCTGGATGAAAAAGTAGAGCGTTACATTGTTGATATTGTTGATGCAACACGTAATCCTGCGACAGCCGGAGTTTCTGAAATTTCCAAATACTTGTCATACGGAGCGTCGCCTCGTGCAACCATTAACCTGGCATTGGCAGCAAAAGCAAACGCATTTTTGGAGCAACGTGGTTTTGTGATCCCGGATGATGTGCGAACTGTTGCTATGGATGTGCTTCGTCACCGGGTAGGTTTGAATTATGAAGCAGAAGCTGACGGAGTTAAGCCGGAACAAATCATCGAACGTTTATTGCAGCGGGTAGAAGTTCCATAAATCGGCATGGATAAGGAAGCCTTACTGAAACGCATTCGTACCATTGAACTTCAGACCCGTGGTATGACCGAACAAGTATTCGCAGGACAATATCAGTCTGCGTTTAAAGGTCGGGGTATGTCTTTTAGTGAAGTGAGATCTTACCAGGTCGGAGATGATGTAAGGACCATTGACTGGAACGTAACTGCACGTTTCAGGGAACCATTTGTAAAGATTTTTGAAGAGGAAAGAGAATTAACCGTGCTTCTGATCATCGATGTTTCCGGATCCATGTATTTTGGGCAGGGAGCAGATTCCAAGATTTCACTTGCGGTTGAATTGGCAGCGACGCTGGCTTTTTCTGCAGCGAAGAAGAACGATAAAGTAGGAGCGATCTTTATTTCGGATGAAGTAGAATACTATGTTCCTCCGAAGAAAGGTTTCGGTCATGTTCATTTTCTGTTGCGTAAACTGATTAATCTGAAACCGAAATCTGCGGGTACAAGCCTGGATATGGGATTGAAATATGCCCGTAATATTTTTAAACAACGAAGCATCTGTTTCGTGATCAGTGATTTCTCCCAGCTGGAATTGAGTAAGGAAGGATTTGCAAATACTGCACGAAAACACGACCTGGTTGCTTTGGGTGTAAGAGATCCCGGAGAATCCAACCTTCCGAATGTAGGATTTGTTCGCTGGTTGAACGCGGAAACCGGTGCTACGAATTGGATCGACAGTTCTTCTGCACAGGTACGAAGAGATTACGAAAAAAAGTATGAGCTTCGAAAGGAAAAGAATGAAGCATTTTTCCTGCAATTAGGAATTGATGCTGCATTTTTCGAAGTCGGAGACCATGTTTATTTGCCCTTACTTCAATTGTTCAAACGCCGGAAATGAGATTCGCTTTATCCATACTGGTATGTTGGTGTTTTGGAGCAGGTTTTGCACAAACACATCGCGTATATTGGACGCAAGATTCCGTTCGTATCGGTGATAAGGCGCGATTAACCATTCTTGTAAAGCACAAACCCAAACAATTCGATTACAACCCGATTTCAGATGTATTTATTTGTGATGTCAATCACACAGGTGAATCACTGTGGAAACCGGGAGGAGAATTGGAAATAGAATCATTTAAAGACACTTCATACACGCAAAAAGGAATCAGGTACTGGAAAGGCGTCTATACATTGATTGCCTGGGATTCTGCAAAATACCGTTTGCCGGAATTGTGGATGACCTGGAACGATTCAACCTTTTCCTTTCGCGCCCCGCATTTGTATGTTGGTTTTGTCAAGAAAAAAGTGAAGGATGGAATTGAAGAAATTCCGATTGAGCCGGAAAATGATTATTGGAGGCTCATCAAAAAATACTGGTGGGTTTTACTGATCATTGTTTTAGGCATTGCAATCGGAATTCTTTGGAACAAACGCAGAAAGATCCAAAAATCAGACGAATTGAGCCTGCGCGAACGGACCTTGCTTGCAATTAAGCAACTCCGGAAAAAGGAAGATTGGCTCCACGGTAAAACAAAATCGCATTATGTCGGTTTTTCAGCGGTATTGAAAATGTACCTGAGTTCGCGATACGAATTAAACCTGATGGAACGGACAACTTACGAGACGATCTCTTTACTGAAACTAAAAGGCCTAGATTCGAGTATGATCAGGAGGATCGAAGTGTTGCTCAGAGAAGCCGACATGGTGAAATTTGCCAAAACCGAATTGAATGACATGCACATCCGCTCCAGTTTATTCCGTTTGGAAGAAATCGTTACAGAATTAAGTCCTTTGGAGATCCCTGAATGAGTCGTTATTTCAACATATGCTTTTGGGAATATGATTTCTACAATCCACACATGTTGTGGCTCTTGCTGGCTATTCCTGTGCTTTTGTTTTTCTGTGAATACCTGCAAAAAGGCCGTGCCGGACAGTTGAAATATGCTAATTCGGAACAGGAACAATTCTCTTATTCGATCGGTTGGGTGCGTTATATCCGCTGGGGAATAAATGCATGTTATGCCCTTTCCATGGCCTGTTTGGTCCTGACGTTGGCGGAACCCTATAATACTTCTATTGATCCTCCTAAAATCGACTACAAGAACGGGATCGATATTATTTTATCGATCGATGCTTCCGGATCGATGCTGGCACAGGACTTTGATCCGAATCGACTGGAAGTAGCCAAGCGGGTTGCAAAGAAGTTCGTGGATTCCAGGAAAGGTGACCGTGTTGGTTTGGTGGTTTATGAAGGAGAAGCGTATACTGCTTGTCCGGCTACACTGGATTACAAATTGCTGAAAGAACAAATTGCAGCAATTGAGCCCGGTTATCTGGAGCCGGGAACTGCTATCGGAAGTGGTTTGGGAGTTGCAGTAACCCGACTGAGAAGTGACAGCTTACCTTCCAAAGTCATTATTCTATTAACGGACGGAAGCAGTAATACCGGTCCGGACCCAATGGAAGCCGCTGAACTGGCAAAGGAAAAGAAATGTAAAGTATATACGATCGGTGTGGGAGCAAACGGTATGGCCCCGACTCCGGTTCAAACACCTTTTGGAGTGATTTACCAGAATGTTCCGGTAGAAATCGATGAAGGAATATTGAAAGATATAGCGGAACTTACCAATGGGAAATACTTCCGTGCGCAGGATGAGAAATCATTGGAAAAGATCTATGCTGAAATTGACAAACTGGAAAAGCGAAAAATGGAAGATCAGCACCTGGCGGCAGAACCACCGCTGACCCTGTTTCCATTTTTTATCTGGAGCATGTTATTTTCCATAACGGCTTGGGGAGTTCAGCGTTTGAAATTCAAACTGGATGATTAAAGAGAAAAACACATATAATCGTTTGGTAAAGCTTTTACTCGTTTCAGAGGCGATCTGGTGGTCTTTTGTACTTATCCTGTACGTGGTTGTTCCTTTTGATAAATGGGGAGTAAAACTGCTCCATCCGGAGGTACTCGGATTATGGATGATCATTCCGGTTTTGGGGATCTTGTCCTGGATTCAATGGAATTGGAAAGCGCGGATTTACCAGGAATATTCCGGTTATGGTTCTACACGGATGTTGTGGGTGAAATTTGAACCGGTGAAAGCTTTCCTGCATTATTTTTTATTGCGAAGCACTTATTTTTTCGTTGTTCTGGCTATGGCGCAACCTGTAGCGGGATCCCGAAAAGTAAATGGCTCAAAGCGTATATTGGACCTGGTTATTTGTCTTGACATTTCGAATTCCATGAACACCAAGGATATGGGGGGGAATAAGTCGAGTCGTCTGACCGCTGCAAAACAGGCAATCGGAGAATTGCTGAACCAATTGAAAGGCGAACGGATTGCAGTGGTAGTATTTGCCAATGATGCGTATACACAACTTCCGCTTACGATGGATTATGGTGCGGCAAAATTGTTTGTTCCGGATATTGAAACTTCTATGATCTCAGATCAGGGGACAAATATTGGAAGGGCTTTGGAAGTTGCACAGGAGCAGTTTAAAGATTCCGAATCCGGGAAAGCGATCCTGGTAATCACAGATGGAGAAGATCACGAAGCACTTTGGAAGGAACAACTCCGGGAACTGAAAAAGAAACACGTAGAATTGGCGTATTTGGGCCTTGGTTCCACGAAAGGAGGCCTGATCCCCAATAATCCTTACGATGAGTCGGAAGGATACAAACGTGAGAACGGCCAAGCGGTTGTTTCAAAAATCGACAAAAAAGGTTTGACCCGAATGGCTGGCGAATCCGGAAGTATTTTAGTAACTTCCGATAGTCCCTTCCCGAATATCTCTGATATTGCAACGAATTACAAGAACACAAAAAATAAGCAGGTCATGAAAGTGGAATTTAACGTAGATAAAAACTATTTTTACCTCCCTGCAATATTGGCGCTTTTGTGTATGATCTGCTACTTCTTTTTACCCATTATCATTAATCCCGATAAGTCATGAAAACAGCAATGATGATCATTTTGTGTGTTTTGGCTTTCAACACCTTTGGGCAGGAATGGAAAGAAACACTCAACGAAGCCAGAAGTTTATACAAAAAAGGAAACTACAAGGAAGCGTTAAAGTATTATAAAAGAGCCGAACAAATAGCTCCAAATGATGTAGATTTGTCACAGGAGATTGGTCAGACTGCTTACCGTGCGAATGATTTCAAGACAGCTGCTGAAAACTTTGAGCGTCAGGTGAATAACGCTGAGACGAAAGAAAAAGAAATTCGGGCTAGAACAAGTTTGGGAGAATCCCGTATGAAACAGCAGGATTTTCAAAGTGCGGTGGATAATTACAAGCAGATTCTGAGAATGGATCCTGATAACGAAAAAGCAAGACAACGATTGGTTGAGGCGAAACGATTATTGGAACAGCAGAAGAAGCAACAGCAAAACAAACAAGACAAAGAGAATAAAGAGCAGAACAAAGACAATCAAAATCAGCAAAATAATAATCAGAATCAACAGAATCAACAGAATCAACAGAATCAACAGAATAATTCAAAGGATAAACAACAAAACCAAAACCAGCAAAATCAACAGTCTCAACAACAGAAGAGCGAACAAAAAAAATTACAGGATAAAGAAACCGAGCGCAAACTCGATGAGTTTAGCAAGCAGGAAATGAATACGAAGAAAAGATTGGATGGTTCAAAAGGTACTACAGGTGGTAAAAGTGCAAGAAAAGACTGGTAATCAATGGCAATTGTTATTGTTTTTGTTCACGCTTGTGAGCCAGATTTCTATTGCCCAAAAACCGGTTGTTGCGCTTATATCGGATAAAAAGGAATTAGGTGTGAATGATCACCTGAGTTTTACAGTTAATGCCAATGTAGAAGGTTCCATGAAAATTGATTTCCCGGTTGAATTTGAAGTGGATTTGAACATCATGCATGGAATGGAGCAGAAAATGGATCCGAACGGTAAGATCAAAACTTACTATTACATGCAGCAATCAGGAACTTTCAAAAAAGAAGGAACCTACTCATTTTACGCTTACACTACCTATCGAAACAAAGTTTACAGATCGAACAAGATTACCATTAAGGTCAATGAGGCTTCTGAAGAAGATAACAAAGTCAATTCAAATGACCCGGTATTCGGTTTCATTCAATGTAAAAAAACCAGTGTGTACGAAGGAGAACCGATTTTGCTGAAAGCGAAGGTGTTCTCATACATCAATATTGAATACTTAGAGGGCTATTCGGACTTCAAAGCAGATCTTTCCATGGAAGAACATACTTTCCCGAACGGTCGGGTAGAAGTAGAACAAACACGTGTGAACGGGAAAGATGCCCTGGCATTTGAATACGGAAAACAATTACTGATCCCGGTAGGAACAGGAAAATGTCACATCAAACCATTCGAAATGGCTTTGCGCTGTCACGGTTCGCTTTTCTCCAAAACGATGCGCTTCCGTTCTTCCGGATTGTGCATCAATATTAAACCTTTGCCCGGAAATGCTCCGAAAGATTTCATCGGAGCGGTAGGTGAGTACAGGCTTTCTCAAAAGAATCCGACAAAAGAAGTAAAAGAAGGAGAAGTATTCACCCTTGAATTGGTCGTTTCCGGTGTAGGAAACCTGCATAATTCCAATGCCCCGAAATTGAAATTGCCGAGAGGTTGTTCTATTTATGGAGATCCGGAACGAATAGAAGACATTGAATTTACGGAAAGTGGCGCCGAAGGAATGATCACTTACCGGTTCAATATCCAGGTATTGGAAGGACATGACCTGGCGTTCAATGCTCCGTCAATCAGTTATTTTGATCCTGAGAAAGAAAAATACATTGCAATTAAAGGAAGTGGGTTTAATATCCACGTCATTCCGGACAAAAGCTTTAATCCTGTTGTTCTGTCTGGCCCTGCAGCCGGAACGCATACCGATATGGTGGACTTAAAAACTCAGAAAACAACCACCTCGGAAGCAAAAAAACAATCCTCTTCCAGGTCTAAATTGTGGGTAGGGATTGTTGCACCGACCAGTTTACTGGGGCTTTTATTTGTATTCCTGGCTGTTAGAAAGCGCAAGAAAAAAGAAGCTGGAAAAATAGAAATTTCCGAAGCGGATGAGTTTCCTAAAAAACCGATTTTCTTAAGCGAAACAAAAGCGGATCACATGTCGCCTTTAGCTTCAGCGATGGCACAAACTCCAATGGAAGCGATTAATTACTGGGCAGATGCTGAAAAACATGTAGAAGATCCGAGTGTATTTGCAATTCTTTTACCGAAAGCAATCATTCAGCGAATCGAGCAGTGTGAAAAGTGTAATTTCCAATCACGTGAGAAAGCTTTTGACAGGTTATTGGAGACGAATCCTGAAATTGCAAAAGGCTTGCGGGAAATTATCGAAATGTGTGATCAATACCGCTATGGGTTTGGCGCTGAGCATTTAGAAACGAAAGAGATTCTTGCAAATACCGAAGCATTGTTCAACCAATTGCCTTCCTAAGCTCTTTTTTGACAGAAAAGTTGTTTTAAAAAGATTCACGTTTGATTTTTTTACTACTTTTACCCCACAAAACACAAATTAAACTATCATGAGCATTTTTGGTATCGTATTGTTTCTTTTGATCGGAGGTATGGCATTTTGGATGTTATTGTTCCTTTTAGGATTCGTTGTTCCTTTTTGGATTACATTGGGAATCAACCAGCAAATGCGTCCAAAACGTGTATTTGAAAAAGACGAAACAGAAGCAAAGTAATTTTGTAAGATAATAATTGAGGCCCTGATTTCGCTTGCGAACGTCAGGGTTTTTTTATTCCCGTTATTTTTCAAGTGAATTTATTTGCTCGGGACTTCTCCAAAAGGTCTAATGAAGGATGCTTTTCCAGGTACATCAAAGAATTTTTCCAGGAAAATACTTCTAACAAGTGAATTGTTGAAAAACTTTACTATCTTTGCCCTCCAAATTAAATTTTAAAACATCTGTTATGTACGCAATAGTAGAAATAGCAGGGCAGCAATTTAAAGTGCAAAAAGACCAAAAGATCTTTGTACACCGTTTGGATGCTGAGGCAGGATCAAAAGTAGAATTTGATCGTGTTTTATTGGTTGACAACGGAGGAAAAGTGAATATTGGCGCCCCGGCTATCGCAGGAGCAAAAGTTACTGCTCAAGTGAATGATCACGTTAAAGGTGATACAGTTATCGTTTTCCGTAAGAAACGTAGAAAAGGATATGTGAAAAGAAACGGACACCGTCAATCTTTTACACAAATTACAATTACAGATATTAAAGGGTAATTCTTCGTCATAATAGACGGATAAAAAATTAGAAAAGATGGCACACAAAAAAGGAGTCGGTAGTTCCAAAAACGGTCGTGAATCTCATAGCAAACGTTTAGGAGTGAAAATTTTTGGTGGACAAATGGCAATCGCTGGGAACATTATTGTTCGTCAACGCGGAACTGCACACCACCCTGGAGATAATGTTGGAATTGGAAAAGACCACACATTATACGCATTGACTGACGGAACAGTTGAGTTCCGTAAGAAAAGAGATAATCGTTCGTTTGTATCGGTAGTTCCATTTGAAACTGCGGAAGCTTAATCGAATAATAAATATTTTTTGAGAAAGGCGAGTTCCGACAGTTTCGGGATTCGCCTTTTTTTATTTTAATTTGCCAATTTTACAAGCGATTCGCCCCGACGGATCAACACTCAAATTCAATTCATATGTTAGAAATGACTAAAATCCGCGCTGAACGTGATGAGATCATCACCGCACTAAAAAAGCGCAACATTGATGTAACGGAGACTATTGATGCAATTATTGCGAAAGACCAGCAATGGCGTTCAGCAAAAACGTCCATGGAATCCATTGCGTCCGAATTGAATAAGATTGCAAAAGAAATCGGTGAGTTTTTCAAAAGCGGTCAGGTTGCTGAAGCTGAGGCTGCCAAAACAAAAACGGCAGATCTGAAACAAGAGGAAAACCAGTTAAAAGGACAGGTTGATGCACTGGAGAATGAAATTACCCAATTGCTTTATCAAATTCCGAATGTTCCGAATGCTTTGGTAGTTGCAGGAAAAAATGAGGAAGATAATGAAACGGTTGAAATAGTAGGTGAACCGGCTGTTTTACACAACCAGGCACTTCCACATTGGGAATTGACCAAAAAATTTGATTTGATCGATTTCGAATTGGGAGTAAAAATTACCGGAGCAGGATTCCCGGTCTACAAAGGAAAAGGTGCGAAATTACAGCGTGCATTGATTCAATTCTTCCTGGAAGAAGCCGAAAAGGCAGGTTACGAAGAGTTTATCGTTCCTCACGTAGTGAACGAAGCAAGTGCGTATGGTACGGGGCAGCTTCCGGACAAAGAAGGACAAATGTACCACATGCCGGTAGACGATTTATACATGATCCCGACAGCAGAAGTTCCGTTGACGAATATCTATCGTGACGTGGTACTTCCTGACGAGAACTTTTCCATCAAAATGACAGGTTACACACCTTGTTTCCGTCGTGAAGCAGGAAGTTACGGAGCTCATGTTCGCGGGTTAAACCGTTTGCATCAATTTGATAAAGTGGAAATCGTACGAATTGAACATCCGAGAAATACGGACCGTGCATTAACTGAAATGGTGGACCATGTAAAAGGACTGTTGGAAAAGCTGGGATTACATTACCGTATTTTGCGTTTATGTGGTGGAGATACCGGTTTTGCATCTGCAATGACCTACGATTTTGAAGTGTATTCTGCTGCCCAGGAAAAATGGCTGGAAGTAAGTTCTTGCTCTCGTTTTGACACGTTCCAGGCAAATCGTTTGAAATTGCGTTTTAAAGGCAGCGATAAAAAGAATTACCTCGCACATACCCTAAATGGTTCGGCTTTGGCCCTTCCCCGTATTATGGCATCCATCATGGAAAATTACCAGACTCTTGACGGAATCGAAATTCCGGAAGTACTGCATAAGTATACCGGATTTACAAGAATAGATTAAAAATAATTCACATAAGTTTTAGGAATCGCACGGTAATCTTATCGTGCGATTTTTTATTGAACATTTCAGGAAGGAAGAACTGTGTTAAATATTCATTTATATAGGTGGAATATTCATACAAAAGGTTAATTGATACAACAATGTTTTTGCGCTTTTGGAGTGGTTTTATGAAGATTTCAGGGTCAAATTCCAATTATCCAAAGACCAGTGGTAATTTTTTATAGATGAAATAAAATGCATTGTTATTTCTTCGCGGTTTAGACGATGCAACTTTTTTTGCGTCATTGGGGTGTTGAGTTTAATAACTGTATTATGAAGACTAAAATGCCACTCCATCGTGCGCTGAACTGGTTGTTTGGCGCATGTATTTTCGTCCCCCTAATTTCCAATGCGCAGTACTGCGATTCCATAACACCGACATTTGATGTCGACTTGTCGGCAAGTCCATATATGACCTGGGTGAGTCCAAGTACTGACCGTGATGGATTTTGCTGTGGAGCTATGGCTCCGGATAAATGCCTGGAATTCGTCATTACATTGAATCCGAATTCTGCGGCTGTGGTATTTAATATTGCTTCAGGAGCTGTTCCTCCGGGAGCACTGTTCTATCAGATTGATTGCGGAACTCCGGTACCGGTAGGTTCTCCAATCTGTCTATATGGAACAGGACCATTTCACCTGACATTTTGTAAGCCTGGAAATAACATCAATACCTTTTCCATTGAAACCATTCCAGACCCGATATTTGGCCCTAACCTGACATTGGGAGATGGTTGTTCGGATGAATTATGGGTACAATTTTACGATGAAACTACCATTACGTGGAACAGTATCAACCCGGGCGGATTAGGTTCTCAAAACGGATTGCTCTCCTGTACAGCAGCTTGTGATACGGTTTTGGCAACCAATAATTCATTGGCTCCACCGGTTGTTGATTACCTGGTTTGTGGTATGGCAGCAAATGGTTGTACCACTGAACCGATCTGTGATACGCTGACAGTTGCTTTTGCTCCCCCGTTAACTGCAACAATTTTGGCACCCGACACCGTGCTGTGTCCAAATGAATTAACTGTTCCCGCAACGGCCCAAGCCTTCGGAGGAACACCTCCATATGCTTATTCATGGTCTAACGGTACAAACACAGCAGCAGCGAATCTGACTGTGGGTACTCATACGGTAAGCATTACCGACGCAACAAACTGTATTATCCGTCAAGCCACCGTGACTGTATCCCAGTTGCCTGTTCCTGTAGTTGATGCAGGAGCGAATATAGATGTATGCCTGAATTACATCGGTGCAATTACATTGACAGCCACAGCTTCCAATACACAAGGAGTTTTATGGTCGGGTGGAACCGGGACCTTTTCACCAAGCGATACCTCATTAGTCGTAGATTATTTCCCAGGTGCGGGCGAGTTTAGTACAGGAATCGTTCAGATCGGAATAGAAACCGTAAATAATACCGGATGTCCGGAAGCTTCAGACAGTACTCAAATCATTTTTAATCCGGTATTGGAATCGGTTCTGATAGAAACCCAGGATGTTTCCTGTTTTGGAATGACGAACGGCACGGCCCTGGTGACAATGACTGGACTGACAGGTCCATACACTTTTGCTTTTGACGGAGGGGCTTATACTTCTTCGAATTCGGCTTTAAATTTAGCACCTGGATCGCATACGGTCAACATCTTAAATTCCATTGGATGTGATACGCTCCTTTCATTCGTAATTTACGAACCACCTCTTTTGCAGGTAAGCGAAGTGGACAGAACAAACGTATCTTGTTTCGGAGGTTCTGACGGATCACTTAGTGTACAAGGAACGGGAGGTTATGGGACTTATTCCTATAGCTGGAACACCAATCCTGTTCAGACCGCAGAAACGGCGGTTGGTTTAAGTGCCGGAAATTATACGGTAACACTTACGGACCAAAACGGATGTACGAGCAATTTGACCTTGGTTGTAAGTGAACCTTTACCACTGGCAAATAATTTCACTATCGTCCAACCCACTTGTAATGGATTTAATGATGGAAGCATCCAAACCTCCGTTTCAGGTGGAACTGCTCCATACGCATACAGCTGGAATACCGGAGGAACCGGTGCATCCATCGCAGGGCTGGTTTCGGGGAATTACTCCGTAATGATTACAGACTCAAACGGATGTATTTTAAATCAGAATACCTTTGTGCCTCAACCTGCTCCTTTGGCAATAGTGATTTCACCGGATACTACTATTTGTCCGGGAAGCCCGATTACCCTTGAAGCGCTTGTAAGCGGCGGCACAGGAGCTTACTCATTTGATTGGGCCCCACAAACAGGAACTACGAATCAATTAATCGTTTCACCTGTTGTTCAAACTACTTATACCTGTAATGTTGCGGATGCAAATGGATGTACAATCGGATCTTCTGCTACCATTTCCATGATTTCATTGAATCCGGCGGATATTTATGCGTCCATTTCTGATTCGGTTATTTGTTTGGGAGAAACAGTAGTGATAACTGGAGCTTACACCGGTCCTGATCAAACGGTTGTACTTTCCTGGGCACATTGTACTTCTTGCGCGATTACGCAAAATATAACACCCGGAGCTACAACCACGTATACCATTTCGGCAGTAAATCAGTGTAACCAGGAAATTACCTCCGATGTTACGGTAGTGGTATCTGAACCTCCGATTGTGAGTTTAAACCCGGATCTGGGAACGTATTGTCAGGGAGAATATTTTTCTGTTTCGAATTCCGGAACGAACGATCCTGCATGGACTTACACCTGGGTTTTTGAAGATGGAAGCATTTCTCACGATATGGTAGCGGTGCACGTATTCAATTCTCCGGGCCAGTTTGATGTTACTTTGACAATTGTCAATCAATATGGCTGTCAAAGTGCTGCAGCTGCAAGCGGTACCATAACAATTAATCCTCGTGCAATTGCTTCGTTCACAGCAGATAAAATGGTAGTTACAACGATTGATCCCGAATTCCATTTCACCAATACGTCCCAGAATGCTTCGGAATACATCTGGCATTTTGGAGATGACGATATGAGTTATGTGACGAATCCGACCCACAGTTATGATACATATGGCGAATTTGAGGTAATCCTGAATGCAAATAATGAATACAATTGTCCGGACCAGGCTCGTTTGGTTGTAACCGTAAACCCGTCATTCGAATTGTTTGTTCCCAATGCATTTACTCCCGACGGAGATGAGTACAACAATACCTTTATGGCAACAGGATATGGTATTTTGGAGAATGATTTTACCATGGAAATCTATAATCGTTGGGGCGAGCTGATCTTTGAATCCCACAACATGCAAATCGGTTGGGATGGTTCTTATGGAGCAGGTACAGAGCGTGTTCAGGATGGAACATATACCTGGGTTGTACGTTTCAGGGATTTAACCAATACGAAGCATGAGAAAAACGGGCATTTGAGTTTGCTGCGTTAGCTTCCGGGATTTTGAAATAATACCCCTATCCTGTAGCGGATAGGGGTATTGCTTGGTTCTGAATTCGCGATATTGCGAACATCCCAATGCTTATAAGACATTTGAAAGCTTTTGCAGATGTTTTTGAAACTGTTCCAATGTTACTTTATTCAAATGAAGTTTGTCATAATGGATCCGATATTTGTTCAATAATAGATCGGCACGTCTTAAACAATTGATATGCCGGTGAACAGAGGCTTTGTTCAGATTAAGATGTGAAACAAGTGACGTTTGAGTAACCAGTAATTCTTCCTGGAACAGTTCAATGATCCTGGTTCTTGCAGGGTGTGATAAAGCATTTGCAATTCTGGAGAATTTGAGCTCTTCTTCGCTGTAGTTGTTTGGTTTAATTAGTCCCATTTTATTTGTTTTCTATTTAATTTAGGAAATATTAGGGTTTGTTGCAATAGATTTTCAGGATTTTTTCCATTCCCGTTGCAAGTTTGCGATATTGCGAACAGCTCCCTGTTTTAACGGGCTTTCAGAGGGAAATCGCATGAAATGTTCGAAAATTTCTTTTTGCAGTTATCATTCTTCTAAACAATCATTTTATGTAATTTAGCTTCATGCTGAAAATCATGTCTTTTCTGGTACTGCTGGTAATCATCACTTCCTGCGAGAGCAAGCTGGGTAAGTTCGAAGAAGATGTCGTATTCATCAGGGCAACAAACGATTCTGTTCAAAAAGTGCTCCAACAGCTGGATACCAACCAGGTTTTGAAATTGAGGGGAAAATCCAAAATGATGTTGCTGAACTTTAATATCGAGTTGGGAAATGATACATTGGATATCGAAACAGCCAGGGAAATAGATGGTTTTATCCAGGCATATCGCGCAACTGATTTTTTCACTACTGAAATCAATCAACTGCGAATTGCTCAAAAAGAACAGCAGCAAAGGCTTCAGAAATTACAATCGGATATTGAAAATGGGGCAGGAGATCGTTCAACATACTATGAACACGTACAATTTGAACGAAAGGAAGCAGAACAGATCCGTTCACATAGTTTGATCCTGGAGAAACAATTTATAGATTTTAAACAATCTTACGAGCAATTTAAACCTACATTTGAGCGTTTTAAAGCCGCACATTAAATATCATGAAACAAGCGCTGATTTTTTGTTGTCTTCTTCTTTCCTTTGCACTTTCGGCACAGACCAGTACCGATCAGCAATTGGCGAACTTGTATTACAACAATGGCGAGTTTGAAAAAGCACTTCCTTATTTCGAGAAGATCATCAACAAGCAAAGCACCAAATTTGATCAGTTGCGCTATGTGGATTGCCTGGAAAAAACAAACCAGGTAAAAGATGCCGAGAAATACCTTAAGAAATTAGCAGCCTCCAATTCCAACGATTTTGATTATACCATTGCGTTAGGAGATTTATACGACCGGACAGAACGCTCCTCCCAAACTGAAAAATTGTATGGCGAGAAAATCAAAAATGTCGCTCAGAACGGATATGAAGTCATCGAACTGTATAATGCATTCATTAAAAAAGGAAAGGTAGAATGGGGATTGAAAACCCTGGAAGCCGGGAGAAAGGAATTGAAGAAGAGTTATCCGCTGCAGATCCAGTTTGCGGAAGTTTATTCCCTTTTGGGAAGGACCGATGAAATGATCGATGAGTATTTCGATGTTCTGGACCAATATCCGAATTACAGCAGCAATATTCAGAACGCATTAACGAAACAGATCGATTTTTCAGAAGATAAAACGGGAGTTTATCAGAAACTGAAAGATAAATTACTGGTTCGGATCCAGAAAAAACCAAATGATTTCGTGTATTCCGAAATGCTCATTTGGCTCTTTATTCAAAAGAAAGAATTCAAATCGGCACTAACCCAAACCCAGGCTTTGGACCGACGGGAGAAAGGGAGCGGTAATCGTGTGATGGATTTGGCAGAAACCTGCGTTGAAAACAGCGATTATGCAACTGCGCGATTGGCCTACCGCTATATCATCGACCAGGGATCTCAAAACCCGAATTATTATTCAGCCTACAGCGCTTTACTGAATATCCGCTACCGGGAAATTACGATTGAAAAGAAGTACCAGGCGCAAGACATTGTTGATGCAGAGAAAGAATACCGGGAAGGGCTGAAATTATTGGGTTGGGGCCGAAACGCCGTTTATACAGCAAAAGAATTGGCTGAGATCAAAGCCTATTATGGAAACGATGCGAAAGGTGCAGCCGATTTGCTGGATAGCTGTTTGGCGGTAAATGGCTTGTCGGATTTCGAAAAAGCCCAGGTTAAAATGGCTTTGGCGGATGTGTTGATCCTCCAGGACGATATTTGGCAGGCTTCTCTTTACTATATGCAGATCGATAAGGATTTCAAATTTGAAGCAATCGGCTCCGAAGCGAAGTTCAAGAATGCACGTATTTTCTATTACGATGGCGATTTCAAATTTGCACAGTCACAATTGGATATCCTGAAAGAATCGACCAGTAAATTAATTGCAAACGACGCGATGAAACTATCCGTCCTGATCACAGACAATTTAGGTTTAGATAGCAATTACACGGCCATGTACCAGTTTGCGCAGGCCGATTTGTTACTGGAACAGCACCAGTACGAACGGGCATTCAAATTGTACGATTCGATCAATCAGGTATTCCCGGCACACGGTTTGGCAGACGAAATCTTGTTGCGCAAGGCACAGGCCATGCAGTACCAGGGAAAATGGCAGGAAGCATTGGATTACCTGAATAAGATCGTTACTTACCATATGGATGACATTTTAGCAGACGATGCAATCTTTACCATAGCGGAGATTTACGAAAAGAACCTGCACGACAAGGAAAAAGCAACGGAGTACTACAAGAAGATCTTGTTTGAATGCAAAGGAAGCCTCCTGACTGTAGAAGCGCGTAAACGCTACCGAGCATTGCGTGGCGATGTATCCGATTCGGAGGATCTTTAACTCCATCTATTCTCGTACTCAGCTCACCCTGCTTTTTTTTGTATGTCGAAATCAGACGTGTGTCTCCAGTGAGAAATTAATTACATACAGTTAGTTGCAAACTATTTAAAAACAGGCAATAAGATTTTAAATGTTAAATTTTTGCTTCACAAAAGTGTAACCAAAAAAGTTTTTTACATTTATCCCATTAACTGAAATCTTAAACTGTTCAAAATGATGAGACCTGCTATTCAAAAGGCTCTATATGCCTTAACCACTGTATTCTTTTTTTCATGTCACGCTTATACGCAGACAAACACCCTTCCTTCTACGGGGAATGTAGGAATTGGAACTACGGCTCCAAGCACCAAACTCCAGGTCAACGGATCTGCCCGCATTGATTCGACGTTAACCGTGAAAGACTCCATGATTGTTGACAGTGATGCCCATATCCGAAGCGACCTGCAGGTAGATGGTCATACCACCCTGGAAAAAAGCCTGAAACTAAACGGACTGCGTGATTCTACCCTCGTGGATGATGAAGTAATCCTGATCGATTCTACCGGAAAACTAAAAAGAGGTGGCGATCTGAAAAGTTTGGTTTATTCCCAACCAGCTCTACCACCCTGCAAAGATGATGCAGGTGGAAATATTACCCCGGCTTCTCCTATTTGGTTGAACGGACCGGGAAAACTATATACGAGCTACGCCTGTGTACCTGACGTGAAGGTGGGAATTGGCCAGAATAATCCAAATTCAAAACTACACATCACCACCGCTTTGAATAAAAATACACATCCGCTTATCATTGATAAACGGATCCAGGGAAATCCAACACCTTATAAACTGCTGGAATTGGATAACAACGGCTTGCTATATGCACGTGAAGTAAAAGTGAACCTGGATTCCTGGCCCGATTATGTGTTTGATGCAAGTTATCCACTCATGCCATTAAACGAATTACAGGTATTTATTCAACAGAATAATCATTTACCAAATGTTCCCAATGCTTGTGAAATGGAAGAAGCAGGGATCAATGTGGCAGAAAGCAATGTAATGCTGATGGAAAAAATAGAGGAACTAACGCTGTATCTAATCCAGATGAAAGAACAATTGGATACTCAGAAACAGTTATTGCAGGAGCAGCAGAAATTAATCCTTCAATTGCAACAACAAGTAAAACCCTGAGCCATGAGAAAGTTCATAACAGGAATGTTCCTGCTCATGGGTTTGCATGGGTGGGGACAGGTGGATACACTGGAATTCACCACCCGAAGGGAAGTAGCAGACACTTTATTTGGTTTGCTGGATCCCGGTATTTATGGGAATGCACTATTTGACAGGTCTTTATCAGAGGATTCACTATTAAACAGGCAATTATTAGGTGACTATTCCGGAACAGCCAGCGCATGGAGTTGGTTGCAAGCATATTCAGATATTGCATTATGTTATACAAATCCAAATTACATGCTTTCTGATGATGCATTATATCACAAACTAGAGGAGTTTTATTTAACTATAAGTGATTCGAGTATAGAAGATTTGCTCATTCAACCCTTTGGATTATTGTTACACAATATGAGTAGGATTGATTCAAGTTTGTTCTCAATTCCAAATGTATTTGCAAACCAGCAAAGCCAGCTAAAACTAAATGGAACTTATGCTGAATCCGGAATATATTCGAAGGTCTTATTGAAAAGTGCTGCTTTGATAGAATTATACGGAGAACATGGTTATGATGAAGGCATAATTGTATATGATCCCGATTTTATTTCAATCAGTTCTGATATCACGATTAATTCCATTCAGTTGAATATGGGAAATGGTTTTCAGAAATTTTCAGCTATAAATAACACCATCAAATACCCCATTCTCTCTGATTGGCAGACTGGTGAGGCTGCTATTGAATATAGCATCGATAGTGTATTATTTCAAGATACTATTTCGTTTTATGTTTCAACTGTCACGTATAAATACCATGATGAGGAAAAAAGTACAGAACGATGGGATACCGGAAATCAGTTTTTCCCACCTAATTCGGGAACATCAAGAGATTTGAAATACCGGATCAAATTCGGGTGTGGAAATGGGCGGAAAATAAGAAGGCCTGTTATTATAGCTCCACCATACAGGCCTATTTCGCAACCGGTTAGTTTCAATCAATATTATGATCAGTTTAACTTCAAATCTTTGATTTCGACTTTATCAGAAATGGGATATGATGTTATCTTTATTAAAGAAACTCCTGGTAATAGGGGAATCAATCATGCAGGAACAATTTTAGGTGATTTTATCAAATTCATTAACCAACAAAAAAAGAGTAATTACCCCAATGAAGATTGGGAAAATGTAGTGATTGGTTTTAGTGCAGGTGGTCAGCACTGGCGTTATGCCCTGAAGAAATTGGAGAAAGAACATATGGACCAAAATCTTCCCCATCATCACACGCGTTTGTATATTCCGTTTGACTCACCTCATTGGGGAGCAAATGTTCCCATGTTTGCACAGGCAGTCTTTAAAGAGATGACCCCGTTTAATCCCCCGGCATTTTTCACTTATGAAAGCTTGAAAGATGCTGCTTCAAAGGACATGTTGATGAATCATATATTGGGGAGTACTATTGTAGCGAGTAATCACGACCGAATAATCACTCCGGCTCCTACTTCAGAACGGCTGAATATTGTCAACCTATTAAATAATGCCTTCAATCATCAATTTACTCCTATGAATGACCTTCGTAAGAGTTTCCCAACATTTACCCGAAATGTGGCTGTTTCTACCGGAAGTAATGAATCCGATTACAATTCATTATACGGTTTGTACCCATCCATGAAGTTGTTTAAACAGGAACTCATGATCCCGGCCTGGTACGGAGGAAAGACCATTAAACGGAGTATTTATGCTTCCAAATACGGATCGGGATGGCCAATCTTTGAGCGCAAAGACCTCTATATATTCTTGGGAATTCCCATAGGTATCGAACGTTATTACAAAACAAACGATGCCTACGAGTGGGACATGGCGCAAGGCGGTTATAAAGATGAGTTTTATGATAAAGGAGGAATGGGAGTTGGTTCTCTTCCTTATACAGGAGTACCGGTTGGAGCGGTGACTGTATTACTTGGATCAGCGCAATCACTTATTGGTCCTTTGGGCCAATTGGCAGGTACCCAATACTATAAAAACCACATGAATTTTTTACCCATGGTTTCTGCTTTGGGGATTAATCCGACCAGGTGGCAGTATAATAATCTATACTATAATTTGAAAGATGAGGGATTGATGTATAACAAATTTGATTATACAGTTGGGGTTGATGAATCAGATTTGTTTGGTTATCCCAATTTGGCTCATCCTGGAAACCATTTCAATATTACTCCTTTTGAGGCACTTTACTGTGATCCACAAACCTATGAACACATCAAAATGCAGGCTTCGGTGGATAATGACCAGTTGAATGATGTATATTTAGTATATACCCGCAATTTTATCCTGGATGAAGTGGAAGCAGATATTGTTTACCTACAGAACAAAGTGATCGGGAAAAACCACATACAGTGGGACCCAAGCTATCGTTACAAAGCCTGGTATAAAGCATATCAAGACATTGTTGTAGGCGCGAATGTTACCCCAAAAACAGATCCGGGTCCCTACACCATTGAAGATCCGGGAGAAATTACCATGTATGCCTGTCACGAGATCAACCTAAAACCCGGTTTTAGCTCTGCCAATGGAAGTTCATACCATGCTTTTATTCGCTGTGATGGGTGTTATCGTCCTCATGGTAAAAACAATTCCGAAGGTTCAAATGGAACCAATAATCCTGGAAATACAGAGGAAAGTAACTTGTATGGAAAAGGTTCCGAATCGAAACCTGAAAATGTACTGAAAGTATTTCCAAATCCAACAACTGATTTGTGTACCGTAATTTTTCCGAGAGCTTCCGGTGAATGCACAGTTGCCAATGTCAATGGAAATATTGTTTACAATCAAAGAATTGGAGAAGAAACAAAAACAACCTACCTTCGGTTACCTAAGGGAATCTATTTCCTGAAATGGATCGAAGGAAGGGAAATAATCACCGAAAAAATAATTGTGCTATGAGAATATTCATATTGATCCTTTGTGGACTTCTGTTTTTTTCCTGCGGAAAAAAACGTTCAATCCACATTACAGCAACCAATGCAGCTACGGACCAACGTTATGCAGGTCTTGAATATACAGTTGGTTCGAGTGTTACTGGTAACAACGGAGAAAAGTCCAGAAAAGAGGCTACAGGTTTTTTAGATGCAAACGGAGAAGTCGGTGTAACAATCAGGGTGAAGCCCAATAGAACGTATTATGTACATGTGAAAGAACCATCCAATACTTGTTACAATAAAATGATCACGATGTATTTTAATAGTCCTTTTGATGAAGACGGACATTTTAATTTTGAATTTGCAGAATGTGCTTATTTTAAATTGAATATTAATAATATAAATTGTCAAGGAGCAACGGATTATTTTAAACTTTATTACATGGGGCGTCAGGTTGGAGGTCAGGGTTCGGGAATTGTTGGCGCAATCTCAAAAGAGGGAAGTGGGTGCTATTCTTATACTGGAAGTGATTTTTCATCGGTTCCTATGGGAGAAATGTATTGGAAATGGGAAGTGACGAGAAATAGTATAACAACAACTTATTACGATACAATTTACCTTGGTCCGGGAGAATATAAAACGTACGATATTAACTACTGAATAAGAATCAAGTACGGAAAATCGCAACTCACATTTGAAACATTCTACTCAAATTTGTGAAAAAACAAATTATTATGAGAATGCTATTGATTATTCTTTTGGGAACT
Source organism: uncultured Flavobacteriales bacterium (assembly GCA_946480815.1). Next base: position 43,883 of record CAMLLB010000010.1, read on the forward strand.
TTAATAGTTTCTTGTGGAAAGAAACGTTCGATCCACATTACAGCAACTAATGTAGTCACAGGTGAACGTTATCCTGGCTTAGAGTACAGTATTGTTTCTTCTGTTGTTGGGACTGAAAATGGTGAAGGTACCAAAACAGTTGCTTCAGGCACTTTGGATTCAAATGGTGAAGCTGTTGTAACCCTTCGTGAAAAAAGAAACAGAAGGTATGCCGTTCGAGTAGTAGAACCTGCAAATACTTGTTACAATAAAATGAGTACCATGTTTTTTGATAGTCCTTCGGATGAAAATGGAAATTTTAATTTCGAATTTGCTCCATGTGCTTATTTAAAGCAAAATATTACCAATACAAATTGTCAGGGAAGCTTAGATTATATGATATTGTATAGTAAAAATCAAGTTAATAGTCTTGGATCAAGCGGATGGGAGTTTTTTGGATGTAATGGATATGTAGGAGACCATTTTTCTGGTGTTCCGATGGGTCAGTATTATTTTGAATGGCATGTAACCAAGAATAGTATCACAAATACCTATTATGATACCATTTATCTTAGCCCAGGGGAATATAAAACGTACGACATTAACTACTGAATAAAATCAAGTACGGAAAATCGCAACTCTTTTGTCGATCAAATCCGCTTCCTTTGTTTCATCTTATTTGAAACCTATGAAATTGTTTGCTTTTATCCTTTCTTTTGTTGCCTCCGGTTTCCTGGTTTGCAATCTGCATGCACAAGAAGATAATCACTTTTCTTTTATTGAAGAGTTTGGTGTTGTTCCAGATGAACTGATAGGCGGTCCAAGGGTCAATTACATGCAGGGAAAAGATGGATTTATCGGACTAGCGTTCAATTTGGGTTGGCATGAATCAGACTATCTGCCGGCCAAACATCTTGGATTTGCCGTAGGAACGGATCTAAGATTATCAAAATCCCTGTTGATGGCTCCGAAAGTAACCCTTGAATACAGGTATTATATTGGGATCGTTCGGGTAGGTTATCTTTGTTATACGGATTTCGGTCAAAGACCGGATAACCGGATCTCTGCAGAGATCGGAATTTCTTTACTGAGCTTTATAGATTTGACCTATGCTCACACCTTTGGATTCAATGATAGGAATCCGTACAATTTGGGGAACGATTATATTAATCTGACAATCAGTCTTCCGCTGATTATGGAAAACAAATAAACTAAAATTTTAGAGCTATTTATTTTTTAACAATTTGGATATTTGACTGATTCCCGGAAGGATGGTTCTCATCAACAAGTCTTTATCATCGTTCGATAATTCCTTTTCTTCGACCAACGGTTTTACTGGGTTTTAAACTTATTTATGTGGTAATTTAGATTAAATCTAAATAGGATTTTTCGCAATTTGGTCTTGTTAAAAAGTATTAAATTCGCCTGTCTTAAAAATTAGAGATTATGTCTTCTGCAGAAGATTACTTACCGATATTGCTCCAGGCAGGTGTTGCCCTGGGCTTTGTCATAATGGTTTTGGTGGTTGCCCCGATGTTGGGTCCCAAACTATTTGGAAAGAAGAAAAATGCCAACTGGGAGTGTGGTATTGAAGAAGTTGGAAACGCTCGTTTCCCAATCTCCATCCGTTATTTATTAACCGCAATTTTATTCGTATTATTCGATGTGGAAGTAATCTTCTTCTACCCGTATGCTGTGAATTTCAAATTCTTACAGTCTGACGGATTGATCGCGGTAATTGTTTTCGTAGCATTCTTCCTGACAGGATTTTTCTACGTGCTTAAAAAAGGTGCTTTAGAATGGGAAAAGTAGAAATTATCAATGGTGTAGAAACCATTAACGGAGAAGGTTTCCAATTGACCATGCTTGACAAGGTCATCGGAGCTGCTCGTGCAAATTCCGTTTGGCCGCTGCCGTTTGCTACCTCTTGCTGTGGTATCGAATACATGGGTACAATGGGAAGTAACTACGACGTAGCGCGTTTCGGAATGGAACGTATGTCCTTCTCTCCACGCCAGGCAGATCTATTGATCGTTGCCGGGACCATCTCAAAAAAATTAGCTCCGATCCTGAAACAGGTTTACGAACAAATGGCTGAACCGAAATGGGTTTTGTCTGTTGGTGCTTGTGCTTGTTCAGGTGGAATTTTTGATACATACTCTGTATTGCAGGGAATTGACCGTGTAATTCCGGTAGACGTTTACGTTCCGGGATGTCCGCCAAGACCGGAGCAGATCATTGAAGGGTGTATGAACATTCACCGCCTGGTGAAAAACGAATCGCTGCGCCGCCGGTATTCGGATGAATACAAACATTTGTTGAAGAAATACGATTTGAACGATGAGTAATTTGACAAACGAAGCGGTTCTAAACCGTATCCAGGAAAAGTTTGGTGAAGCCGTTCGTAATTCCGAAGAACCTTACGGAATGCTGACAATCGAGATTGATCCTGCTAAAGCTCACGATCTGATCCAATGGTTGAAAACCGATGAGGTGTTGAAAGTGTCTTTCCTGACCCTGATCGGCGGAGCTCATTTTCCAAACGATAAAGGACGCGAGATCTGTGTAAACTACCACCTGCATTCCTTAGTGAATAATGTGCGTTTGCGCGTTCGTGCATTTCTTCCGATCGAAAATCCGTCCATTCAGTCCATTACAGATATTTATGTAGGAGCTGATTGGCAGGAGCGTGAATCATACGATTTCTTCGGGATCATTTTCGAAGGACATCCGAATTTAACGCGAATCCTGAATGAAGACGATATGGATTACTTCCCGATGCGTAAAGAATACCATTTGGAAGATGCAACAAGAGAAGATAAAGACGATCGCTTCTTCGGTCGTTAACTAGGAAAGGAAAACTTTCGATAAGTAAGAAACTATGAGCGATACTCCAAATAATAAAAGCCTGTTTGCCGATGAAACCATCGACGGACAAATCGCGACGCTGAACCTTGGGCCAACTCACCCTGCAACACACGGGATTTTCCAGAACGTGTTGACGGTTGACGGTGAAAAGATCCTGGATTCGGTTCAAACCGTAGGTTACATTCACCGTGCTTTTGAAAAGCTCGCTGAAAGAAGACCTTACAATCAAATTACGCCGATCACAGACCGATTAAACTATTGTTCTTCCCCGATCAACAACATGGGATGGGAAATGACCATGGAAAAGCTGATCGGTGTTCAGGTGCCGAAGAGAGTGGATTACATGCGTGTAATTATCATGGAATTGGCGCGTATTGCAGACCATTTGGTTTGTAACTCGGTAATTGGTGTGGATACGGGAGCATTGACAGGATTTACCTATATGTTCCAGCAGCGTGAAGCGATCTATGAATTGTATGAAGAAGTGTGTGGAGCACGTTTGACTACAAACATCGGTCGCATCGGAGGTTTTGAGAGAGATTTCTCTCCGACATTCCACGTAAAACTGAAAAAGTTCCTGAAAGAATTCAATAAGCACTTCCAGGAATTCGACGACCTGTTATTGCGTAACCGCATTTTCATGGACCGTACGATCAAAGCCGGACCAATCAGCGCAGAACGCGCATTGGATTACGGATTTACCGGTCCGAACTTACGTGCGGCAGGAGTAGATTACGATGTGCGTGTAATGACACCGTATTCCTCCTACGAAGATTTCGATTTCGAGATTCCGGTTGGAACACATGGAGATACGTATGATCGTTTCTGTGTACGCCAGGAGGAAGTGCGTCAGAGTTTAAGAATCATTGAGCAGGCTTATAACAACATGCCGGAAGGAAAACACTTCTCACCGGATGTTCCTGAATTCTATTTGCCTCCGAAAGCAGACGTTTACACGAAAATGGAAGCGTTGATCTACCACTTCAAGATCGTCATGGGTGAAACACCTGTTCCGGTTGGAGAAGTATACCACTCAGTTGAAGGTGGAAACGGAGAATTAGGATTCCACCTGATTTCCGATGGAGGAAGAACACCATACAGACTTCAGTTTAGAAGACCTTGTTTTATTTATTATCAAGCATATCCGGAAATGATTAAAGGTCAAACCATCTCAGATGCCGTTTTGACATTAAGTAGTTTGAACGTGATTGCAGGAGAATTGGACGCATAAGATGAGTATATCAGTTACACATAATAGTACGGATCAGGCTGAACCGCAATTCAGCGCTGAGAGAATGGTTGAGGTACAACGCATCATCAACATGTTCCCGGAAGGAAAACAGAAAAGTGCGTTGATGCGCATTCTTCACATGGCAGAAGAAGATTTCGGAGGTTGGTTAAGCGTTCCGACAATGAATTACGTTGCTCGTTTGTTGGATATTCAACCGATCGAAGTGTATGAAGTTGCAACTTTCTATACCATGTTTAACATTGAAAAACCTGGGAAAGTTGTTTTGGAAGTGTGCAGAACCGGGCCATGTATGTTGGTTGGTTCCGATCAGATCATCGAATACATCGAACAAAAATTAGATATTAAAGTTGGTCAGACATCGGCAGACGGAATGTTTACATTGAAAACTGCAGAATGTTTGGGAGCTTGTGGTTATGGGCCAATGCTTCAATGCGGAAAACATTACCACGAACACTTAACTCCTGCGAAAGTAGACGAGTTATTGGACACCTTGCGTAAAGAACATTCAGATAAATAGGAATGGGAAGAAAATTATTATTGGAACATGCAAACGTTCCCGGAATCGAATCGTTTGAAGTCTATCGCAGAAACGGAGGTTACCGTTCTGTTGAAAAGGCTTTGAAAACGATGTCGCCGCAAAATGTGGTTGAAGAAGTTCAGGCATCCGGATTGAGAGGTCGGGGAGGAGCAGGATTCCCGACAGGGATGAAATGGTCTTTCCTTGCAAAACCGGAAGGAGTTCCACGTTATTTATTGTGTAACGCTGACGAATCGGAGCCTGGAACCTTTAAGGATCGTTACTTGATGGAGAAAATCCCGCATTTGCTGATCGAAGGAATGATCGTTTCTTCTTACGCTTTGGGATGTAATCAATCGTACATTTATATCCGCGGAGAATACATGTGGGTTTTGGAAATTGTAGAAAAAGCAATCGCTGAAGCTTACGCAAATGGGTTCCTTGGAAAAAATATCTTAGGATCAGGATACGATCTGGACCTGGCAATTTGTCCGGGTGGTGGAGCTTATATCTGTGGTGAAGAGACTGCTTTGATCGAATCATTGGAAGGAAAACGCGGAAACCCGCGCATCAAGCCACCATTCCCAGCTGTAAAAGGTTTGTGGGGATGTCCGACGGTAGTAAACAACGTAGAATCCATCGCAGCAGTTGTTCCGATCGTGAACGACGGTGGAGCAGAATATGCAAAGATCGGGATCGGGAAAAGTACCGGAACAAAATTGATCTCAGCTTGTGGAAACCTGGTAAAACCGGGAGTTTACGAAATCGAACTGGGATTATCCGTAGAAGAATTCATTTACTCCGACGAGTGGTGTGGTGGTATCGCAAACGGGAAGCTTATCAAGGCTTGTGTGCCAGGAGGATCATCCGTTCCGATTTTACCTGCAAACCTGATCACCAAAACGGCTGAAGGAACAGATCGCTTGATGACTTACGAAAGTTTGGCTGAAGGTGGTTTTGCAAGCGGATCCATGTTGGGTTCAGGAGGTTTCATCGTATTTGACGAAGATCAGTGTATTGTTAGAAACACCTGGAACTTCGCGCGTTTCTACGCACATGAATCTTGCGGACAATGTTCACCTTGCCGTGAAGGAACAGGATGGATGGAGAAAGTGCTTCGCCGTTTGGAGTACGGACAAGGTCACATGCACGACATTGATTTGTTGGCGGAGATCAACAAGAAAATAGAAGGAAATACGATTTGTCCGTTGGGTGATGCAGCAGCATGGCCGGTAGCAGCAGCAATTCGTCATTTTAGAGAGGAATTTGAATGGCACGTGACACACCCGGATGAAGCAGTAAAACGCAACTTCGGAATTGCGTCAAATCACATGCCTTTAGTATAAAATAAAGATCGATTATGGTAAAAGTTATCATTGACGATATCGAAGTAGAAGTAGAACCGGGAACAACCATCCTGAATGCTGCTCGTAAGATCGGTGGAGATGTAGTTCCTCCTGCAATGTGCTATTACAGCAAGTTGCAGGGAAGTGGTGGAAAATGTAGAACATGTTTGGTGGAAGTAGCCGCAGGTTCTGCAGCAGACCCACGTCCGATGCCCAAATTGGTTGCATCGTGTTCAACTCCGGTAATGGACGGAATGGTAGTAAAGAACAAAACTTCAGAGCGTGTGTACGATAACCGTGCTGCTGTGACTGAGTTCTTACTGATCAACCACCCGTTGGATTGTCCGATCTGTGACCAGGCCGGAGAATGTCATTTGCAGGATCTTGGGTTCGAGCACGGAAAAGAAGGAACACGTTACGAAGAGAAACGCAGAACCTTTGATCCGATCGATATCGGTGACAAGATCAAGTTGCACATGAATCGTTGCATTCTTTGTTACCGTTGTGTTTACACAGCGAATCAGTTGACAGATCAGCGTGTTCATGGTGTCATGCACCGCGGGGACCATGCAGAAATCTCAACGTATATCGAGAAAGCGATCGATAATGACTTCTCAGGAAACGTAATCGATGTATGTCCTGTTGGAGCATTGACAGATAAAACATTCCGTTTCAAAAGCCGTGTTTGGTTCTTAAAACCGATGGAAGCTTCTTGCGAGTGTACAAAATGTGCCGGAAAAGCAGTGGTTTGGATGTTCGGAGATGAGATTTACCGTGTAACAGGTCGCAAGGATCAATACGGTGAGATCGAAGATATCGACGGAAAAACTGCATGGATCTGTAACGAATGCCGTTTCGACAAGAAAGACAAGACTAAATGGAAGATTGAAGGACCACGTGTGATTAACCGTCATTCTGTGATCTCTCAAAATAAGTATATCGTTGACGAACGTCTCGAAACCAAAAAACTAACAGGAAAGTAAGATGATCATAAAATTAATCATAGTTGTTGCTTTATTCGCAATTACACTGGGGATTGCAGCTTATCTGACCCTGATGGAGCGAAAAGTTGCTGCCTGGATGCAGGACCGTATCGGGCCGGACAGAGCAGGACCATTCGGTTTGCTTCAACCGCTTGCAGACGGTGGAAAAATGTTCTTTAAGGAAGATTTCCGTCCGACGAATGCCGATAAATGGTTGTTCATTATCGGGCCGGGAATTGCCATGTTTACTTCACTCATTACGGGGGCGGTGATTCCGTGGGCACCCGCAATCCAAACTGCAACTGAAACAATTGCAATTCAGGTAGCTGATGTAAACATCGGGATCCTCTTCATTATGGGAGCGGTTTCCATTGGAGTTTACGGGATCATGATCGGGGGCTGGGCATCCAACAATAAGTTTGCTTTATTCGGAGCAATCCGCGCGAGTTCACAGATGATCTCTTATGAATTGGCGATGGGAGTTTCCGTTATTACAATCGTTATGATGACCGGATCTTTGAGTATCAATAAGATTGTTGACATGCAGCATGGTTTTTGGGACAACGGTTGGTTTACCTGGAACGTATTCAAGCAACCGATCTGTTTTGTTGTCTTCCTTATTACTGCTTTGGCAGAATGTAACCGCGCACCTTTCGACTTACCGGAATGTGAATCCGAGTTGATTGGTGGTTACCACACAGAATACGGTGCAATGAAACTGGGATTTTTCCTTTTTGCGGAGTATGTGAATATGTTCATTTCATGTGCAGTCATTTCAGCATTATTCTTCGGAGGATACAATTTCCCGGGAATGGATCATTTCTCAGGACTTACGCTAACGATACTGGGTGGTCTGGTTTTCTTCGCGAAAACATTCTTCTTCATTTTTGTATTCATGTGGATTCGCTGGACTTTACCGCGTTTCCGTTACGATCAGCTCATGCACATCGGGTGGAAAAAAATGATCCCTTTGGCATTGATCAACTTATTAATTACCGGTGTTGTGATCGCGTATACTTCCGGATGGTTCTCTAAAAACAATGACAACGAATCTGCAAGCAATGCGAAAGTAGAACAACCTTTGGGTGTGAATACATCCTTAGAAAAGACGAAAACCGGAAATAGCTTATAAATATTCGAATGGAAAGTTTATCAAATCGTAAAAAAGTTGTTTCGAACAAGAAGATGACCTTCATGGAGAAACTGTACTTCCCGGCAATTTTGGGAGGTATGTGGATCACATTAAAGCATTTATTCAAGAAACACAATACCGTAAAGTATCCGGAAGTAAAACGCGAATTTGCTCCCGTTTATCGCGGACAGCACGTACTGAAACGTGACGAGGAAGGAAGAGAGAATTGTACTGCTTGTGGATTATGTGCAGTTGCATGCCCGGCTGAAGCAATTACCATGACTTCCGAAGAGCGTAAAAAAGGGGAAGAGCACTTATACAGAGAAGAGAAATATGCTTCTACATATGAGATCAATATGTTGCGTTGTATTTTCTGTGGTTTATGCGAAGAAGCATGTCCGAAAGAAGCTATTTTCCTGACGGATCGTATGGTTCCTACTTACTTTGAGCGTAACGATTTCATTTACGGGAAAGATAAACTGGTAGAACCGGTTGATCAGCGTGTGGATATCAGTAAAAGACAGTTAACCGGAAAAAGACCTGCGTAATGAGTTTAGACCTTATATTTTACATTCTTGGTGGATTAACCATTGGAACAGCCTTGATGGTTGTTTTGAGTAAGCACCCGGTGAGAAGTGTATTGTACTTAGTACTTACTTTCTTCCTGATCTCAGCGAATTATGTCATGATGAATGCCCAGTTTATCGCAATTGTAAACATCATTGTTTATGCGGGAGCCATTATGGTATTATTCCTCTTCGTATTGATGTTATTGAACCTGAATAAGGAAAATGAACCGAAACATTCACCTTTGATGACCATTGGTGCGGCTATTGCCGGAGGCGCATTGTTCTTAGTGATAGTTGCAGCTATGCGCGATGCAATCCTTGCAGCTCCGATGATCGATACGAATTCAGAACAAGTGGGATTGGTTGAGAACCTGGGGAAAGTCCTGTTCACCAAATACGTACTTCCTTTTGAAGTTTCTTCCATCCTGTTCCTTGCGGCAATGGTTGGAGCAGTTCTTTTAGCAAAACGTGAAAAACAAACTATAGAGTAATATGTTATTAGCGACATTATTTGAATCAGGTGTAAAGATCGAGCACTACATGGTCCTTGCTACGGCATTGTTCGTGATTGGTGTATTCGGTGTGCTTTACAGAAAGAATGCGATCATTCTATTGATGTGCATTGAATTAATGCTCAACGCGGTGAATTTGTTACTTGTAGCGTTTTCAACTTATTTCGGGCAGGCAGACGGACAGCTTTTCGTGTTCTTCATCATGGTGGTTGCCGCCGCTGAAGCTACGGTGGGTCTGTCGATTTTGGTATTGCTTTACCGAAATACGCGCTCAACAGATATTCGATTGTTTAATAAATTAAAAAACTAAAACATGTCGGTATCACAATTACTGCCTTTGATTCTTTTGCTTCCATTAATTGGAGCGTTTATTAACGGTACAATCGGAAAATCACTTTCAAAAGTGGTGGTAGGAACGATCGGGACCGGTGTTATGGCGATTTCGTTTGTCCTTGCTTTGATGGCTTTTATGAGCGTTCAGCACGGAGAACCGGTAACCGTTCATTTGTTCACGATGATCAAAACGAGCTCATTTTCTTTGAATGCACGCTTGTTTGCAGATAACTTATCCATGTGGATGACTTTGATCGTAACGGGAGTCGGAACATTGATCCACTTGTTCTCCATGGGTTATATGAAACACGATGCTGGATATTACAAGTTCTTTGTATACCTGAATCTCTTCATCTTTGCCATGTTGACCCTGGTACTTGGAAGCAATTACTTCATGTTGTTCTTCGGATGGGAAGGTGTAGGTATCTGCTCTTATTTATTGATCGGTTTCTGGTACCAGGATTTCAAAAATACATTGGCTGCAAGAAAAGCATTCATCATGAACCGTATCGGGGATTTGGGATTGTTGGTAGGATTGTTCTTAATCCTTGGAAAATTCGGAACGCTGGAATATGCGGAAGTTGCGAAAGCAGTGATGGCAGAAGGATTTGAGATCTCTGAAATGCTGATCTTCGGAATTACGATCTGTTTATTCATCGGTGCAACCGGAAAATCTGCTCAGATTCCATTGTTCACCTGGTTACCGGATGCGATGGCAGGACCAACTCCGGTTTCAGCTTTGATCCACGCAGCTACGATGGTAACGGCAGGTATTTTCTTAACGGTTCGTTCTAACTTCCTGTACGAACTGGAAGGAGCACATGTCGTGAAAGAAATCATTCTATATGTCGGTCTGGCAACTTCGATTATTGCGGCCTTCATCGCCATGCGTCAGAATGATATCAAAAAAATATTGGCTTATTCAACAGTTTCCCAGCTGGGAATGTTGTTCGTAGCATTGGGAATGGGAGCTTACACGGCAGCCATGTTCCACGTTACGACTCACGCATTTTTCAAAGCATTGTTGTTCTTAGGTTCGGGAAGTGTGATCCATGCGATGTCTGATGAACAGGATATCCGCAAAATGGGTGGATTGCGCAAGAAGATTCCGGTTACACACATGACATTCCTGATCGGTACTTTGGCAATTTCCGGTATTCCTTTGTTGTCAGGTTTCTATTCGAAAGATGAGATCATTGGTCACGCATTCGGAGACAATAAGTTTGTTTTCGGAGCATTGATGTTCAGTTCAGCATTAACAGCAATTTACATGTTCCGTTTGTACTTCGTTACTTTCTACGGAAAATTCAGAGGAACACACGAACAGGAGCATCATTTGCATGAAGGGCCTGCATCTATGACATTGCCTTTGATCATTTTGGCTATCCTTTCTGTTTTCGGTGGATTGTTGAATTTACCGGGAGGTTTCTTACACGAGGGAACACATTGGCTGTCGCATTATTATGCGCACAATGTAGCCGGCGACGGAATGAAAGTAGCCGAACATGGTGATACATCCATGACCTTGATCTTAATGTGTATTGCAGGTGCAATGGCAGTTGTAATTGCCGGAATTACCTACACGGTCTATGTGACTAAAAACAGCATTCCGAAAGAAGACGACCAATTGAAAGGTTGGGAAAAGGCTTCTGCTATGAAATTATACTTCGACGAGATCTACGATTTCTTATTCGTGAGACCGGTTCTTTGGATTTCTGAAAAAGGAGCACATTATTTCGAAGGAGCATTCCTGCACCGCGGAGTAGTAACTATCGGGAAAGTGATTGGAAAATCAGGTGATTTGGTTCGCAAGATCCAAACAGGAAGAACCGATAACTACATTTTGTGGATGGTTTTCGGAATCATCGGGTTGATCGTTTATTACATTATCTATTATAAAAACTAATACGTGGAACTACTTTTATTTATACTACCAGTTTTCTTTGCGTTATCGGTATTGATTATCCCGAAACAGGGAGTTCGTGCTTACGGAATTATCGGTTCGCTTGCCGTTTTAGGTGTTGTAATAGCGTGTATGATGCAATACAGCAACGATGGAACAGTGCATTTGTTTGCAAATAAACCATGGCTTGCAGGAATTACCCTGAGCTTCGGCTACGATGGAATTTCCTTAATGATGTTGTTATTGACAGCAGTATTGGTTCCATTGGTCCTGGTTTCCAACTTCAAAAATGAATTGGCCGAGAACCGCTTGTTTACAAGCATGGTTTTCTTTATGCAATTAGGATTGATCGGAGTGTTCATTTCAATGGACGGATTGTGGTTCTACATTTTCTGGGAAATCACGTTAATTCCAATTTTCTTAATTTCCTGGTGGTTTGGAGCTCCGGAAAGAAAAGCGGCCTTAATGAAATTCTTCATCTATACATTCGTAGGATCTCTTGCAATGCTTGCTGCATTGATCGGAATTAAGGTAAATGCCCCTTCTTTTTACATTGAGGATTTGAAAGCAGTTGTCTTTACTTCTAAAACAGCTTGTTGGTTGGCACTTGGTTTCTTCTTGGCATTTGCTATTAAAATCCCGGTTTTCCCGTTCCATACCTGGCAGCCTGATACGTATACGAAGTCACCGATGGCCGGAACGATGTTGCTTTCTGGTATCATGTTGAAAATGGCTTTGTACGGAATGATCCGCTGGATGATCCCGTTATTCCCGGAAGCAGTTCATTGCCTTCAATGGCCAGTAATCATTCTTGCCACGATCGGAGTTGTTTACGGTGCGGTTATCGCGATCAAACAAAAAGATATGAAGCGCGTATTTGCATTTGCTTCCATGTCTCACGTCGGATTAATCGCTGCGGCAATCATGGTTTGGGATTTTGATGCATTGTCAGGAAGCATGGTACAGATTGTAAACCACGGTTTGGTGGCTGTGGGATTGTTCTTAGCAGTTGAAATTATTGAGCGCAGAACAGGAACGAGAAACCTGGATGAATTGGGAGGATTTGCGAAGCAGGCTCCGAAATTCGCCTTCTGGTTCGCTGCTTTAGCTTTTGCTTCTGTTTCGGTTCCGTTAACGAGCGGTTTCATTGGTGAATTCTTAATGTTGAAAGGATTGGTTCAGTTTGATATGATCGTTGGAATTGTTGCAGGAACAACTTTGATCCTTGGAGCGGTATATACCTTCAGAGCTTACCAGTTGAGCATGTACGGTCCGGTGACAAGAGATCAGTTTGCCGATTTGCATTGGTCTGAATTACTTGTTTTGGCAGTAATCATTATCGCAGTAGTGATCTTAGGAGTTTATCCCGCATTGATCACGGATTTCGTAAATCCAAGTTTAAAAATAGTATTAGAAACAGTTTCAACACCTTCAGGTTTATAATATGGATGCATTATTAATTGTTTTTGCCAGTGGATTGATTTCCTTATTTGCTGCTTTTGCAAAGAAACCTTGGTTAGTTGTTGGCTCTGCTATGGCAGGTTTGTTGGCTGCTATTATCGTAATTATCGGGCAACTTCAAACAGGAAAGGCATTTTTTGACTTCCTGAAATACGAAGGATTGGCTTTTGATGAGTTTGCTCTGCTTTTCAGTTTAGCTATTTGCGTTTTGACTTTATTGATTGTTGGTATCGGATACGAACGATTTAAAGAAAACCCGGTTCATACCGGTGAATATATCGGTTTGTTGTTGTTCTCTGCAACAGGTGCAATGATTATGACGGCGTATACGGACATGTTTATGTTCTTCCTGGGATTAGAGATCCTTTCCATTCCGATTTACGTAATGGCGGGAAGTAACAAAGCGGATGTACGCTCTTCGGAAGCATCGTTGAAATATTTCCTTACAGGTTCATTCGCTACGGGAATTTTCCTGTTCGGTTTGGCATGGATGTATGGTGCAACCGGAACATTCAAACTTCAGGAAATCCAAATGAAGATTACTGAAATGGATACTTTAAGCCCGATTTTGATGATTGGTGTCTTATTGATCATGGCTTCGTTTATTTTCAAAGTGGGTGCCGCACCTTTCCATTTCTGGAGTCCGGATGTATATGACGGAGCGCCACCGGCAGTAACCGGTTTCATGGCATCTGTTGTGAAGATCGCAGCATTCTACGCATTCCTGAAAATGTTTGCTATCTGTTTCGGACAAGGTGAACTATTTATGTTCTGGAAAGATGCATTGATCGTCATGATCATCATTACCCTGTTTGTGGGGAATTTATCTGCGCTGCGCCAGGTGAAGTTCAAGCGTTTGCTGGCTTATTCTTCCATTACGCACGTAGGTTATACATTGATCCTTTTTGTATCGCAGGTTGATTACTTTTTCTCAGCAGGATTCCTGTGGTTCTACATGTTCGCTTACGGATTCTCTATTGTTGGGATCATTGCGGTTGCAATTGCGGTAAACGATCCGGAAGATCGAATCGAAGGATTGAGAGGTTTGGGGAAACGAAATCCGTTCCTGGCAATTGTAGCAATCGTGGCTTTATTGTCACTTGCAGGAATTCCGCCGACATCCGGGTTCTTCGCAAAATATATTCTCTTTACTTCAGCATGGAAAAGTGCTTCCTGGTTGGTGATCATTGCATTGATCAATTCAGGGATCAGTATTTACTACTACCTGAAAGTGCTAGTAACAATCGCTTCTCCGGCAGATCATGAACAGGAGAAAATCAAATTGTCGCCTTTAACAATTGCTGTTTTGACTATTGCATTGGTAGGTATGCTAGGATTTAGTTTTATCCTTCCTTTGCTTAACTAAGATTCCAAATTTTCTTAAAATAGTAGCTATGCTTCGAAATTCACGCCATTTTTGTGCTATGTTTTTGAAGTATAGCTTTTTTTTATTTCTTCTTTTTACCGTATTCCAATCTTCCGCACAACTTATAGAGAATACAAAGGGTATCGCATTTACAGATATTCCTTTTTTCAATACGCATTTTGTCAAAGGAAGCAAGATCAAGGAAATTCATGGCAAGTTTACCTTTAAGAAACAGGGAGACATCATGCGTGAATCGAATTATGTATACGTATTTAATTTCGATACACTCGGAAACCTGGTAAGACATTATCAGACTTCCAAAGGTGATCAGATGACGGATACCAATGTTCGTTTTTACGATTATACAGCTGATGGAAGAATGGTACGGAAAAGGATCAGCCAAAGACGGGGATTCCTTTCAACTTATTATTCGTATAACTCCGAGGGACAAATCGTGAAAGAAGAGGTTTACCGGGATATTGATACAATGAACAGTATTTTGAAGCCCTCGATTGAGCGAAGCTTGCTTTGGAATACGGAAACAATGGAGTATCAAATGTACGAGGGGCAGTATAAGAAAAAGGTATTCAACAGTTATGGAAATCAGTACCTGGAAGTAACCAAATACAAGGATAGTTTGGGATATTTGGCGCGTGAAGAGGAACTATTTACTATTACCGGAAACAGGCTTACTACCAAATACAGCTATTCGGATAAAGGATTGATAGAAAAGGTTTGTGTCTATAAGAATACAGATCCGGTCCCGGTTTCCGAATGTCGCTATACGTATGATACTTTTGGAAACCTGCAGTCGAAATTGATTTATAAAGATGGTGTTTTTGTTACGGAATATCAGATTATTTACAGCGGATTAACCGGCTTGTTGTATTCCATCATCATTAGAGAAGTGAGTAGTAATTTTATCTCCATCATTCGTTTTTCAGAACCTACTTTCTGGGATAAGCCTTGAGTTTAACTACAATAGAAGACGCGAATATATTCTTCTTTGATTGATCTGCATACTTCCTCCCCCTTTGGAGGGGGACCAAGGGGGAGGATAAAACCATTATCTTTTTTCAAACAAAAATCCCCTCCACCGCAGCAGAAGGGACTTCCTTTATATTAATTTATTCTTGGTTGGCTTTTATAATTGTCCATCAGAATGGTATACACCACCTTTATAGACTTTCACTTTCAGAAGGATTCCATCATTGTCATAGACATACACTTTACCGTCCCAAAGCGCCCCGTTTTTAAATTCTCCATCCTGCCAGATTTCTCCGTCACCGTTGTATACTTTGTTATAACCGTTTGGAGCCCATTTCACACCTTGTGTTTTCGGTGTTCCACTAATAGCAGGAGCCTTTTCTTTGGATTGTCCCGGATCTTTTACTTTCACCATCGGGTGAACAGGATCTTTTGCCTCGGATCTTGTTTGGTTACCTGAACCATCGTAGTAAGAGATTTCTTTTACGTCACCATTTTCATAGTAGCGTACAGCTTTTCCTGAAATCACACCATTATTGGAATCGTATTCGTATTCCAACTGTCCGTTTGGATAATAGTAACGGATCTTACCGTTTTCTTTTCCAATTTCGTTGTATTTTCCCTGGTACGAAGGTTGGCCGTTTTCATAATAACGAATCAGGGAATCTTTATAGATATTCTTTTCAAAATTTCCTCTTTCTTTTGGCTGTCCATTTGCCCAATAGCGCGTGAACTGTCCTTTCGGGCGGTTGTTTTCGTAATTTCCTTTAAGAGACGGAGTCATTCCATCCGTATGGTATTTAATCCAAATGCCTTCTTTGCGGTCATCAACGTACTTTCCTTCCTCTACTTTACCGTTTGCGGGAACACCGGAATCAGGACGGTCTTTACCGTAGTAAATCCACTTGCCCTGCTTTCTTCCTTTTTCATCTGTAACATTCAGCTTGCCATCCTGATCCGTGGTAGGGGATGCTTTGGCAGTCATAAGTAGTGACAGGAAAAAAACAACAAGTCCGATTTGTTTATACTTCCACATGTTTTGAATTAGTTTTGTAGCGCATTCTAAAGATAGAATTATTTTGTTACAGTTACCTAAATCCATACAAAATTTCGCTGAAGTGCTTTTTTTCTTCGATTAACAATGAACAGTTTGATTATTTTAAACGTTAACTACAAATTATTTAACATTTCGTTAGTTGTTTTGTCCAGATCGTAACGTTCTTTCCAGCCCCAATTTTCCCGCGCAGCCGTATCATCAATTGATGCAGGCCAGGAATCAGCGATTGCCTGCCTGAAATCAGGTTCGTAAGTTATTGTAAACGAAGGGATTATTTTTTGGATGCTCTCAAAAATCTGCTTCGGGGTGAAACTCAATGCCGAAAGATTATAACTCGAACGAATTTTTACTTTTTCAGCAGGTGCTTCCATCAATTCAATCGTCGCACGAATGGCGTCGTCCATAAACATCATAGGAAGTGCCGTATCTTCTTTTAAGAAACAAGTGAAATGTTCTCCGGCCTTTGCCTTGTAGTAAATATCTACTGCATAATCTGTAGTACCGCCTCCCGGTAAACTTTTATAAGAAATCAATCCAGGGTAACGGATACTGCGAACATCTACTCCAAACTTATTGTAATAATATTCACACCATCTTTCACCTGCCTGTTTCGAAATTCCGTAAACCGTGCTAGGTTCCATGACCGTATATTGCGGCGTATTGAATCGGGGAGTTGTAGGCCCGAAAACAGCGATGGATGAAGGCCAGAAGATTTTTGAAATATGTCCTTCTTTTGCAAGGTCCAAAATAATAAACAGGCTTTCCATGTTTAGTTTCCAGGCAAAATCCGGGTTTTTCTCCGCCGTAGCTGAAAGCAAAGCTGCAAGCAGGTAAACATCGGAGAATTTTTGTTCTATAATATATGCACGAACCAGGTCCTTGTTCAAAGCATCTAATTGGATATACGGTCCGTTTGAAAGATTATCAGGACATTCGTCTTTTAAATCGGCAGCGACAACATTTTGAGCACCGAATTTTTCTCTTAATGCAAGTACCAGCTCGGTACCAATTTGTCCGCAAGAACCTAAAACCAGAATTTTTTTCATGGGCGCGATTTGAGCGCAAATATACTTTTTTTTCAACGGAATGAAAGTTTTCACTTTCGGTTAAAAACTGACAATTCTCATTTTTTATACCTCTTTTTGTCGGTATTTTTGCGTAACTTTCAAATACTATGTGGTTGGAATTGATGACAAAACTGATCTGGTTACTGATTCGGAAACCGGAATGAGTTTTTGAACCTTATATGATCGAATTGTTAAAAAATAAATAAAGAAAACATGCCGTTTTACTATAACCTGGGGAAAATTCCTCCTAAAAGACATACCCAGTTCCGCAAGGAATCCGGTGATTTATACTACGAACAGTTATTCGGTACGGAAGGATTTCATGGTTTTTCGTCACTGTTATATCACGTGCACCGTCCAACGATGGTGAAATCCATCAAAGAATTGAAAGACCTGACTCCCGTTCCTGCGGTGAATAAGAACATCACTTCGCGCATGCTGAAAGGCTATAATGTGGCTCCGAAAGATGATTTTTTGGAGTCTCGTGAAATTGTTCTTTTTAATAATGATGTGAATATTGCGTTGGCGGCACCGAAAAAATCCATGCAAACCTATTTCTATAAGAATGCGGATGCAGACGAAGTGATTTTCATCCATGAAGGAAGCGGGAAACTGAGAACGATGCTTGGAAATATTCCATTCAGCTACGGTGATTATTTGGTGATTCCCCGTGGGATGATCTATCAAATGGAGTTTGAAACGGAAAAGAACCGGTTGTTCATTGTAGAATCATTCTCTCCGATCTTAACGCCGCGCAATTACCGGAATAACTTCGGACAGTTACTGGAGCATTCACCATTCTGTGAACGTGATTTCAGAGGACCTACCGAATTGGAGACGCACGATGAATTGGGAACATTTACAATCAAGATCAAAAAGGAAAACATGTTACATGAATTGGAATATGCTTCACATCCTTTTGATGTCGTAGGTTGGGACGGATACAATTTCCCATACGCCTTTTCGATCCATGATTTCGAACCGATTACCGGACGTGTGCATCTACCGCCGCCGATACATCAAACATTTGAGGGACACAATTTCGTGATTTGTTCATTCGTTCCGAGAATGTATGATTACCATCCGCTTTCGATTCCAGCGCCGTACAATCACAGTAATATCGATTCCGACGAGTTGTTGTATTATGTGGATGGCGATTTCATGAGTAGAAATCATGTAGAAAAAGGATATATTTCCCTGCATCCGGGAGGAATTCCTCATGGACCGCATCCGGGTGCTTATGAAAGAAGTATCGGACAAACAGAGACAAAAGAACTGGCTGTAATGGTGGATACTTTCAGACCTTTAAAATTAACACAGGCCGCTGTAGATATGGAAGATGATTCTTATGCGACAAGTTGGCTGGATAAGTAGTTTATTATTTCCCCCTTTTGAAGGGGGACTAAGGGGGGATGGTCACCCCTCTTGATCTCCCCTCAAGGGGAGAGTTGGCCAGAAATTTTAATTAGATAAATATTATGAGTAACGAAATTAAGAACGTAGAATACGGATTAGAGAAAATTTTTGAAGGCGCACAAGACTTTTTGCCCTTGTTGGGAACTGATTATGTAGAGTTTTATGTAGGTAATGCGAAACAAGCAGCGCACTTTTATAAAACAGCATTCGGGTTCCAGGATTTAGCATATGCAGGTTTGGAAACCGGTATGAAAGATCGTGCATCATACGTGCTAAAGCAAGATAAGATCCGGATTGTACTAACAACAGCATTGAAAAGTGATTCACCAATTGGTGAACATGTAAAAAAACATGGTGACGGAGTAAAAGTGATTGCACTTTGGGTAGAAGATGCCAGAAAATCGTACGAAGAAACAACCAAAAGAGGAGCGAAATCTTTCTTTGAGCCAATGGTCGAATCTGATGAGCACGGAGAAGTAGTGCGTTCCGGAATTTACGGTGCTTATGGTGAGACGGTTTTCGTATTCGTTGAGCGCAAGAATTACAAAGGTGTTTTCATGCCGGGTTATGTGGAGTATAAGTCAGATTACAACCCTGCTCCGGTTGGATTGAAATTCATTGATCACATGGTTGGAAATACCGGGTGGAACAGAATGAATGAAGCTGTAAAATGGTTCGAAGATATCATGGGATTTGTAAATTTCTTATCGTTCGATGATAAACAAATTACGACCGAATATTCTGCTTTGATGTCGAAAGTAATGTCGAACGGAAACGGCCGCATTAAGTTCCCGATCAACGAACCTGCTGAGGGTAAAAAACGATCCCAAATCGAAGAATACATTGATTTTTATGAAGGTGAAGGTGTTCAGCACATTGCTGTTGCAACGGATGATATCATCAAAACGGTTGCCGATATGCGTTCCCGTGGGATCGAGTTCCTGTCAACTCCTCCGCAGGCATATTACGATGCGATTCCTGAGCGTTTGAAAGACCACATGTCTAAATTCAAAGAAGACATCAATGAATTGCAAAAACTGGGAATCATGATCGATGCGGATGATGAAGGTTATTTGCTGCAGATTTTTACAAAGCCTGTTGAAGACCGTCCGACTGTTTTCTTCGAGATTATCCAACGAATGGGAGCAAAAGGATTTGGAGCAGGAAACTTCAAAGCGTTATTTGAATCCATCGAGAGGGAACAGGAGAAACGTGGAACTCTTTAATAGACTTTTTTAGACAAAAGACAGATTTATAGTTAAAAGAAAACCTCGACTCCAAACGAATGGATTGTCGAGGTTTTTCAATTTTAGTGGGTCTGTCTTGAGTCTTTTGTCTAAAGTCTATCAGTCTTTCTTATCCTATCATAATTCCTTTACCACCCAATTTCGGGATCTCGATGAAGTTCTTCTCATTGATCGTTTCGGGAAGGAAAATAAAGCGCTTGTCGTACATCACATCATCTGCCCAGAAGGAAACCCAGTATTCATTCGTCAAACCAAACACTTCTTCCATAATAGGCTCGATTTTCGCCGCTTCATTAGGTAAAAGAACTTCCAGTGAATGACGTAAAGTAGAGGTTTTGATCTTCTCACCGGTGTTTACATCTTCTCCATAACCCCGGCTTGTGATAATGATTCCTTCCATGATATCATCACGTAAATTGAGGAGATATACATAATGCTGTGTTCCGCCTTCTTCATTGATTTCAGGAACGATAACTACTTTTACATTTTCAACTACCGGACCTTTTAATTCTTCGCGCATTGCTTCAATCGATTTTGGATTACAAAGTTAATCATTTGCTACTTATTCTACTTCAACCCTCCTGGAGAATGGTTTTTGGCAGTAAATTCGTAGACATCAAAAATTTCCTCGATATGATGTTTGTTAACCTGGTAGAACTCCGTATTCAGCGTATTCAGGAGGTTATTATTCGGTGCTGAAAAATTACTGGCAGCATCAACCAGAACAATGCGTTTTGCGGATTTGTAATCGATTCCTTCCAAACTGTTGATACAGTAAAGCCTTTCCCTACTTAATTTCTTTTTGACCAGTTCGGTATCAGAAAGCCGAAATAGATTGCGGTCGTAATAGTAAATGAAGTTGAGCGAAAAATGGACCGGGGCAACCAATACCAGAGTTTCGTTATTTTCCAGTTGTCTGACCAATTGAACTGTTTCCCGGACTTCCCGTTTGTTGGTCTTATTGGGTTTTACCGTGACAATAAACAAGAGGCAGATCAAAGCCGGAATGAGTAGCCGTAATTTCGGTTTTTGAATGATGAAATCGGTGGAAACAGCAACCATGAGTGGAAAACCGATCGAAACAAACATCAGGTATCGGTCAAGGAACATTGGGATCCAAAAAGAAATCACAAACATAAATACGAATGGGATGTAGAACCAGCACAGGATCAATCTGGTTGCAATGCGATTGGGGTTTTGCCTGCGTTTCATGATCAAAAGGACCAAACCTACAAGCATTCCGGCTAACGTGAATACCGCTGTTACCGGCGCATTACTGAAAGCGCGAAGCATTTCATACAAAGCATTGATCCCGCTTGGAGGCGTTACCCAGGTTCCTCCTGCAGCGCTTGAAAAGCGGCTCAATATCAGCCACAGATAGGGCGAATAGGTAATCAGCATGACAAGCACAAAAAAGATCAGAAAGCGGTAATAGTCCTTTAATAGTTTTCGCTGGAACAGGATAAAGAAGAATTGAATAAACAGGATGAAAAATCCGAAGAAGTGCGTATAGATCAACAAAGTATTTGCCAGGAAGAACCAGAATAATATCCAATTGTTCCTATTCTTTGAGTGGATTATCTCCAGGTAGCAGAACATGGAAACAGCGGTCAGGAATCCCATCAAAGCATATGCTCTGGCTTCATGTGCGTATAAAACCTGGTAGGTAGAAAAAGTGAATAGGATAGAAGCAATAACTGCTACACGCAGGTTGAAGAACCGAAATCCGATCCTGTAAATGAAAAGCACGGTGAAAGCGCTGAAAATAAGAGAAGGCATTCGTACCGAGATTTCAGAAATGCCAAAAAATTTGATCCAATAGTGCAGCAGCAAAAAATGCAGAGGAGGATTATTTTCACTCTGGAAAATGGCAAATAACTGATCCAATGACTGCTGTGAATGGTATACGCTGAACGGCTCATCTCCCCCCAGTGAGTTAGAACCCAGGAAAATTCCTTTAAGCACAAAGCCCAGGAGAATAAAAAAGAGAGGAAGATAAACTTTAGTGTAATTCCTGTGTTCCATCATTTTTCAGTGCTCATTTGTTTAGGAGCATGAAAGTAATCATTTGTCAGCAGCTGCTATTGTTCTTCCCATGCGGATGTATTCAAACAGATCAGACGGATGACCGATTTTCTCCCGGTTCGCTTTGGTATTTGCTGTTTCCAGGATTTTTGGGTCTGTATCAGGGGCACGTTTGTGACCGGTCCGTACAATGATCAACTGTTCGTCCGGGATAGCAATGATGTACTGGCCTTTGATTCCACGGCAATAGTAAACCGGATGTCCGTTACTGATATACGTCCAGATATGTAAACCATAACGTGTGTTCGGAACACCTTCTTCCGTTGTCATGACCGGATTTTTGACCATTTCATCAAAATAGGAAACCGGAATAACTTGTTTATCGTTCCATTTACCATGATTGGCCAACAATTTTCCGATACGTGCAAAATCACGGGTCGTACTGTACAAACAACAAAATGCTTTTTCGTCTCCGTTTTCTTTGTCCAAGCTCCAGAATGCATCCGATTCTGCTCCGATTGGTTGCCAGAATTTTTCAGAGGCATACGCAGCAAGATCTTTGCCGGTAGCTTTTTCCAGGATGAACGCAAGCAACTGTGAATTCCCACTCTGGTAAATAAATTCTTTGCCGGGAGCCCGTTCCACGTGTTGTCGTGTGACCAATCCTCTCAAATCCCATCCATAATAGGATTCTGCATTTTCAGACAGTGGATTTTTTCCGCTTTCCGTCCAATCCAGTCCGGAAGCCATCGCAAGTAAATGACGAATGGTTATCTTTTCTTTTCCTTTCCCCGTAAATTCAGGAATGTACTTGTGTACCGGCTCATCCAAACTTTTAATATCACCATCTTCCAGCGCTATACCAATGAGTATACTGACTACTGTTTTTGCAGCCGAAAATGAATTGGAAACAGTTTCCGGATGATGCTCATCCCAGTAATGCTCATAAATTACCTTGTTATTTTTTACGATCAGAAAAGAAGAGGTTAGCCAGGTATCCATGTATTTCAGATCTTCCTTTCCAAGAGCTTCACTCCCGGTGAGCTTAAAACTCCAGGGTTCACTTTTCTTCGGGGCTTTAACCGTAGTATTGCTGAATTTGTTCAAATCGTAGATGGTAGGAGAAGTTTCTCCTTGCAGGTAGGTGTAATAAACTCCTTTATAGAGATAAAAACGGCCGCTTAGAAGAATGAAAATGTTAACGGATAAAAACAGGATTAAGACAAACCAACCAGTTCGTTTTAACCATTTGAGTAGGGTGCGTTTCATGACTATTGTGCGTAAGTGAATCCGAATTGGGAGGCTAGTTTTTCCTTTAAGAGGTCTTTTACTTCCTGCATGTCAACAGCTCTTCCAAGTTCCAGTTGCAAGGAAGTTACCGATTTATCTTCAATTCCGCAAGGCACAATGTGAGAAAAATAGGAAAGATTTGAATTTATGTTGAAACCAATTCCATGCATGGTCACCCAACGCGATGATTTTACGCCCATCGCACAGATTTTTCGTGCAGTCGGTTTTTCCGGGTCAATCCATACACCGGTGAATCCTTGTGAGCGTTCGCCTTTGATCCCGTAATGGGCCAGAACCTGGATAACTGCTTCTTCCAGGTAACGCATGTATTTATGAATATCCGTAAAGAAATAATCGAGGTCCAAAAGTGGGTAAGCGACTAATTGTCCGGGACCATGGTACGTGATATCGCCTCCGCGATTGATCCTATAGAATTTTGCTTCGTGTTCCTCCAGGCCACGCTCATTCAGGAGCAAGTGATCTTCCGTGCCGCTTTTCCCCAGGGTGAAAACATGCGGATGCTCACAAAACAGCAGGTGATTTTTGGTCTCTTCCGTGCTGGTACCATTTCTGCGTTCGATTTTCAAGGCAATGGTTTCCCCGAAGAGTTTTTCCTGGTAATCCCAGGCCTCCTGGTAATCGATCAGCCCCAAATCCTGAAAGTGAACTTCCGGTAACATATCTATGAATTGAGAATTGAAAATGGACAATTGAAAAGTAAGGACTTAAAGCTCTTTTCAATTTTTAAATTCTCCATTATCAATTTTATTTAGAACTCCAAATATACAAAAGGTTGGAAGGAATTGGAAGCCGCCTGGTACAAGATCACAATGAAAACAGCAATGATTAACATTTGCAGTACGTAATGAGTCTTCACGAAACTCCCCACCATCAAATTTTTCCATTTTTGTGGCATCCAGTGCAGGAAAAAACCTAGTAGCATGATCAAAAGTGCCGGGTAGTATTTATCAATCATTACCTGGAAAGTTTCCCATTTGAAGTTAAAATGAAGAAAGATCCGATCCAGCATGTTCTCCGGGGCTCCTTCTTTTTTCAGACGGAACCAAATCCGCGTGAAGGTAATGAAGTTGAAAGTCAACAGGATTTTCCAGAAATGGACAATCCACCAGGAACTTTTTTCATACGGTGAGATCTTTTTCCAGTGATTGTAAATCACCAGCGCCAATCCGTTCATTGCTCCCCAGATCACGAAGTTTTGGGAAGCTCCGTGCCATAGCCCCCCCAGGATCATTGTAATCAATAAATTCAAGTCGCGGTGCATGAATGTTTTCACTTTCGGACTGACAAGAATGGCAATGGCGTATAAACTCATTAATCCGACATATACGAAGATCAGTTCAAACCAGCCGGTGATGAAGATCAGGAAGATAAAAATGATGATGATCGCAATATAAGTTCCTACTGTCCCTTTTTTATTCCCTCCCAACGGAATATACAGGTAATCCCTTAACCAGGATCCCAATGATTTATGCCACCTTCTCCAGAAGTCAGCCACACTGTTTGCTTTATAGGGAGAATTGAAGTTTGGTAACAGCTCGAAACCCATCAGTTTGGAAATTCCGATCGCAATGTCTGTATAACCGGAGAAATCACCGTAAATCTGCAGAGAATATCCCCACATGGCAATGACACTCCAGTATCCCGGATATGTTTCAGGATTGTCGACGATGGTGTTGATGAAGTGTGTTGCAATGAAATCGGCCAAAACGATCTTTTTGAAAAGCCCCTTCATGATCAGGAAGACAGCCTCGCTGAATTCTTTTTGGCTTAGGTTGAATTTCTGATAGATCTGGGGAATGAAATCCCGTGCACGAACGATCGGTCCCATGAGCACATGCGGGAAATAGGTGACATAGAACGAATAATCCCAGAAGTTCTTTACCGGTTCAATTTCCTTGCGGTAAATATCCACAACATAACTGATCGACTGGAAAGTAAAGAAACTTACTCCGGCCGGCATTAAGATCATGGTTTCGAAAGTTCCTTCCCCGAAAAATCCATTCCCCCATTGTGCAAAGGAGTTGAAGATCTCGTAGTCGGTGTGGAACATTTTATTGAAGGAATCGGTGAAAAAGTGCGCATATTTAAAGTATCCCAGGAAGAATAAATTGAAAATTGCGGAAAATGCAATGATCCATTTACGGCCCAATTTACTTTCAACTTTAAAAATCCATTTCCCAAGGAAAAAATTGACCACCACGGAAAGCGCCAAAAGTGTCACAAAGAAGCCGGAAGTTTTAAAATACAGGAACAAACTGGCAACAGTAATGAACATACTCCGCACCAACTGGTGTTTGTGAAGGAAACTGAAAAGCACCATGAACGCCAGGAAGAAAATCCAAAAATCCAGACGGTTAAATGCCAGGTCATCAGCTGACATATGTGTGAAACTAAAAATGCGGTGCAATGATTCCATATAGGTTTAAAGGATATTTTAATTGATGTATTTTCTTCTTTCCATTTGTTCCAGCCACTTTTCAAAGGCATCGATGAACAGATCTGCTTTCAGATGATAACCCGGCGCTGTAAAGTGCACTAAATCAGCGCGCATTAGGCCGTGGGCCTTCCAAATACGGGAAGAGCCCAATTCACCCATGATCCCGTAAAAATCCCAAACGGGGCATTGGTATTTTTTGGCCAGTTCTATGATGACTTCACGTTCCCTGGCGACATTTTTGTTGAGGTATTTCTTCTTGTAACCTGCATCATTTGGAACAGTAAGCAAAATGGCGCATTCCGGATTGGCCGTCAGTACTTTGAGTATCATGGATTCCAGGTTCTTCTTGTATGTTTCCGGGTCGAACGAACTGTAAGGAACGTTGGCGTCATTTGTTCCGACGGAGAATGCAAAGAAATCAGGTGGAGATTCTTTTAGCTGCTCCTCAAAATTCTTGTTGGCAAGGTAAGTATACAATCCCGCGCCGTTAATCCCGATAGCGGTATAGGAAACTCCGGGCGATGCATTGCTCAACTGAAATGCATTGAGCTGTAATCTGTAAGGACCCGCAATCAATCGTGTAAATTGAAGATTGAAAGTATCCACCGGGTCTGTAAAAATAGTTTCCGTGTAACCCAATGTTTCATTACGGAATTTGTTTACGATCAGGATTTCATCGGGCCCGAAATTAAGCTCATATGGGAAGACTCCTTTATTGTGGTAGACACGAAGTCGTGTAAATCCGGGTTTAACATCCGTTTTATCATAATTGAATTTGATCTCTACGATGGAATCGGGTGACTCAACAACTGCGCCCAATAATCCGAAATCAATTCCTTCCGGACGGTTGTAATTGACACTTCGGTGGGTAATCCAGTTATTTTTGGAATGAAACTCGTAATTCCAGGGATTGTTTGTATTTGCAAGATCAAAAGGAAATATCAATCCGCGTTCTCCCGGAATATCCAGCCAATGCGTTTGCAAATAGGTCCGGATGTCGTGTGTATAAACATCTGCCTGAAGATGCGACCCGCCGATGTGGTAAAAATTCAATTTACAATTCTTTTCGGTTACCATGTTCGCGAAGTCCTGGAAAAGACGTTCCCAATTGGCACTTTGCGGGCTGTAAAACCGGAAACAATTGTTTTCAAAATTGATGAAAGGATATTGGCGTTTTAAATTGGTGTCAAGGTGATGAAAATTGGGATAAATGTAGGTGTCGAGCGGAGTTTTATCACGCAGGATCACTTCTTGCGACTGACCGGTACAGGCAATCAATGAGGCAACTAATAATGCGGTATAAAAACTAAACTTCATCCAATATTTCATTTGAGCAACGAACATGCCGTTTTTATTGAGCTCTTTGTTTCCATTTGACATATTCTGCGGCAAAAGCATCGAAGAAAAGCTGTGATGCAATACTTGCGCCCCGATTGGTAAAGTGGATGTAATCGTTCCCGGCCAATCCTTTTTCAACCCAACTAGGCATGGAATTTTCTCCACCCATTGCACTGAAAAGGTCCCAGTAACAAGCACCCACATCTTTTGAAACGCGTGTCATTTCCTGAACCAGGAATGGAAGCATTTTATAAGTTACACGACCATTTACTGCCTGCATCGACATATCGCTTGGCCCAATTACAATGATTGAAGCAGACGGGCGTAATTTTTTTACGGTATACAATTGACCTTTGAACTGTTTTGCATAGCGTCGAACGGATGAAGAATCATTCATATACGGAACACCGTTTCCTCCGAATTGCATAATAACCATTTCAACATTCAGGTCAGAATACATTTTGGATGCGGTATTGTGGTCGATCTTTCCGAAAAATGTTCCGCTTGAACCGCGCATCCCGATATTGTCGACCATAACCCCATAATCGCTTTCCAAAGAGAAACCGATAATTGTCGGGCTGACGGCTGCAGAAAATTCGTAGCGTAATTTATTTGGAGTGGAAGGAAATTCGAGTGAGAGAACGTGGTATTTTCCATCATTTTCCAGGCTGTCCTCGTGAATGAGTGTTGTTCCGTTATAGACTTTTATTTTGCATGGTTTGATACAACTTGTGTAGAACATCTTTGCATTGTTATATGTTCTTGCACGTGAATAAGCTGTTTTTGTTGGTTCAATTTCAATGAATGCTTCCTTGATACTGGTCGAAATAGCCATTTGTGCGCTATCCATTTCAGGAGTGAAACGCGCAGCACTGTTCATCGAGCCGTATTTACGCGATTTCAGACTTGCACCTCCAAAAGCAGTGTAACGGGTAAAATTGGGCGAACAGGTTTGCTTGAAAGTAATCGTATTGTATTCATTCTTGGCAGGAATGGTTCCCGGGCCAAATCCACCGAATTGCGTTTGCAGGCGCTGACGAATATAGGACGTCATGCGATCACCTTCGATTTGTGAATCCCCGTAATGCAATATGCGGACCTTTTTACCCTTTGCTGCAGCGTCCAGTTTTTCAAAGAATGTATAAAGTGCTTCTTGTCCTTTGGCATTGAACTGAAGACTTGTTGCAGCTTCTGCGGACAAGGTGCCACCGGCAGGAGCGCCCATCTTTCCGTCCGATTCAAACGTGTTCTTAATGGTTGTATCTGCAGAAAGACCTTCCACATCAACTGTGTCAACTTTGACAATATTGGTGATATCTTTCTTCTCTGCCGGCTTTGGCGGGGTCAGGGCATCGTTGAACGTAAGGAACCGAATATCTGTTCCAAAAAGATCAATCTTGTCTCCTTTAACTAAAAAGCTCATACCGGTTAACATCGCAAGGATTCCAGCTAAATAAATAAGTACATGAAAAGGTTGTAATTGCTTCACATCCATAAAAATTGAGCTACAAAATTAATCCAATTAAGGAAAAGACAAATGATTGTTTATTATCTGCAAGGAATTGGGAATTATTTGATGGATGAGGTGGAGCGGGTTGCATGTTCGCGATATGGTGAACAGCCCTTTGTTTATGGGGGTCTCAGGTATTTTTTTCAGTCCTTTCGGATAAGAGTACACTTATCCTCCTTCTACCATGGTAACTAATTTTAAACCGGAAAATCCTTCCTGAAATTCACAAATTCATTCCACGACTTTCGTACCTTTAATCTATGGAACAATACACAAACGAACTCATTCACGAAAGCAGTCTTTATTTGCAGCAGCATGCCCACAATCCTGTAAATTGGGTTCCCTGGTCGAAGGAAGCTTTTGAAAGAGCTGAGAAAGAACAAAAATTGGTGCTTGTTTCGGTCGGTTATTCCGCTTGTCACTGGTGTCACGTGATGGAGCACGAATGCTTCGAGGATGAAGAAGTGGCAGCTTTAATGAACAAACATTTTGTTTGTATCAAAGTTGATCGGGAGGAACGCCCGGATGTGGACCAGGTTTACATGACCGCAGTTCAATTAATGACCCAGCGAGGTGGATGGCCTCTGAATTGTTTCACCATCCCGAATGGACAACCGATTTACGGTGGGACTTATTTTCCCAAGGAACAATGGATGCATGTTCTGAAATCCCTGAATCGTACCTACAAAGAGGAACCTGGAAAAGTATTGGAATATGCCAAAGAATTGGCAGATGGTGTCCGGCAATCGGATCTGATAGCCGTTGCAGAACCTGTAAAGCCCTTTCCGGAAGACAAATTATGGGAACTTGTTCGCAGGTGGCAACCACGCATGGATATGGTAGAAGGTGGCCCGACCTCTGCACCTAAATTTCCATTGCCGAGCAACCTGGAATTTTTGTTGCATTACGGGGTTTTAGAGCAGAAAGAAGAAATTCAAAAATACGTCAATCTGACTTTGCGCAAAATGGCATTGGGAGGAATCTATGATCAGCTTGGAGGTGGTTTTTCGCGATATTCAGTTGATCTATTGTGGAAAATCCCGCATTTTGAGAAAATGCTTTATGACAACGGACAACTTTTAAGTGTTTATGCCCAGGCCTATACCCAGACAAAAGAACCGGAATACAAACGTGTTTTGGATCAAACGTTGGGATGGCTTGAATGGGAAATGCAAAGTGAGGAAGGTGGTTTATTCGCGGCACAAGATGCTGATTCGGAAGGAGTGGAAGGGAAGTATTATGTATGGACAAAAGAAGAGATTGAATCTGCTTTAGGAGAAAATGCTTCCTGGTTCTGGAAATTTTATAATCCCGGAAATAAGGGCTATTGGGAACACCAGCAATGGGTTTTGCTTAGAAATGAAACCTGGGAAGAGTTTTGTAAAGCCAATCCGGCAATTGATCCTGCAAAAATCCAGGCACAACTGGATACCTTGTTGCATCTTCGTAAGAAACGAATTGCTCCTGTTACGGATACCAAATGTCTCACAGCATGGAACGCATTGACAATAACAGGTTTGCTGGAAACATTCAAAGCGACGGAAGATCATGGATACCTCAAACTGGCTTTGCAAATTGCCAAATGGATCCGGAACTACCAGGTTGACAGGAATTTTCAGCTGTTTCACACCCGACAGAACGGACGTTCATTCATCACCGGATTCCTGGATGATTATGCAACGACCATTCAGGCATTTTTGGCGCTTTACCAGGTTACGGGAAATGAAGAAGATTTGGTTTTTGCCCAGGAATTAGGTCGTTATACACTGAAAAGTTTTTATGACGAACAATCCGGAATGTTCTTTTTTACCGCGAATGACCACGATCTGATCGCCCGTAAAATGGAAATTAACGACAATGTGATTCCGGCTACGAATAGTATCATGGCACACAACCTGCTCTCACTTTCCCTGCTTTCTGATGAACCGGATTACGAAGAAAAGGCGAAACAAATGCTTCAGAATGTGATTGATGGAATGGAACAATACGGTTCCGGATATTCGAATTGGGCCTTATTGTTATTGCGTTTTCAGCAGGAAGTACGATTATTGACGATTCCAAAAACTCCCGACTGGAATATTTTCAGGAAACAAAGTTCGCCATTTTTACTGGTGCGCTATACCAATGAAAGTGAAGCGACCGTTTGTGCAGCAGGAATTTGTTCCATCCCGATGGTTCACATTCGTGAGGTTGAAGATTACCTTGCCAATTCAAAATTATGAATCCATTATTGCGAATACCGAACCGATTCAATTCGTAATTCGGCATTCGCAATTCGCAATTATTTTGTTTTCAGCATCTCCGGTGCCTTGATCTTAAACTGCTCCAATCGTGGTTGTGAAACAGCTTGCACGTAACCGTTATTCGGATTGCGGCACTCAAAATTCTGATGGTATTCTTCCGCTTTGTAAAAAGCCGTGTATTTGACCACTTCGGTTGTTATGCGCGGGAATTTTTTCTCTTTCAACAATTGATCGATATACGCTTTTGCATGATCACGTTCGTAATTGTTCTGGTAGAAAATAGCTGATCGATACTGGGTCCCGGCATCCGGCCCCTGACGGTTCATCGTTGTCGGATCATGAGAATCGTAAAAAACCTTCAGGAGATCGTCGTAAGAAATGATCGTGGAATCATAATAGATTTTCACCGTTTCCGCGTGTCCGGTTGTTCCCGTACAAACTGCTTCATACGTTGGATTTTCGACATGTCCGCCGGAATACCCGCTTTCTACTTCGATTACTCCTTTTACCGATTCATAAATGGCTTCGACACACCAAAAACAACCGCTTCCGAAGTAAGCCACCTGGTAACCGGATAATTCGGTATCCGTTTTTTGTTTTTTACTGACTTCGGGTGTTTTATCTTTCTGACCGCAGGCACTTAAAGACAAACTCATAAGAATGAAAGAGAAAATGACGTGTTTCATGGATAATTTTTCACAAGTTACGACAGAGTTCCGCTTCCGGATTTACCCTTCTGTATTTTTAACCTTTCTTATGATGAATTAAACAAGCTAATCCTCAAAATACTGTTGTTTTTTCTCCCGCCGAACACAAATACTCACAGAGTATATGGAAAAAGGCAGTAAATCTATCATTCAAACTCTCGGAGATAAATAATGGTTGAAGTGTTTCAGTTCACACAGGGAACAATTCCTTCGAAAATCTGCACAATATGCGTGCAAAAGAACCCGGCACTTGAATTTCGTATGGATGAACAACACAAATAATTGAGGCAGAAACAACAAAAAAAAGTAGAAAGGTTTAAAAAGTCGGTTCAACTCATTATATTCGCACCCTTAAAAGAAAATATAGAATGGCAATCATCGGTAGAATCAGAAACATGCGTTACCTGCTTGTAGGTATCACAGGTTTAGCTCTTTTAACTTTTATCCTTACAGGGTTATTTGATAAAATCGGCTCATCAGTTGATAGAGGTACGTTAGGTACAATCGACGGAAATGAAGTAGATACGGCAATATACAATGCTAAATTGAATCAGTTTGTTATGTCTGACAAACAACAGTTCCAGCAACAACAAAAAGAGTATACGGATAAGGATGCTGAACAATCTGCGGATAAAGCATGGTCTGCGACAGTAGATGAAATCATCCTGAAGGGTGAATACGAAGCGCTTGGTTTAGCTGTTTCTGAAAAAGAATTCACTTCGTTCCTTTACGGAGAAGAAGGATTTACATTATTGCCGGAGATTCAACAAGCATTTACAGATCCTGCAACAGGACAATTCAATGCTGCTCAATTGGAAAAATACATCCAGGACCAGGAAAAATCCACTGATCCTGCAGCAATCGATAATTGGAAAAGAACAAAAGAAGCAATCCGTACACAGCGTATGCAGGAAAAATACTTCCAGTACCTGGGTCAGGGAGCTTATGTAACCAAATTAGAGGCTAAGAACGAATACCTGGCTAAAAACGAATCGAAGTCTGTTTCTTTTGTAATGGGAGCTTACCGTGATATCACTGAGAACCAAATGAAGATTTCGGATAAAGAAGTTCGTGCATTCTTTGAAAAAAACAAAGACAAACCGAAATACCAGGTAATGGCAGGTCGTGATGTGAAGTATTTCGATGTGACGATTGTTCCTTCCAAAAAAGATTCATTGGTGTTCAACAAAGAAATGGCTAAGATCAAGAAAGGATTTGCAGCTTCAACAAACGACTCATTGTTCATTTTGGAGAATTCCGAATTGCCAAGAATGTATGCTGAAGGTCACATGATGACTTTCCGTCCGGAAGGAGATCCGAAAGCACGTCAGGGAATGACTTATCCTGCTGCAATGGATACGGTTTTCAAAACAGCTGCTATCGGCCAGATTGTTGGGCCTTACAATGAGAACGGAACAACACGTATTGCGAAAGTACTGGACTTTAACTCGACAGTAATGAAAGTGCGTCACATTTTGATCAGTGCACAAAAAGGAGATACGAAAAAAATTGCTTCTGCTAAGAAATTGGCTGACAGTTTGGTGAAAGTGGTAAACGCTTCCAACTTCGAGGAGTTCGTGAAGAAATATTCGGAAGATCCGGGATCGAAAGACAAAGGTGGTGTTTACGAAGACTTCATGGATTACGAAATGGTGACACCATTCTCTGACTTCGCGAAGAGTAAGCCGGTTGGATCGATCGGAGTTGTTCAGACAGATTTCGGATTCCACATCATGGAAGTATTGGACAGAAAGAATGATAAAGCATTCCCAGTATTGGCAGTAGTTCAAAAAACATTGTTGCCTTCTGAAGATACGAAGACAAACCTGAAAGATAAAGCTTACAGCTTGTTGGCGAAAATCGACAGAGAGTTGAACAAAAAACAGGATATCGCAGACAAGATCATTTTGTTTGATACGATTGCGCGCAGAGAAGGATATTACTCAAGACCTGCACGTATGTTCGACGAAGCTCCGAAAGTACAGGGATTCACTACTAAAATGGCTGCACAAACCATTTTGGAATTGGCTTACAACGACGAAGCGGAAGTTGGGGACTTATGTTCTTCTCCTATCCAGGATGACAACCGTTTGATTATTGCAATTGTTTCTTCGATTCGTGAAAAAGGTGCTCCTGCGTTGGTTGACGTATACGAGCGTATGAGAACAGATGCATTGAACGAGAAAAAAGCAAATTCCATCTTGAAGAAAATCGGATCTGTTACGAATTTGGAGGTGTTGGCTAAGAAATTGAAAACAGATGTGAAGCAAGCAGAAGTAACATTTGCATCACCAAGTATCCAGGGTGGTGGTTACGAACCGGAAGTAGTAGGAGCATTGTTCTCAGGAAAGATCAAGGACAAAATGTCTTCCAAAGCAACTGTTGGTCAATCGGGTGTATATGTAATCCGTGTGATCAAAACAGTAAAGGCTCCGGCAGCGAAAAACTACGATGCGGAAAAATTACAGCTATTAAGCCAGATCAAGGGAAGCATTGCGAATTATTCCCGTCAGGCATTGCAGAAAAAACTGAATGTAATGGACAACAGAGCACTATTGGATGCTGGAATTGTTCGTTAATAGATAATTGAATTAAAAAAAGAAAGGTTGTGTCCATTGCGGATACAACCTTTTTTGTTTACCGGATCTTCTAAATGCTCAATAATTCATTCTATCTTCAACCCAACGAATTAAACTAAGAAAATGAAACTGCTTCGATCAATCTCTTTGTTTGTATTTACGGGTCTTATTGCCGGAAACGCGTTATCCCAATGTTTTGATGATACTTATTCAAAAATTTCCGATAAAGAAATGCTTCCCTGCAATGATAAGGAATGGGTATTGGCCTATGAAGACAATTTTGATGGCAAGGAATTAGCGCCGAAAAACTGGATTTTTCCTTATCAGGGAGTGTTGGCCGGGTTTAATTTCGAACGGGATGGTTCCAAAGTGTGGTATGCCAATACGAATCCCACTCCAGCGATTCCGCTTTCACACAACATTGTCACAGAAAACGGGATCCTGAAACTGATCGCACGAAAAGAGCCTACTCCGATCAACGGAAAATATGTGGTGAACTGGTCTACTGTTCCACCAACGAAAGATTCATCTTCGTTTCAGTATTCTTCTGCCTGGATCGAATCGCAACGCCTGTTTGGTTATGGGAAATACGAAGCACGGATCAAAATCCCGAAAGGAAAAGGATTGTGGCCGGCTTTCTGGCTGTTTAACGGTGAGAATGGAAAGCACAACTACGAGATAGACATTTTTGAGTTCTGGAATGAGTATAATTGCGTGGGAAGATATAAGAAAAACCGCCTGTCAAAGAACCCGCATTTTACCATTCATGGAGACAGTATTAACAGAAGCAGTTCCCAGTGTGCCGATGATCAATATCCCTGTTACGGTAATTGGGGAAATTCAAAAACCGATTACAGCGCAGATTACCATATTTATGCGGTAGAATGGGATTATTACAAGATCATCTGGACCATTGACGGGCAAGTTGTTCATTCCCTGTACCGTTTTAATTCGAAGAATGGAAATCCTACAGATTGTAACACCATCCAGGCAGGAGAGGAATACAAGGTGAACGAATCCTGGCCTTTTACGGAGCAAATGCAGGTACGATTCAACCTGGGTGTTCAGCATGGAAATAACAACGACCCAAATGCAAGTGATGATTTTCCGCAGGCAATGGAAATCGATTATTTTCGTTTTTATAAGAAAGGAATCAACTAAGAATAAACAAACCTAAAATCAACATGTTGTCGACCCTAACGGATGTCCATAAATTAGCCTCCGGGAAATTGGCTGATGAAGTAGATTTTATAAATTTTGGAATATGATAATTGACCAAACGAGACATTTTCAACCTGAAGAAGACAGTTTGATCTTTGCTTATTCAAGCGACATGAGTGTACTTGATGCGGTTTTAAGGAATATTGAGTATGCTCCCGGAGTTTCTTCATTGAATAATACAGCAATGGATGCCATTGTTAAAGGAGTATTATTGAACAAAAGTAAGGAGATGTTGGGGAACTTTCAACTTCTTGCAGAAATGGGGGTTTTTACGTTCAGAATGAATGAAGCCAAAACCCATACCTTTAAATCGGTTGTGTGGGGAAAACAATATGAGTTCCCAGGCAATCAGGAAGGAAGTTACATCACTGCAACAGATTGGGTAACCTATTTACAATGTGCTACTATAGCAGATGACCTACAAAGTATCGACTATCTGTTATCGGTCCCCTCAGAAGTCTTTGAAATGACATCTGCCTCTTTTAATGCTTTCGATCAGGCATTGGTTGAATGT
The DNA here is from genome assembly GCA_946480815.1 of uncultured Flavobacteriales bacterium. The sequence goes on from CAMLLB010000010.1 coordinate 79,763, forward strand.
TACAAAGGAATATACCTGGATTTTGAAAATGAAGAAATGATTCTGCAGCTAATAAAAACAACACAAGAAAATGCCAGCCATCCGTATTTGAACAATTATGTTATTCCAGCTCTTTTGGTATACAAATCGTTCTATACAAAACACGAAAACGTAATTGATGAGACAATCACTGATGCATTGATTAAACATAGAAATTATTGGGATACAGAAGACCATAAATACGCTTCAAAAGGTTGGATTTCTATTCCAATAATCAGTGCATTGATTCATAAAAACTATAAAGTAGCTGTAAAATCAGCTTACTTACCTGATAATCTTATTCCTTAATATGATTCCTATATAAAAGGAATAAAAGCAGCCATATTACTAAATAAAAAAGGAGCAACTCATTTGAATTACTCCTTTAAAAGATTTATTTGGATAAGAAATTATTTCTCAGGATTGCCATTCACCTCTTTTTTCGCTGGGACATTGTGAATAACATTCAATAACTCAATATCAAATACCAAATCCGAATATGGAGGGATTCCACCTGGTCTTCCTGCAGCACCGTACGCTTTGAAATAAGGGATTACGAAAATACCTCTTCCACCTTTGCTCAACATGGAAATTGCTTCGTCATAACCTGCAATCATTTGCCCCACATTGTGCGTGAAATCCAATGGTTGATTACGATCACGGGAAGAATCGAACTTCGTACCGTTCAGGAAAGTTCCGGTGTAATGTGTAGAAACATTGTCTCCTTTATTTGCTTTTTCACCGTTTCCTTCTGTTTGGATCACGTAAACCAACCCGGATTCTGTTTGTTGTGCAGTAGGGTAAGTTTTACGGATTTCATCCAATAAGTATACGCGGTATTCAGCTTCAGTCATTTTGGAAACTTTTGCAATACGTTCCTTTTCAATTGCATCCAATCTCGCTTGTTCTGCTCTTTTTACTTCCAGTTCAGCCTGTACTTTTGCATAAGTTGTCTTGAATGTTTCTGTCGCATTCCACGATTTGTACGCTTTCCCGTTACGGATGATGATCACTTTCGTCATCACGTCGTTTTGTTCGATTTTATTCACCACATCCTGTCCTTCGATCACATGACCAAAAACAGTGTGTTTCCCGTTCAACCATGGAGTTTCCTTGTGTGTAATGAAAAACTGACTTCCGTTTGTAGCCGGTCCGCTGTTCGCCATGGAAAGGATCCCAGGCCCGCTGTGTGTCAGATCAGGTCTTGTTTCATCCGGGAATTTGTATCCGGGACCACCCATTCCATTTCCTTGAGGATCTCCTCCCTGGATCATGAAATCTTTGATCACACGGTGAAATTTCAATCCATCGTAAAATGGTTTTGTAATTTTAATAGAATCAAAAAGTGTGATATTTCCTTCAGCCAGGCCAACGAAATTGGCAACTGTCATAGGTGTTTTTTCTTCCTCTAGTTTTACAATGATATTCCCTCTTGTTGTAACAAAAGCGGCATAAATACCCGGTGCTGCATCTTTGGGAAGTTCAACTTTTTGTGCTAAAAGCGAAGTGGTAGTAATACATAAAAGCATCAATGCTGAAATGTACTTAAGTCCTTTTTTCATATTCAATTATTTGGGTTTAAAAATAGTGCAATTTTGCGAACTGAACCGGAAAAATCAAAAATCAGTCCAAAAGTTCACAAGGCAGTCAGTTGAATAGCGGAGCATATCGAAAACGACATAGTTTAAGCTTGGCTTGAAAAGCTGACTGAGCGTAGTCGAAGGCAACTTTTCGATTTCTTATGAGCAAAGTCATTTTTTGCTTCAAAAAAAACCCGAAATTTGTTCTATAAAAATACACACATGCGCATAGAACAATTATACACCAAATGTTTAGCCGAAGCGGCATACTTCATTGAAAGCGAAGGAGAAATAGCAGTGATCGATCCATTGAGAGAAGTTCAGCCTTACCTGGATCTGGCGAAGGAATGGAAGGGATCCATCAAATACATTTTCGAAACACACTTCCACGCGGATTTTGTTTCGGGGCACGTAGACCTGGCAAAACGCACAGGAGCGAAGATCGTTTACGGTCCTACTGCGAAAACAAATTTTGAAAGTATCATTGCTGCTGATAACCAGGAATTCAAAGTTGGCAAGGTAACGATAAAAGTATTGCATACTCCGGGACACACACCGGAATCTGTTACGTACCTGTTACTGGATGAAAACGGTAAGGAAACGGCGATTTTTACAGGAGACACTTTATTCCTTGGAGATGTTGGCCGACCGGATCTGGCAATTAAAGGAGATTTAACCCAGTATGACCTTGCAGGAATGTTATTTGACTCGTTGCGAAACCGGATTATGACTTTACCGGATTCATTAACAGTGTATCCGGGACATGGTGCGGGGAGTTCATGCGGGAAAAATATGAGCTCTGAAACGGTTGGTACTTTGGGTGAGCAGAAACAGACCAATTATGCTTTGCGTGCAAATATGACACGTGAGGAGTTTATCAAGGAAGTAACGGAAGGAATTTTACCTCCACCTCAGTATTTCCCTAAGAATGCCATGATGAACAAAAATGGTTATGAGTCGATTGATGAAGTGATCTCGAAAGGAAATACTGCATTAAGCGTGGATGAAGTAAAAAGATTGATCAGTGAGAACGTATTGGTTCTGGATGTACGCAACCAGGATGAATACATCAAAGGAGCAATTCCCAACAGTTTGTTTATCGGATTGAACGGAACTTTTGCGATGTGGGTGGGAGCTTTGATCGAGAATATCAATCAACCGATTGTATTGGTTGTTCCTGAAGGAAAAGAAGAAGAAACGGTGATGCGTTTGGCACGTGTAGGTTATGATAATTGTGTCGGATATTTAATAGGTGGAATGCAGTCATGGATTGCAGCCGGAGAACCGGTTGAGACTATTGAATCTGTTACCGCTGAAAGCATTGCGGACAAAATTGATTCTCTTCCGGTTGTCGATGTTCGTAAGCCGGGAGAATATGAAGCGGAGCATTTGGAACATGCAGAGCACGTTGCTTTGGACTTTATGTTGGAGAACCTGGGTAATCTGAAGCCGAATAATCCGTATTACGTGCATTGTGCAGGTGGATACCGCAGTGTGATCGCAATTTCCTTATTGAAGCAAAAAGGATTTAAAAACTTAATAGACATTGCTGGAGGATTCGGAGCAATTAAAAAGGCGGGAATCCCAACGACAGATTTCGTCTGCAGTTCAAAAAAGTAAAAAGAATAGAATGAAACAGTAGGGGCGTCTTGATTTAACCAAGATGCCCCTACTGTTTTTAGGACCAGCAATTCGCAATTAAAAAGATATTTCAACTAAATTTGCGGCCATGGAACAGAAAGAAGATTTATTAAAAGAAGTTATTTCTCACGCGAAGGAGTACGGATTCGTTTTTCCTTCATCTGAAATTTATGATGGTTTGGCTGCGACGTATGATTATGGTCAGCTGGGCTCTGAATTGAAGAATAATATCAAACAGTACTGGTGGAAATCCATGGTACAGATGAATGATAATATTGTGGGAATTGACGCGGCGATCTTCATGCACCCAACAACCTGGAAAGCTTCAGGTCACGTGGATGCATTCAATGATCCGTTAATCGATAATAAAGATTCAAAAAAGAGATACCGTGCAGACGTATTGATCGAAGAACACATCGAAAAAATCCGTCAGAAGATTAATAAAGAAGTGGAAAAGGCAGCAAAGAAATTTGCAGATGCTTTTGATGAAGCTCAATTCCGTTCTACCAATCCGAATGTATTGCGCAATGAGGAAAAGATCAAAGAGATCGAAGACCGGATGCGTGTTACTTTGGAAAACAATGACCTCGAAGGAGTAAAGAAATTGATCGAAGACCTGGAAATTGTTTGTCCGATCAGTGGTTCAAGAAACTGGACAGAAGTGCGCCAGTTTAACCTGATGTTCTCTACCGAATTGGGTTCTGTTGCAGGAGATGCTGCTACCATTTATTTGCGTCCTGAAACAGCACAGGGAATTTTTGTGAACTTCCTGAACGTTCAAAAAAGCGGACGTATGAAAATTCCGTTTGGAATTGCTCAGATCGGTAAAGCTTTCAGAAACGAGATCGTGGCACGCCAGTTTATTTTCCGTATGCGTGAATTCGAACAAATGGAAATGCAGTTCTTTGTACGTCCGGGAGAAGAAATGCAATGGTACAACCACTGGAAAGAAACCCGTTTGAAATGGCACAAAGCACTTGGTTTGGGTGAGAACTATTACCGTGAGCACGATCATATTAAGTTAGCACACTACGCAAACGCGGCTTGTGATATCGAATTTGATTTCCCGATGGGTTTCAAAGAACTGGAAGGAATACACTCGAGAACAGATTTCGACTTGAAACAACACGAGCAATTTTCAGGGAAGAAACTACAGTATTTCGACCCGGAATTGAATCAAAACTATGTTCCGTATGTTGTTGAGACATCTGTAGGTTTGGACCGGATGTTCCTGGCAGTCATGAGTGCCTCCTACAAGAATGAAAAACTGGAAGACGGTTCTGAGCGTGTGGTATTGAGTTTGCCGGCACAATTGGCTCCGTATAAAGTAGCAGTTATGCCGTTGACCAAAAAAGATGGTCTGCCGGAAAAAGCGACGGAGATTTTGAATGACCTGCGTTTTGACTTTAATTGTCAATACGATGAGAAAGATTCTCCGGGAAAACGTTACCGCCGACAAGATGCGATCGGAACACCTTATTGTGTGATGGTGGATCACCAGACTTTGGAAGATAATACAGTAACAATCCGTGATCGCGATACGATGGAGCAGGAGCGTGTGGCTATTTCAGAGTTAAGAGCAAAGATTGAAGAGAAAGTAAGCTGGAGAAACCTGCTTGCGAAGTAATAAGATCGTATTGATCGTATGAACCCTTCCGAAACTCGGGAGGGTTTTTTGTTTCAAATGTGTTTCCCTTTATTTCCGGGGATCTAAAGGTTTTTAACCGTTACGCAACACTTATCAAAAGTTAGAGATTATTTCTTTCGTAAATGTTTGAAACATTGATAAACAGTACCTCTAAGTGTTTTTAACGGTTAATTTTTTGAAAACTACTATTTGGCTTGCTTCAAATCAACTTTTTTCTTAAATTAAATAAGAAAGCCCTGAAAATGAATTCAATTACTACTAAAAAAGTGAGATCCTGTGTCGTATGCGAGAAAACAATTTATGGACGTTCCGATAAAGTTTTCTGCTCATCAAATTGTAAGAATCGCTACCACTCTACATACAGAAGCGAGAAGAAATCTGCCGCCTTTCATATTGATTCGATTTTAACCAAGAATTACCAAATTATTGCAGGTTTAATGAGTCCGGGAACAATCCAACTGAAAATTGCTAAACTGGCACTTGATAAAGCTGGATTCAATTCAGATTATTTTACACATCTTGATCAAAACGGTAATAAATATATTTACCAATTTAGATTAAGCTCTGAAGAGAATGAAATACTGGTCATTGAAGCTCCACAAAACAGGAAAAAGCATCATCCCTTTATTTACGAAAGATGGATGAAAAAAATTAGTCCAACTCAACTGATTGAATTGGACTAAAATAAAGTACATTTATTAAATCTATTCCCGTGCAGCACCTTTCATCAGGCCTTGCAGCAAACCATCAAATTTGATATCCCCACTGGATAAATTTCTCGTTTCATGTACATCGAAATTCTTTCCGAATCCCATCACACTCCCGCGAACGGTGCCATCCAGTTTCAACTCGAACTTCTCAGCACTTACCAATTTTGCAATTCGGAATAAAGCCCCATCACTTAAACTGAGTTGTAACGGAACGGTATAGACATGCTCTGATTTTCGTTTGATCTTGATTTTCTTATTCAGATCAATATCCCCGATTTCCAGGTTATTAACAGAAACGGTAAGTTTCCCCTTTTTGATTTTAAAACCGTAGCTGTTGTCATTGTCTACCGTTGCATCAAAACTCACATTCAGGGTTTTTCCTTCCAATTTCCCAAATTTGAAATTAGAATATCCGGAAACGACAGGTTCGTCAAATTCACAACTGGAAACTGCGACTAACAGAACACATAAAAAAAGGATCTTCTTCATAATTACTTCATTGCTTCATTAAAATAATGGAAGAAATACGGAATGGTTTCAATTCCTTTGTAAAAATTAAATAAACCATAGTGTTCATTTGGTGAGTGAATCGCATCGGAATCCAAACCAAAGCCCATCATCACTGTTTTTAAACCCAATTCTTTCTCAAACAAAGCAATAATCGGAATACTTCCTCCGCTGCGAACAGGGATCGGAGTCTTTCCGAACGTTTCTTCGTAAGCTTTTGCAGCACTTTTGTATGCAATCGAATCGATCGGTGTAACTACAGGCTCTCCTCCATGGTGTGGATTTACTACCACTTTAACTCCTGCCGGAGCAATCGATTCGAAATGCTTGGCAAACAATTCTGTAATTTTATCCGGTTCCTGGTTTGGTACCAAACGCATGGAAATTTTAGCGTAAGCCTTGGAAGCAATGACTGTTTTTGCTCCTTCTCCGGTGTATCCTCCCCAAATTCCGTTTACGTCCAATGTAGGACGAATAGAACCTCTTTCCGGAGTGGTATATCCTTTTTCGCCATAAACAGCATCAATATCCAATGCTTTTTTATAATTCTCTTCGTTGTATGGAGCTTTTGCCATTTCAGCACGCTCTTCCATGCTCAATTCAACAACATCGGCATAAAATCCGGGTATTGTAATGTGATTGTTCTCATCGTGCAGGGAAGCAATCATTTTGGTTAAGATATTAATCGGGTTTGCAACACAACCACCGTAAAGCCCTGAATGCAGGTCGCGGTTTGGTCCTGTAACTTCCACTTCCACGTAACTCAACCCTCTTAATCCTGTTGTTATGGAAGGAGTATCGTTGCTCAACATTCCGGTATCCGATACCAGGATAATATCTGCTTTCAAACGTTCTTTATTTTCCTTGATAAAAACACCCAGGTTAACAGAACCAACTTCTTCTTCACCTTCAATCATGAATTTCACATTGCATGGCAATTCATTTGCTTTCATCATTGCTTCGAAAGCTTTTACGTGCATAAAAAACTGTCCCTTGTCATCACAAGCTCCGCGTGCAAAAATTGCTCCTTCAGGATGGATTTCTGTTTTTTTCACGACAGGTTCAAAAGGAGGTGAAGTCCAGAGATCGATCGGATCTGCCGGTTGCACATCGTAGTGACCATAAACAAGTACCGTAGGTAGAGCTGGATCGAGGATCTTCTCACCATATACGATGGGATGTCCGGCAGTTTTACAGATCTCCACATTTTCAGCGCCTGCATCTTTCAGGAATTCCGCCACTTTTTCAGCACCACGGATCACATCGGTTGCGTAAGCACTATCAGCAGAAACAGTTGGTATTTTTAATAAGTCAATGAGCTCATTTAAGAACTTGTCTTTCGAATTTTGTATATATTTTTGAGTGTTTTGCATAAAAAATCTATTTCTGCAGCAAATTTGGTTAAATCGCAGCGTTTTTAATCGAATAATTATGATTAAAATTTAACAATTAAACAAAAATTAATAATATTGGCATATAAATGCAACCTTTAACAGATTATTAAGTCTAAGAGGATATAACTGGATAATAATGAAGAAAATTACTACAATACTTAGTTTAGGAATGTTACTTTTTTTTGGTAACAATATCCATGCACAAATTACGGTTCAAAATACACAGTCTCCGGCTTCTTTGGTTCAAAATGTATTGATGGGAACCGGTGTTGTTGCTTCAAATATTACCTACAATGGTTCTGCCGTGAATGCGCAGATGCCACAGGGGAATATCACATTCTTTAATAATAACGGTTCAGCTTTCCCGATTACAACAGGAGTATTGTTGACATCAGGTAACGGAATTGCAGCGGTTGGGCCGAACAATGTCGGTTCTTTTTCAAATAACGTTCCGGCTACGCCAAGTGTTGCAACAGATCCGGATTTGATTGCTATTTCAAACGATGATCCGACTAACGGAGTTGTTTTGGAATTTGATTTCGTTCCGGCTGGTGATACCATCAGTTTCCGGTATGTCTTTGCATCAGAGGAATATCCTGAATTCGTTAACGCAGGTTTCAATGACGCATTCGGCTTCTTCCTTTCAGGACCTGGAATCACAGGTCCATATTCAAACAGTTCGGTAAATATTGCATTGGTTCCGGGAACAGCAACTCCGGTTACCATTGACAACGTGAGTCCGTCAACCAACTCTGCTTATTATGTAGATAACGTGAACGGAGTCGCATACGGGACTTCTATTCAATACGATGGAACAACGGTTGTTCTAACTGCTAATGCGAGTGTACAATGCGGGCAAACTTATCACATTAAACTTGCGATTTGTAACATTGCAGATAACGGTTGGGATTCCGGGGTTTTCCTTGAAGCCGATTCCTTCTCTTCAGAAGCAGTTGATATTGCGGTAGCAACGGTTACGGGTGATACAACAGTAATTGAAAACTGTACAAGTGCACAATTTATCTTCTCTCGTCCTCAAACGCAATTGGGAGACACTTTATTAGTGAATTATGATATCGGTGGTACTGCTATTATGGCTCCAAATGCAGGATTCGATTACAATAATTTACCAAATCCTATTACATTTTTACCAGGGGAAGATACAATCATACTTAATCTATTCCCAAATCAAGATGGGATCACAGAATCTCCGGAAACAGTAATTATTACTGCTACAACAATTACAGAATGTGGTGATACTATTGTTACAACCGGGACATTGTATATTATTGATGGGCCGATCTTACCGATCAATGAATCCAATCCGACGGTCTTCTGTGCGAATGATTCTGTTCTTGTGACAGCCACGGCAAGTGGTGGATTTGCTCCATATACCTATTCCTGGTCGTATGCCGGGCAAACAGGCAGTTCAGCCTATGTTCCGATTTTCCAGAATGGAACAATAGATTATTATGTGACAGCCACAGACCAATGTGGAAATACAGGAACGGATACCGTTACGGTTACAATGAACCAAACACTGGCAATTGATACCATGATGACATTCCCGGCTTCTGCCTGTACACCTGATGGTGCTGTGAGTGGTGTGGGACAAGGAATTACCGGTCAACCTAGTTACCACTGGGAAGGACCAAATACCGGCGGACCAAATCAAATCGATGCAACTGTAATGCAAAACCTTGCACCGGGATGGTATGTATTTACCATTACTGATAACGTGTGTTCAGTAACTGACTCTGTATTCCTTACAAGTGAACCTGGACCGATTGCAGATATGACTTTAAGTGCGGTTGGAGGATGTAATCCACTGACGGTCACGTTCACAAATAACAGTCAGAACGCGACAACTTACGAGTGGTATTTTGACAATGGCAACAATGTTACTGTAAATGATCTGAGTTCACAAACACAAACCTATACTTCTTCAGGAGATGAAATAGCATTGATTGCAATCAACGGACCATGCAGAGATACTGCTTTTGCATCCGTAGAAATCGTAGAATGTGGCTGTACAGATCCATCAGCAACAAACTATGATCCGACTGCAGTTCAAAACGATGGCTCATGTATTTACCCTGAACCAAGCGTGATTGTACCAAACATCTTTACACCGAACGGCGATTCAAACAATGATGTATTCAAACTAACAACTGTGAATGCAGTAGAAGTAATCTTGAAGATCAACAACCGTTGGGGAAATAATGTATATGAAGGTTCAGGATTAGACCCGCATTGGGATGGAAAAATCAACGGGACTCTTGCACCGGATGGAGTTTACTTCGTTCAGTACACGGTAAGAGGATTGATGGGTAAAGAAATTACCGGTCAGGGATTCTTGCAATTGATCAGACAATAATCAATACAACATAAAACACGTAGGGGCGGAAAATTTTCCGCCCCTACGTGTTTTTATATTCTGTTTTTTTAATAATTCATAGCCACCAATGTCTTTCCTTCCATTTCCAAAGGAGCAGCAATTCGCATCCGATCCAGGATCGTTGGAGCAACATCAGCCAGGATCCCCGAGTTTAATAGAATTTGTTCGTTATTGGTTACCAAAATTACCGGCACCGGATTAAGTGAATGAGCAGTGTTCGGTGATCCGTCTGCATTAAAAGCAACATCGGCATTTCCATGGTCAGCAATAATTATCAGCTCGTAATTTAACCTGGTGCAAAGATCAACGATCTCGCCCAGGCAAGAATCAACCGTTTCAACAGCTTTTACGATCGCATCATAAACTCCCGTATGACCAACCATATCCGGATTGGCAAAGTTTAAACAAAAGAAATCCGGTTCATCGGTTCGTAATTCTTCCAGGATCCGTTCTTTCACTTCAGGAGCACTCATCTCCGGTTGCAGGTCATAAGTTGCCACCTTTGGTGATTTTACCAGTATTCGGGATTCTCCCTTAAATTCTTTTTCCCTTCCTCCGTTGAAGAAGAAAGTAACATGCGGATATTTTTCCGTTTCTGCAATGCGGACCTGAGTGCGGTCCATTTTACTCAGAATTTCTCCCAGTGTATTGTGCAGGTTATCTTTCTCGAAGATGACGTGTACGTTTTTAAACTTGGCATCGTAGCGTGTCATTGTATAATAATCGATACGCAAAGGTTTCATTCCGTATTCAGGGAAAGCTTGTTGTGTCAGGGCCTGGCTGATTTCTCTCGGACGATCGGTCCTGAAATTGAAACAAATAACCGTATCACCGTTCTGGATCAAACCGTCTCCGGAGTTGCTTACCAGGGGTTTAATGAATTCATCCGTGATGTCTTCCTCATAGCTCGCTTCAATAGCTTTCGCAGCATTGGAAAACGGAGTTCCCGTTCCTTTCACCATAGCATCATAAGCCACCTGAACACGTTCCCAGCGATTGTCCCGGTCCATAGCATAATAACGCCCTACGATGGATGCAATTTTTCCGGTAGACTGTTTCATGTGGTCTTCCAATTTTTGGATAAAACCTAAACCACTTTTCGGATCGCAGTCTCTTCCATCTGTAAAAGCATGTACCCAAACATTTGTCAATTCATAACTTTTGGCCATGTCAAGCAAAGCGTGTAAGTGTTCTTGTGAACTATGTACTCCGCCGTTGGAGACAAGACCGATGAAATGGACTTTGCTGCTGTTCTTTTTTGCTTTTTCAAAACAACTGACAAGCGTCGGATTTTTGAAAAATGCACCATCCCGGATGGATTTATTGATGCGGGTCAATTCCTGGTATACAATACGTCCTGCTCCGATATTCAAATGACCGACTTCGGAATTTCCCATTTGTCCGTCCGGCAGGCCTACAGCTTCACCACTCGCATTTAAAGTACTGTGCGGGTATTTCTCAAGTAATGAATCCATTACCGGAGTTTTCGCGTTAAAAATAGCATCTGCTTTTGATTGGTCGCCAAGTCCCCAACCATCTAAAATTATTAAACCAACTTTTTGATTATTCATCATAAGGCATTTGTATTTGGAAACATGCTCCCGGCCCTTCGACTTTGATAAGGCGAAGATTTCCGCCTAAAGTCCGGGCACATTCTTTTGCTATAAATAAACCGAGCCCGGTTCCTTTTGTTGTGCGTGTTTCCTCGTTTTCTAAACGATTGAATTTTTTAAATAAAAGATCCTGTTGTTCCAATGGAATTCCTTTCCCATAATCTCTGACATCAATCAAAACGGTACGATCAGTTCCTTTTGAAACATTCAGTTCCAGGCCTTTTTCAGTGTATCCGTACTTGAACCCGTTTTCAATGAGATTATTGAGAATATGGGTGAAAATGAGCGGGTCGGTTTCCAATTGAATATCCTCAAAGTCGTTCATGTGAATCGAAATATTGAATCGTTTCTCCTGGATGTGGATTAACTGTTTCAGGAAATCCTTTAGCGAAATAGAGGTCATCAAACGTGGCATTGCTTGCTGTTCAAGCCTGGAAGCAGTTAAGATCTGTTCTACTAAATTCTCCAGCCTGCTTGATTCATCCAGTGCTTTTTGGATCAACTCGATTTGTTTTTCTTCGCTTAACTTGTGTTTTTGAATAGTTTGCAAATAAAGTTTGGTTGCTGCAAGCGGAGTTTTTAATTCATGCGTAACAGACAGCATGAAATTATTCTGCTGGCGAGCCACTTGAATTTCTTTCTTAATGGAACGTTTAATTTTCCAAAGCCCAAAAAGCAATAATACCAGGAAGACAGAACCTTCGCCGATGATCATTACGATTCGCTTGGTAATTGTTTGGTGTGTATGATGAGATGCACGGGTTAAATCAATAAGATGATAGCCCCACCAAAGGAATTGAATCAGTACGTAAGCACCCAGCAAGTATACGAAAACAGTTGTGGGTTTTTTCAGCATTTCTCTTAGTAAGCGCGTTCGTTTTTGCCTTCAATATAATTAATAAAAGCTTTATTCACGACTTTATTCCCTCCAGGTGTCGGGTAATTCCCCGTGAAATACCAGTCTCCTGTATTTCCCGGACAAGCCTTATGAAGGTCTTCTACCGTCTGATATACAATATTCACTTCCGCTTTGATATTTTCCGGGGTTAGCATTTTTGCAATCTGGGCAGAGATTTCTTCAGCTGTGAAAGGAGCATAGATCTCTTTTACGTAGTTTACAATCTGCTCTTTCGGTAATTTCTCCTGTTCTTTTGATTTGCGGTAACATTCGTCAATAATGTGTTGTCTGCCGCTTTCCTTTAATAAGGTAATTGCAGCATCAAAAGCAATGAAATCGCCCATTTTGGCCATATCGATCCCGTAACAATCCGGGTAACGGATTTGCGGAGCTGATGAAACAACCAGGATGCGTTTCGGTTCCAAGCGGTCTAAAATGCGTAAAATGGATTGTTTCAAAGTTGTCCCTCTGACAATACTGTCGTCGATCACGACCAAATTATCTTTTCCACGAACTACCGAGCCGTAAGTGATATCGTAGACTTGTGCAACCATGTCGTCCCGTGCATCATCCTGTGTGATGAAAGTGCGGGCTTTTGCATCTTTGATTGCGATTTTTTCGATACGTGCTCTGCGATTCAGGATTTCCTTCAGCTGTTCCGGGCTTGGTTTTCCATCAATAGACAGTAACTGCTCGTATTTTTGTTCGTTCAGATAATCTTCCAATCCTTTGATCATTCCATAGAAACTGCCTTCAGCGGTGTTCGGAATAAAGGAGAAAACGGAATTATCCAAATCGTAACCGATTGTTTTCAATACATTCGGAACCACGTTACGACCCAGGTTTTTGCGTTCCTGGTAGATGTCGTAGTCATTTCCACGAGAGAAGTAGATGCGTTCAAAAGAACATTTTGCAGGAGTTTTCGGTGTATTGATCTCCACTTCGGAAACAGTACCGTTTTTCTTGATGATCAAGGCATGCCCCGGAGTTAACTCCTTAATTTCGTCGTATTTTAAATTAAATGCTGTTTGAATAACCGGTCTTTCCGAAGCAACAACGCATACTTCCTCATCTTCAAAATAGAATGCCGGTCTGATTCCGTTTGGATCTCTCAATACAAAAGCATCTCCGTGACCAAACAATCCTGCCATAGCATATCCACCATCCCAAACTTCTGAAGATTGTTTCAGAATTTGAGGAATATCAATAGTTTCGGCAATTTTCTTATAAATATCCTGGCTGTTGTAACCCAAAGCCTGATATTTTTGAACCAATTCATCATTTGCAACGTCCAGGAAGTGACCGATTTTTTCCAATACGGTAACGGTATCTGACTTTTCTTTTGGATGCTGTCCGATTTCCAACAACACATCGAATAATTCGTCTACATTCGTCAGGTTGAAATTCCCTGCAACAACCAGGTTTCTGGTAATCCAGTTGTTTTGTCTTAAGAACGGATGGCAACTCTCGATTGAATTCCTACCAAAGGTTCCGTATCTTAAGTGTCCCAGGAATAACTCTCCTGTAAAACCGGCATTTTTCTTCAGATAATTGACATCTTTCAATAATTCCGGGTTCTCTTCCCCGATTTCATAGAATCGTTTATTGATATGGTCAAAAATGTCTTGAATGGGTTTCGGATCGATGCTTCTGTAGCGTGAAATATAACGCTCACCCGGTTCCATGTCTAACTTAATGTTTGCAACACCTGCACCGTCTTGTCCACGGTTGTGTTGTTTTTCCATTAAAAGATGAAGCTTGTTTAAACCATAAAAAGCCGTTCCGTACTTATCAACATAGTATTGTAGTGGCTTTTTTAATCGAATGAGTGCGATTCCGCATTCATGTTTAATTGCATCGCTCATGGGCATCAAAAATCTTGGTGCAAAGGTACGGATTCTAAATCGATTCAGGTGAGAAATATTTCACCAAAAAACAACTTTTTATTGAATTCATAGTCTAGTAAATACAGGTAAATAAATAACATTCTTTGTGTTTTTTTATTTTGAATTGTATTTGTAAATTCGTTTGATGTTTTGTCGCGTTTTTTTAACGGTAATGTGTTTGTATTCAGTTGCTTTCGGGCAGACTGAAAATATATTGCTGCACCCGAACGAAGGACAATGGGATCCGAAGATCCATTTCACTGTAGATATGCGCCAGGGATCCATGCTCATTAACGAAACGGGGTTTGCCTATTTTCTGCACGATGCGATGGACCACAATCACGAATCGAAGGAAAATGAATCGGCAGAACATAAAAAAATTCATTGCCAGGTCTTGAAATCCGAATTCCTGAATACTTCCTGGAAAGGCACGAAGACAAAAGGGAAATCGAGCCAGTCTTATCGCAATTACTACCAGGGAAGTGATCAAAGTAAATGGAGATCAAAAGTATTCAGTACGGATAAAGTCATTTACGACGATGTTTACGAAGGAATTGATCTGACCGTTGAAGGAAAGGCAGATTTTTTAAAATACTCTTTTGTACTTGCCCCGGGAGCAGATGTCAAACAGATCGTTACAAAGATTTCAGGAAGCAAGGAAGTCTTTCTTCGGGAGGGAGACCTGGTAATCCGTACCGATTTTGGAGAAATTATTGAAAAAGAACCGGTGGCCTGGAATCTTCACAACGGAAGAAAGTCAAAAGTTCCTGTTCAGTTCAAGCTTGAAGACGGATTGCTGACTTATGAGTTTCCGAAGGGGTTTTCCGAATCAGACACCCTGGTTATCGATCCGGACATTGTTTTTTCTTCGTTTACGGGGTCAACTATGGACAATTGGGGAATGACTGCGACACCGGATCTCGAAGGAAACCTGTATGCAGGTGGAATTGTATTCGCCGGACCGGGAGCCTATCCAACCACCACCGGCTCCTATGACTTAAGTTTTAACGGCGGAAATTCATATCCTTATGGCACGGGAACCCTTCCGGGTTTTGATGTTGCTATTTCCAAGTTCAATGCGCTTGGTACTGCGTTACTTTATTCCACCTACTTAGGTGGATCGGGAAATGAATCGGTTCATAGTTTAGTTACAGACGAACAAGGACATTTGTATGCGCTCGGAGTTACAAGTTCACCCAATTTCCCGACAGTGGCCGGATGTATCGATCAAAGTTTCAATGGCGGGTCAACTATTATTACAAACGAACTGGGATTCCAGGGTGCAGATATGTATGTGTGTCATTTTGATGCGGCAGGCGCCAATCTGGTAGGTTCTACTTATTTGGGCGGAACGGGAACGGATGGCATCAATGCAGGGAATTTATACTTTAACTATGGGGACCCATTCCGAGGAGAAATCGTTGTAAAGTCGGGTCAGGTATATGTAACCAGTTCCACGGCATCTACGGATTTCCCTTTGGTAAGTGCCTTTCAAAGTACCTTAAATGGAGGGCAAGATGCTGTGGTCATAAAAATGAATCCAGGATTAACATCCTTGCTTTGGTCTACTTATGCCGGCGGTTCAGGATACGATTCCGGGAATTCGATTCAGATTTCGAGTACCGGTGAAGTTTTTGTTTCCGGAGGAACTACTTCCTCTAATATGCCGTTCACAAACGGGAATGATCTTACTTATAACGGTGGTATTGCGGATGCTTATATCATGCGTTTTTCCGGAATTTCAGGCCTGGTTCTTTCGGGTACATATAGCGGTACAAATGAGTACGACCAATCATTTTTCGTTCAATTGGATTTGGATGATAATGTTTATATCTATGCACAATCGGAAGGATCTATTCCCATTTCTCCCGGAAGATATGGAGTCGGGAATTCCGGACAATATGTTGCTAAATTTACGACAGACCTGGCAAATTTATCCTGGACAACACCAATAGGATCCGGTTCCGGGCATATTGAAATTTCACCAACTGCATTCCTGGTTTCAAACTGCGGAGAAATTTATTTGGCCGGTTGGGGAGGAAATGTGAATGTGAACAATTCGCCTGGGGCGACAAACAGTAGCTCCAATGGCTTACCGGTAACATCCGATGCCTTCCAGGCAAATACCAATGGGAATAATTTTTGGCTGGCTGTTTTGGAAGAAGATGCAACAGCACTCAATTATGCAACATTTATTGGTGGAACAACCAGTTCCTTTAATCACGTAGATGGTGGAACAAGTCGCTTTGATAAGAATGGGAATATTTACCACGCCGTTTGTGGTGCTTGCGGTGGCGTAAACAATGGTTTTAGTACAACAGATGAAGCATGGTCAACACAGAATCCAAGCCCAAACTGCAACCTGGCAGCATTCAAATTTGAATTGAGTACGATCGAAGCGGTTGTTGCTGCTCCTGATCCATTGGTTTGCTTGCCTGATCCGGTTATCTTCAATAACAACAGTGCAAATGGAAATGAATTTGAATGGGATTTCGGTGACGGACAAACTTCTAACCAAGTGAATCCTTCACATGTTTATAGCGGTCCCGGTCAGTATACAGTAACTCTGATCGTACGTGATACGACCCAATGTTATGCCCCCGATACTGTTCAGTTCATTGTAAATATCGGAGATTTTAATGGCGGGATCGTGAATCCGACAGCGCAAACCTGTGCCAATATTCCGGTGCAAATGGAAGCTTACGGTGGAACAATTTATCATTGGGAACCCGCTCAATATTTTAGCAATCCGAATATTTCGAATCCCATGGTAACAACCGCTCAAAATATTTCGGTCTATTGTATTATTTCGGATAGTTGCGGGGTTGATACGGTTTATGCCCAGGTAAATGTTCTGAACGGAGCGCTGGATATTTCTAATGATACGGCTATTTGTGTCGGAAATTCGGTCAATTTATTTGCATCCGGGGTATCCCAAATTACCTGGAGTCCGGCAACGTACCTGGATAATCCTTCGAGTATGACCCCGGTTTCAACACCGCTGCAATCGATAACCTATACAGCAACAGGTACCACTTCGGATGGTTGCGAGTTAACGGCAACGGTTCATATCCATGTGGATACAACGATGCCACAACCGGTAATGCCCGATTCCTTGGTGTATTGTTTTGGATCTTCCGGGGTCGTCACCGTTTCGGGAGCAACATCTTATACCTGGTCACCACAAACAAATATTACACCTGCCAGCGGACCACAGGTAACGATCAGTACGCAAACCGATCAATATTATTATTGTGATTTCGCAAATGCATGCGGAACGGCACGGGATAGCATCTTTATTGACATTAATATCGCAGCTATTCTTGCCGGAAACGATACTACAATTTGTCCTGGAGAAATAAGCCCGGTCCATGCTTCCGGTGGAGTTTCTTACACCTGGTCACCAAGCCCTTATGGATTGTTACAGCCAAATGGCTCGGTGGTTTTGGTTAAACCTGCAGTGTCGACAACGTATGTGGTGGTTGGAGTTGATCAATACGGGTGTTCGGACACGGCTTCAGTACGCGTTGATTTATTCCCTTCACCATTCGTTCAAACGAACCCGGATGTGTATGCTGTTTTTGGGGAAGTTGTTCAACTGAATGCCACTTCGAATACTGCGATCAGTTATGTTTGGAGCCCTGCTGAATATTTATCCTGCAATGTTTGCCAGAACCCGGTTACCCAGCCGGATAAAGCAATGACTTTTACGGTTACGGTTTACGATATCAATGGTTGTTCCGCTTCAGACGTGGTACATATTTATTACGATGCGATTATTTATGTTCCCAATACGTTTACCCCAAACCACAATGGAACAAATGAGACGTTTTTTGCGCTTGGGGTCAATATCCGGGATTTCCGATTAGAAATCTTTAACCGCTGGGGAGAATTGATCTATACCGGAGACGCTTTATCACAAATGTGGGATGGAACTTATGCAGGCTTGCCTTCTCCGGATGGAGTGTATACCTGGAAAATTGAATACGGTGAGATGCTTACAGATGAACGGCATCAAATTGTAGGACATGTTAATTTGCTGCGCTAGATAGTAGTTTGTAAATAAACAGTCGGGATTCTCTTAATAATCAGTTCAGTACCGGTTTCGTTTAGATGAATTCACATTTTAAAACTCCGTCGCGGTCAATTTCTGTGAGTTGCACTCTTTGCATTTGGTTCACCAGATCCGGATTGAATGCCGTTTTCACCTTGACATAGTTTTCAGTAAATCCGTACATGATTCCTTCGTCTTCTTCAGCTTCAAACAAAACGGTTCTTTTGGAACCTACCTGTGATTCATAAAAAGCACGTTTTTTCTTGTCGGAAAGAATATGAAGCTGTTTGCTTCGCTGAGCTCTTACCTGGTTCGGAACGGGTTCTCCCAACTTTACAGCTGTTGTATTTGCGCGTTCGGAATAAGTGAAAACATGTAAATACGAAACATCAAGGTCCTTCAGAAAATCAACCGTTTCCAAAAATTCTTCATCCGTTTCACCCGGAAACCCTACAATCACGTCTACGCCAATTGCACAGTCAGGACGCAATTTTTTAATATGTTCAACACGTTCCACATATAACTCGCGCAAATATTTCCGGCGCATTGCTTTCAACAGGCGATTACTTCCGGATTGAAGCGGGATATGGAAATGCGGAACAAAACGCTCTGAGTTTTCCAGGGTAAACCGGATAATCTCATCACTCAATAAATTCGGTTCAATGGAAGAGATCCGGTAGCGGTCAATACCGTTTACTTTGTCCAGTGCTTTCACCAATTCAAAGAAATTTTCCTCATTTCCCTGGCCAAAATCACCAATATTTACACCCGTTAAAACAACTTCTTTGATTTGGGTATCTGCAATTTTCTGTGCTTCTTTTACCGTTTCGGAAATGCTTGCGTTTCTGCTTTTACCTCTTGCCAACGGAATCGTACAAAACGTACAGAAGTAATCGCAACCATCCTGAACTTTCAGGAATGAGCGGGTACGATCTCCCATGGAATGAGAAGGAATAAAACTGGTTGTTTGCTTGATATTCTCAAACTTCACCACTGCTTCTTCATTCTGTTTCTCCCTCTCATTCTGTTCCAGGTGTTCCACAATGTTAAACTTCTCATTTGCTCCCAAAACAAGCGATACACCCGGGATCTGAGCAATTTCAACAGGTTTCAACTGTGCATAACAACCAATAATGGCGATATATACTTCCGGGTTTATCTTTTTGGCACGTCTAACCAACTGCTTGCATTTTTTGTCTGCATTTTCAGTAACGGAGCAGGTGTTAATTACCAAAATATCCGGTGTTTCCTCAAAATCCACCTTTGCAAAACCTGCATTTTCAAAAAGCCGGGAAATAGTAGATGTCTCTGAAAAATTCAGTTTGCATCCAAGGGTATAAAAAGCGACTTTTTTAAACTGTTGCATTTTTTGCAGAATTGAGGGCACAACGCTTGGGCTTTAGCTTCAGCGACGGCACAAAGATAGACATTTTCAAGTCTGTACAAAAATCCCCGTGTAACTAATCGTTATATTTGTTAGACTATACCAAAGCATGAAAAAGCAATTGACGATTCATTACGAGTGGCTGAATCATTGGAAGGAACTTCCTGACACTGAACATATTTTAATTGAAAAAGCAACGGAGGCTGCAAAAGAAGCGTATGCGCCATATAGCAATTTCAAGGTTGGAGCAGCCGTTTTACTGGCAGACGGAACGATAGTGAAGGGTAATAACCAGGAAAATATTGCCTACCCGAGTGGTTTGTGTGCAGAGCGCGTTGCTCTTTTTTATGCAGGAGCAAATTATCCGAATACACGCGTAAAAACGATTGTCGTATTGGCCCAGGGAGATCTGGTTGCGGAAGATGAATGTGTTTCTCCATGTGGTTCCTGCAGACAAGTACTGGCAGAGTCGGAATCCCGCCAGGAAGAAGCGATCCGCATCATTTTAGTAGCACAGGATGGCAAAACCTGGATTTTTGATAGTATAAAAGATATTTTAGTATTTCCTTTTGGAATAAAATAAGTAATGAACGAAAAACGCCTTGAAGAATGGTTTTCTTCCCGGAAGAAAATGCGCGATGACCGAACTGCGAATAAGTTGTTTGATGCCATTCGTTTGGGAGATACAATTGCTTTAAGTGGTGCGATCACTTTGCTTGAAAGTACCCGGGAGGAGGATCAGCAAACAGCAAAGGACCTGATCCGTCTTTGCCTTCCATTTTCAGGAAATTCATTGCGGATCGGAATAACCGGAGTTCCGGGTGTTGGGAAGAGTTCTTTTATTGAGAAGTTCGGGCAAACCATTTTAACGGAACGCAAAAAAGTCGCTGTTTTGGCTATCGATCCAAGTAGTGAGCGTACGGGAGGAAGTATTCTGGGAGACAAAACCCGGATGGAGACTTTATCTCAAAATAAAAATGTATTTATCCGTCCTTCGGCGGCAGGGAATACTTTGGGTGGAGTTGCACGCAAGACACGTGAAACCATTATTTTGTGTGAAGCGGCAGGTT
The DNA here is from genome assembly GCA_946480815.1 of uncultured Flavobacteriales bacterium. The sequence goes on from CAMLLB010000010.1 coordinate 100,564, forward strand.
TTGATGTGTTGTTGATTGAAACAGTTGGCGTCGGTCAATCGGAGATCATGGTCCATTCCATGGTTGATTTCTTCCTATTGCTTCTTTTGGCAGGAGCAGGAGACGAGTTGCAGGGGATTAAAAGGGGAATTATGGAGATGGCCGATGGATTGGCCGTTACGAAATCAGATGGGGACAATGTGAGGAAAGCAAAACTGGCTTCCAGGGAATTAAAGAATGCGATCCATTTGTTCCCACCGACTTCCAATGGCTGGATTCCGGAAGTGAAGACCTGCAGCTCCTTGGAAAACAGCGATATTGACACTATTTGGGAAATGATTGAACGTTTTGAACGGCATACCAAGCTGAATGGTAGTTTTAATGCTAAACGAAAACACCAGGATTTGAATTGGATGCAGGAAACATTGAAAGATCTGTTGGTTCAGGGTTTGTGGTCAAAAGAAAAAATAAGAGCCTATATCGAAGCTAAAGAGACGGAAGTGGAGAATGGAACTATTTCTGCCTTTGAAGCTGCCGAAGAAATCTATAGGCTTTATAAAAAAAACGTGTAAATTATTTTGAGTTAACTTTGCACTCATGGAAAAGATTGAATTCACAATCAACGGAGAATTTATTGAGTTGCTGGGCCTTTTAAAGGCTACAGGAATTGCTCAAACCGGTGGTCATGCTAAAATGATCGTGGAAGATGAAGAAGTATTCAGGAATGGAGAATTGGAGACAAGAAAACGAGCGAAGCTGGTTCCGGGCGATGTGATTGAAGTGGGAGACGAGGTAAGAATTCTATTAAAGTAGAACAAGTAATCTACTTTGAATTTCAAAGCGTGACGTAATATTGCGGAATTACGTCAAAAATAAAAAATCCTCCCGGTTTAGTCGAGAGTATCTGCTTTTAGAATAATTCCTGTAATTCTTTTCTTAAGTATTCAACAGTAATCTCCGTAGGTAGTTTACCAACTTCTGCCACGATCTCAAATATTTTTCCGGCCAAATCAGTTGAAAGCGCTGTTGCATCCATTTGATTTCCTGCTAAATTGATAATCTTGATGGTTTCTTCTTTCGAATTTCGTACCATATCCCAAGCCTGTGGAGAAATGAACATTTGTTGCGACACATTGTGATCGTATTCTTCTCGAATAGCCTGTAATAAATCAGTTTGAAGTTTTCTGGCAGGGAGGCCCGGATTATGAAGACGCATAACCAGACTTCCGGGATGGATTCGTTCCATTAAAAGCGCTGCCCGCTGATAAGCTTCCACGCGCATCGGGAGAAAATGTTTCTGACGTTCTTTTTTTAATTCAATTTGTGCTGCTCTGACCTCACGATCTCCGGTTTTCTTCAGAAACAGGTAAGCCATCAATAATACTCCGCCACCGGAAATAATTGAAATAAGGATAGGGAAAATGATTCCTGCAAAAAAATGCATACGATTTGTTTTTCTGGATAAATTCGTTTTTTGATAAAAGTAACAATTCCGGTTAAATGAATTTTGGATCTGCTTCCATTTTATGCCCGCAAACGGAACACGTTCTCATTTCTTCCGAATTGTAGAATTCCTTAAAACGGGGAAGAAAATCCTTTTCAATGTTATCCAATTTGAACCGGTAATGTTTCAATTCATGGTTACACTTTTCACAGAACCAGAATAAACCATCCTGCATATCTGTGTTTTTGCGGACGCGTTCGATAACCAATCCCACAGTATTTTCCCCACGACGTGGACTGTGCGGAATACGAGCCGGGAGTAAGAACATTTCTCCTTCTTTAATCACGATATCTTTTGCCTTACCTTCGTGTTGAATACCAACTGTAATGTCTCCTTCGATTTGATAGAAAAGTTCTTCACTCTCATTGAAGTGATAATCTTTTCTGGCATTCGGTCCTCCAACGACCATAACGATGAAGTCTCCGGCTTCTTTATAAAGATTTTTGTTTCCGACAGGTGGTTTCAATAACTCCCTGTTTTCCTCGATCCACTGATGTAAATTAAATGGCATTAACATATCCTGCGCGTTTTTATCAAAAGTACCAAATGAAAGCTCTATTTGCAATATAAGTGCTATAAAAAAGAAAGCCCCTTGTAAATTTTACAAGGGGCTTTATATGATATAACTTTAAAAAGTTACTGGATCACTACGCGGAATACTTTCTCAGCGTTCTCGGTAGAAAGTTTAAAGAAGTAAGTACCTCTTTCAACCTCTTTCAGGTTCACTGTGT
>CAMLLB010000011.1 GCA_946480815.1 uncultured Flavobacteriales bacterium
TACTATTCGGACTTTGGCAACCCGCAGCACTTACCACTTTACAAGTATAAGTGCCTGCAGCAGAAACGGTAATGGATTGAGTCGTTGCACCGGTCGACCATAAATAACTTGTTCCGGTTGTTGATGTTAAAGTAACTGATCCGCCTGAACAAAGTGCAGTTGCACCACCAGCCGTAATGGTCGGCGCTGAAGGTGTCGGGTTAACGGTAACAGTTGTAGCAGCACTTGCAGCACTTTGACAACCTGCTGCATTCGTAACCTGAACAGTATAGGTTCCGGCAGTTGTTGCTGTGATGGATTGTGTCGTGGCTCCATTCGACCACAAGTAAGAAGTTCCTGCGGTTGAAGTTAAACTTACGGAACCTCCTGAACAAAATGTTGTTGCACCACCTGCTGTAATACTTGGCGCTGCAGGTGTAGAATTCACAGTAACAGTTGTAGCAGCGCTTGCTGTACTTTGACAACCTGCCGCATTCGTAACCTGAACAGTATAGGTTCCGGCAGTTGTTGCTGTGATGGATTGAGTTGTAGCACCATTCGACCACAAATAAGATGTTCCTGCTGATGATGTCAACGTTACGGAACCTCCGGTACAGAAAGTTGTTGCTCCGCCCGCAGTAACTGTTGGAGTTGCAGGAACAGCATTTACTGTTACATAGTTCGTCATTGTTGTTGTATTCGACCCCGAACCATTTGTAGCAGTTAGAACCACATTATACGTTCCTGCTGTTGCATAAGTCACCGTAGGGTTTGCGGCTGTAGAAGTGCTCGGAGTTCCACCCGGGAAAGACCAGGAGTAAGATGTTGGAGACCCGGTTGATGTATTCGTGTATGCAATGCTTTGTCCGGCACAAACAGTACTTGAAGCGGTTGTAAAGCTTGGAGTCGGAGGTGTCGTTGCAACAACCCCGGTTACATTGATATTATCTACATACAGGTTATTTCCATACCCTGACAAATTTTTGAATGCAATGATCACATTCGCCTGTCCGATATATGGTGTCAGGTCAATCGTTTCCGTTCTCCATTGCGCAGCGGTTGGAACGAATGCCGATGTAGTTGCAATTGCAGTTGCAAGGGTCGTACTTGATTTCGAATAAACACTGGTAAAGCTCGAGCCGCAGTTCGTAGAAACCAATACTTCCAATCCATCATAATTTGCCGCATCATACGGAGCGTATGCCACATCAAAAGTTATTTGAGCAGATGCAAGGCCTGTAAACGCAAGTGCTTTCAATCGCACCACGTCATCATCAGCATCGTTGTAAGCGAAATTATTGAACCACATGGAATTTCCTGCTGTTGGAGCAAGGCCAACCGTGGTTGATCTTGCCCAGGATGTCGGAGAAGCATTGTTATTGATTAACGACCATCCTGTAGGAACGAAAGGTGCGGTTGTGAATCCTTCATTCAAAGGTAAAGCAGTTGCCGTTGATGCAACTACGGTAATGTATGCATTTTTTGTTTCCGTATCAGATCCGTTTGCATTCGTTGCGACCAATGTTACAGCATATGTTCCGGCAGTGTTATAAGTAACCGTCGGGCTTGTTGCAGTAGACGTACCAGGTGTTCCACCCGCGAAAGTCCAGGCATACGAAGTTGCATAAGTTGACAAATTGGTAAAAGTCACTGAAGAACCCTGACAAATGGTTGTTTGAGCTGCTGAAAAATCCGCAACAGGTGGAGTTACTATCCCCAAACCATTCAATGTAAAATTGTACGTTCCTTCATCACAGTCATTCGTAGCGAACTGAACGTTTCCAGTAAAGTTCCCGGCTGCATTCGGAGTGAATGTTACGGTAAATGTAGTCGTTGCACCAGGTGTAACCGTTGTAGTTCCAAAACCTGTTCCCAATGCAAAACCGGTTCCGGTTACTGTGATCGGATTGGTCAAAGTCAAATTGGTTGTCCCGGTATTGGTAATGGTGAAAGTTGCCGTAGTTGTTGCCCCTGATAAGGTATTTGCATAATTATAATAACCTCCATCTAGGACATCTGTGCTTGAAGCATCCACTTGAATTTCTCCCGGAGTCGTTCCTTCGAATTTCACATTATCAATGAAAATGTTATTTCCATTATTGGAAACTGCTCTGAAACGGAAACGGATATTGTCTGAAGCCGCAGAAACATAAGACATCAAATCGATGGTTTCCGTCCTCCAATCGGTAGCAACTGTCGGGAAATATTCAGTAGCCAACACAGTTGCGTTCTGATACAAGAATGGACTTACATTCCCGGTCTTGTTGTATACATTTGTCCAGGTAGCTCCACAATCGGTGGAAATCTGTACAATCAGCTGATCATTGGAAGTCGAAGTTCTTTTTCTATAAGCTACATCGAATTTCAATGTTGCGGCAGTTGCATTACATGGTAACAGGAAAACCGGTGTATACAGGTCTTCGTTTGAAGTTGAACCGTTTCCATAACATGGAACTTGTGCAATATTATTAGTAAATGTTCCGGTAGAAGACATTCCTGAAGCCGGCGACCATTTGAAACAATCCCCGTTTGTGTTATCAATTCGCCATCTTACATCCGGTGGAAATGACTGAGTTTCGAAATCTTGTGTATAGTTCGGCATGATCCCGTTGGAAACCACAAAATCAATCCCCGAAGTATCATAAACCGTATATGGGTCCGCAATTCCGTTAGGCAATGTAGAGTACGCCCTGAATGAATGTGTACCCAAAGTGGCAGTAAACGTTGGTAAAGCAACAGTTGCTGTGGAATTTGGTGTTAAGTTTCCAGTCCAACTGAATGTTACTGCAGTTCCGTTATCAACCTTGTATGAAATCGTTGCCGATGTCAGGTTATTGGAACCACGGTTTTTTAATTGAACGCTTGGAGTAATTGCTCCTGCACAATTATCACCTACCGGTGCAAAAACATCTGTAATAGAAGCATCACTTGGATTTGGAGGAGTACATGCGTCGGAATTTATTAATAAAACCCGCATTGGAGAACCTTCCAGAACCGCACGCATGCGTTGCTTTTGATCATTTGTAAAGACATTCATACACCCATCATCGGTGTAATCCATGTAATTTTCAATCATATCCACACCGGCATCCGGAGCTGCGGTACATGAATTCGTCCCGCTTGGACAGCCATAATTTGCTGCCGCTGCTTCAGGTGTATCATTACAATAATCATCTACTGTGCATCCTCCATCGCCCCAAATGTGACGCAAACCTAACCAGTGACCAATCTCATGTGTTGCAGTTCGTCCTTCATTGTAAGGGCCTGGAAAACCCGTAACAGCACTTTTTCCGATTGAGTTATATAAAAACACTACACCATCAGTTGCTACTGCCGGAGAAGCACAGCCCATTCCGCCGATTGGAGATTGCGGAAACTGTGCATATCCAAGAATTCCTCCGCTAATATCGCATAGCCAAATATTCATGTATTTATCCGGAGACCAGCCTCTTGTAGCTGTGGGAACACCACCGTTATAGGTATATGTTTTAATCGTTGCATCGATATAAGCTGTGCTGAAAGGAGGAGCCGTAAACCCGGCTGTTGTACGATTGATCCGGTTTACTCCATCTTCCCCGCCTGGAAAAGCGGAACCATCCGGTCTTCTTTTAGCTAAACAGAATTCAATTTGTGTATCGGCACCAACGGGATTGGTATTCCATCCGTTAGAACCGAATATTCTTCTGAAATCCTCGTTTAGGACATCAATTTGTGATTGAATTGCCGCATAACTCACATTACTTGCTGTACCAACAGCTTCTCCGTTGTGGATAACGTGAACAACAACAGGAATCTGGTAGACCCCGCCGATAATTTTCCCTGCAGCCATATTTGCGGCAAGTTCGGATTGAATCCATTGTTCAAATTGTTGTGCTGATTCCAATTCCGGGTGATTTGCGTGCAGGATTGCATCATTTTCATCCGTGTAGCACCGAACGACTCCGTTTGTTTGAGCGAATACCCCATTAAAGAGTACCGAAAAAAACAAACATGCGAAGAGGGCACGTAGTTTTACTCCGTTAGTTTTCATAAAAGCAGTTTTTTCATTTTCGAATAAGGCCCAAATGGAAATAATTGATTTTGAGCACTTGATTCTAGTTTTAGCGTTCCAATAATACTAAAAAAAATGAATAACGGGCTTTCAATGTTTAAAAATTTAACATTGATTTATCAACGATTAGTTCGCTCATTCAAACATATCTCCCAACATATTTTCTCCCGCCTGAACAATGAAAGACACTCCCTTTTTCTCACCACGAATTGCAGCAATCAGCCCTATTAACCAACAAATAAAAAGTGCAAGAGATAAAATATTAATGGCAAATGCCCCGAAGTAAGGAATGAAAAAAAAGATGGTGTCCAGGATACTTACCGCAGCCCCGAGTAACATCAGTACCAACATTTGTCGTAAGTGAAATGCTGTGAATATTCTCTCCTCAGCTTCCAAAGAAGAGACCCTGGTTAGTGAAATAATCCAACCGATCAAGGTGCAATACGCTACTATTGCTGAGGTTTTATCAAGAGATTTTGAATTCATACCAATACTAACTGATATGAATTTACGATCTTAAACTATGAATTCAGTTACAAAATTCGCAGATTGCCGGTTTTAGTGATTGGTTTTCACATTTATTCACCAAAAATAGAGGCAACAAATTCTTCTTTATGGAAAACCTGCAAGTCTTCAATCCCTTCTCCAACTCCGATAAATCGTACAGGAATGCTCATTTGGTCTGAAATTCCGATTACGACACCACCTTTCGCAGTGCCGTCCAGTTTGGTAATGATCAACCCTGTTAACGATGTTGCCAAAGCAAATTGTTTTGCTTGTTCGAAGGCATTTTGACCTGTTGAACCATCCAATACCAATAAGATTTCATGCGGTGCGTCCGGAACAACTTTTTCCATCACGCGCTTAATTTTGGAAAGCTCGTTCATGAGGTTTACTTTATTGTGTAACCTTCCGGCGGTATCGATAATGACCACATCGGCTCCCTGGGCTTTCGCCGAGCTCAAAGCATCAAAAGCCACAGATGCTGGATCCGCTCCCATTCCTTGCTGAACAATCGGAACACCGACACGCTCCGACCAAATGATCAATTGATCTACAGCAGCAGCGCGGAAAGTATCGGCAGCTCCAAGAACTACTTTCTTACCCGATTTTTTAAATTGATTCGCCAGTTTTCCGATGGAAGTGGTTTTCCCTACTCCATTGACACCAACTACCATAATTACATGTGGATTCCCATTATGATCGGGAATGTTGTATTCGCTTGGCCCGTCACTGTCATTTTCAGACAACAAAGCAGCAATCTCTTCTTTGAGAACTTTATTGAGTTCATCCGTACCGACATATTTATCCCTGGAAACACGCTCATTGATCCGATCAATGATCTTCAAAGTCGTGTTTACACCCACATCGGAACTAATCAGAATTTCTTCCAATTCATCCAGTACCTCATCATCAACGCGTGATTTACCTACCAGTGAACGCGTTAATTTACCAAAAAAACTTTCTTTTGTTTTTTCAAGTCCTTTATCAAGTGTTTCTTTGTTTTCCTTCGAAAACCAACCAAATAATGCCATAGTTCAAAAATACAAAAACCCCGAAATAATCCGGGGTTTTAAAAACAATATCGAGTTTACAACTTAAAGAAATCCGGTTACTTACTGAACCACTCTTTTACTTTATCGTTGTGTACAATCTCTTCTTTGAATGTGAAAGAACCAGACTTCTCAGACTTAACCATCTTGATTACTTTCGTATGCTCTTTTCCTCCACCTTTTTGCAGGGATGCTACTACTTTCTTAGCCATGACTTAATTTTTATAAAGAAGCTACGCTTCGATTACTTAATCTCTTTGTGAACCGTGTAACGCTTCAAGATCGGATTGAATTTTTTAATCTCCAAACGATCAGGAGTGTTTTTACGATTTTTCATCGTAATGTAACGGGAAGTTCCCGCCATTCCAGATTCTTTGTGCTCAGTACACTCTAAAATAACCTGGATTCTATTTCCTTTTGCTTTCTTAGCCATTTTCTTAATTCTTTATGATTGAACCACTTTCGTGACCGAATCAGGATTTACTTTAAAAAACCTTTTTCACGTGCTTCTTTCAAACACGCAGAAATACCTTTCTTATTAATAGTTCTCAAAGCTGACGCAGAAATCTTTAATGTAACATACATATCATCTTCTGGTACGTAGAACTTTTTCGTTAACAAGTTCGGGTAAAACTTGCGTTTAGTTTTGCGGTTTGAGTGAGAAACATTGTTCCCTACCATTACCGACTTTCCTGTTATTTGACAAACTCGTGACATTGTATTTTATTTTTCCTTATTCTAAAAGCGGGTGCAAAGAAAAGCAAATTCCAACAATTAAGCAACATTAATCTTGCTTTTTTTCAATATTTATTCCCAAAATTTCGCAGCGCAATAAATTTAAAGCCGTAAGTACAGTCATTTGCACCGTTCTCTGGCGATCCGTACCAAAAAGAAATTTCCGGCTGATCTTCCTATTCGGCCCGTCAATTGCAATCCAAACTGTACCAACCGGTTTTTCATCACTACCTCCAAGCGGACCGGCAATCCCTGAAACAGAAATGCACCAATCCACCCCCAGTTCCTTCTTCCCTCCTGCTGCCATTTCAAGAACAGTTTCTTCTGATACGGCACCAAAATTTTCCAGCGTTTGAGGACTTACTCCCGCCAATTTGATTTTCAGATCATTGCTATAGGTAATCAATCCTCCGAGTACATATCCCGAAGAACCGGAAATACTTGTCAGGCTAGCCATGATACCGCCACCGGTACAACTTTCGACCGTTCCGATCGTTTGCCCGTTTTCCAATAGCAACTTGCCAACCACGTGGGCTAAAGACTCTTCTTCCTCTCCGTATAAATAAACCGGGATCATTTTTTTCAATTCCTCTCCGAAAAAGTCAACCCTGGCCTGATCTCCGCTTCCGGAACTGATCCTCAGTTTTACCATTCCCGGAGAAGGCAGGTACGCCAGGTCCAATCCCACACTACGCAATTGATTTTCCCAATCACTTATTTTCTCAGCTAAAAATGATTCCCCGATACCCTGGGTCAAATAGGTCTTCTGAACCAGTTTTTTCAGAGGGAATTTCTTCGTTAAGCGCGGAATAACGTGTGATTCCATGAGGTATTTCATCTCATATGGAACTCCGGGCATCGATACAAAAACAGTTTCCTCCTTTTCAAACCACATTCCCGGTGCCGTTCCTTGCTCATTAAACAACACTTCACATACTTCCGGTACCATCGCCTGCATCTTATTCACTTCAAGCATCGGCCGGTTTCGTTTAATAAAGAACGATTCCACATGGTTCAGAACATGTTCATCCAGCACCAATTCCGTATCAAAATAAGCGCAAAGCACCTGTTTGGTAATGTCATCTTTCGTTGGACCCAATCCGCCGGTAATCAAAACTACCTGACTTCTGCCCTGGGCCTCTTCCAACGCAGCAGTGATAGCTTCCCAGGTGTCCGAAATAGTTACCACATGAGAAACCTTGATTCCGTTCGCCGCCAACTGAGCACCGATCCATGAAGCATTTGTGTTAATTGTCTGTCCTATTAAAAGTTCGTCTCCGATAGAAATTATTTCGACATTAATCATGGTACTGTTTTTGAGCTTAGACAAAATTATTCTTAAGTTTGAACATAAAAAATTATCCCATGAGAAAATTCACACGAATCTTGGCTTTAGGTACTATTATGATTGGTTTACAGGCATGTGAAACCGTAAAAGAAGTTGCCGGCACGCTAAACACTGGAACAAATACAACTCCGGCTTTAACCAATTCAGAAGTTATCTCCGGCCTGAAGGAAGCATTAACTGTCGGGATCCAAAACTCTGTGAATTTAACCTCTGTAACGGATGGTTTCCTGAAAAACGAATCAATCCGCTTACCTTTTCCTCCGGATGCCTTGAAGGTAAAGCAAAAAGCAATGGATTGGGGATTGGGCTCCCAGGTTGAAAAATTCGAAACAACCCTGAACAGAGCTGCAGAAGAAGCTACAAAAGAAGCACTACCTATTTTTAAGGATGCTATTTTGAATATGAGTATTTCCGATGGATTCAGTATTTTGAACGGTGGTGACGGGGCCGCAACCCGCTTCCTGAAAGACAACACGACCTCTAAACTGGTTGCAGCGTTTTCACCAAAGGTAAAAGACGCTATCTCCAAGGTGAAATTAACGGAATACTGGAACCCGATCATTACAAAATACAACAGCGCAATGAATTTGACGGGTGGAGAAAAAATCAATCCTGATCTGAATCAATATGTGACTGAAAGAGCTATTTCCGGATTATTCCAAATGGTGGAAAAAGAAGAAAACAAGATCCGTAAAGATCCTGCTGCACGTGTAACAGATTTGCTCAGCAAGGTATTCGGAAGCATCAAGTAATTGAATATGTAAAATGGAGAATTGAAAAGAAACTGCGCTAACGCTTGTTTTTTTTCGAAAGCTTTGATTTCTTCTTCTTTTACATTTTTAAATTTTCAATTCTCAATTAAATGAAATATCCTGCATCAGAATTGGTATTGGACTCACAGGGAAATGTTTATCATTTGGGAATTTCTCCTGATGACATTGCTCAGACTGTTTTATTGGTTGGAGATCAGGATCGTGTAGCAGCAATTTCTGCTTTCTTTGATGAGATTACACACCGATCCAAACACCGGGAATTTGTTTGCCATACCGGAACCTATAAAGGAAGGCGTGTAACGGCACTTTCAACGGGAATCGGAACAGATAATATCGATATTGTAATCAATGAGCTGGATGCTCTGGTGAATATCGATTTGAAGAATCGCGAGAACCGTACAGAACTTACTTCGTTGAATTTGATCCGAATCGGGACTTGTGGGATCCTCCAGGCAGACATTGATGTTCACAGTTATATTTTATCGAGCCACGCAGTTGGAATTGATAATGTGGCACATTTTTACCCGATCACATTCAATGCGGAAGAACAGGCAATTGCAAGCTCATTGGATACGTTCGTGGGATTCCCTGATGAAATCACTCCTTATTGCGCGGAAGGATCGGCAATATGGACTAAAAAATTGAACGGAGACAACGTTCATGCAGGAATTACCGTAACGAGTTCAGGATTTTATGCTCCGCAGGGAAGGTCCCTGCGTTTGGGGACAAGAACTTCCGATGTAAATGAAAAACTGGAACAATTCGTGTTCAATCATCACCGGGTAGTTAACTTTGAAATGGAAAGTTCTGCGTTATTTGCACTGGGAAAAGCAATGGGACACGAATGCATTACCATTTGCCTGGGAATTGCGAACAGGCCCCGTATGGAATTCAGTAAAGGTTACGAGCAGGAAATGAACGGGTTGATCAGGTATGTTTTAGAGCGGATATAAGACTATTTAAACGGAAATTTCTTTTGATATTCTTCCGGAGTAAGATCGAAACCGGTATCTTCATCCATCACTGTTATTTTAAAACTATCCTCACGCACTTTAATATTCATTTTCACAATTTGGGAAGCTCCCACATGCTGGATCACCTGGAACCAATAAAAACCATTTTTTCCATTCAGTCTCTCCTTGCTTAATTTCAAAGAGATTGATTGATTTTTTGATTCGACGTATTCTTTATACTCCTTAACAAGATCTAAATTCTGTACCAAATCATATGCTTTGTATTCAGGACTTGTTTGGTCTACTCCGGCAGGTACTGCTTTTTCTTCTTCTTTCGCACCACAAGAAACCACACTGCAAATCAGCGACAAACCGATAACTATTCCAATCAAATTTTTCATCTTTCATTAATTTGATGACAAAATAGGGAATATATTTTGTAAAACAGTAAGGGCCCGATTAATCGAGCCCCTACTGTTTATATTAAAAACTGTTTATTGCTTTACCAAAGAATACACTTTCGATCCATTCTTAATCACATAAACTCCGGCTCTAAGTGAAGAAATATCCAACACCAATGTTCCGTCTCCCTGTTTGTATGATGAAACATTCATACGAATGTCCTGTCCCATTGCATTCAGTAATTTAAATGTGCTCAATGAAACAATATCTCCTTTCAAAGTCACCAGGTCTGTTGCCGGATTCGGGAAAATAACCAAATCACTCATTCCTGCAATATCAATATATACCGACTCCATTTCGTGAATGCGTTCCTGGCCATTGAAATCAATTTGCTTCAAACGGTAATAAGAAACCCCGTTCAGCGGCATGTCGTCCACATCCATATAATATTTTGGTGTTTCAGAGTTTCCGGCACCGTCAACCAGTGCGATTTCCTGCCAACCGTCGGCACCACTTACAGAACGTTCAATTACGAAATAATCGTTATCCTGTTCGGAGCTTGTTTCCCAGTTTAATCTCACAGAAGAATTATCCACTGCCGTTGCATCAAAACTCACCAAACCGATTGGTAAAGAAGTACCACAGTTTACCGTTATACATTGCGGAGCGGTATAAGTACACCCGAAGTTATCCGTTACACTATACGTAAAACAAGGCGTTCCCTGGTTGGTTGGAGTAACATCCGCTGTTGTTGCACCCGTACTTGAAAGTGTTGTTGCAGCAACCCATCCCTGGGAAACGATTGTTGGTGTATAAGAAGGCACCGAAACAATACCAGCACTGAAATTCACATCCCAGTTAAAGATATATCCATTATCAGAACCTAAGTGATCGGTTACATGGATCGTCCAGCTACCATTCAGAGGACATCCTATCAATCCTGAAAAACCTTCTGCAGGCAAATAAGTTCCCGCCGGTATATAGCTATCCGTATAAGTACCCGGCCCATTTCCACTAGGGAAAGTTCCTCCGGTTACAATCGAATTTACCATCGTAGCAGACCCTGACATTGAAAAACAATAATTGGCGCCGGTACCAGGTGTAGTAGTTGTAGAACTTCCATCGACGGTACTTGTTGCCCATGGAGTTCCCAGGTTAGCCGAACCACCCCCGGACCCATAATCCTGTAAACTGATAGTTTGTCCGTTCGGACATTCGATTTCCAGCGATAAATCCCCCAAATAAGAATGCTCCATATTCAAACAAATATTGGTTATATCAGATGCCGCAGTAACGGTGGCAGCCGGATTATAACAATTGGTAGTTATGGAAGTCGAATACGAAACTCCTGATCCATCTGGCAAGAACGTTGTTCCGGAAACCGGTGGTGTACAGTTTACCGTATACGGTGTCATGGTAACATTTGCACTTAACGCAGATGTTTGATTCGTACATAAGGTAGAAGGAGTTGCAGATGTTGTTATAGTTGGCGTTGTAGAAACCTGGATAATTTGGTTGTTGTAATTGGTATTTGTACAACCGTTTGCATCTGTTGCTACTAAATTCAAATAATAACTTCCCACAGCAGGGTAAGTATATGTCGTTGAAGTTCCTGCTGCCGTTACCCCATTTCCAAAATTCCAGGAATAGGTTGCACCAGCTCCACTGGTAGAGAAAGTACCGGAACCGGTAGCTGTGATACTCTGTCCCTGACAAATACGGATGATTCCTCCCGCTCCCGGAGCAGGGCTCACGGAAGTAATATTGGTAGTAATTGTCTGACACGGCACTACGCATGAAAGGTCGGCTACCCATCCAGGATAAACAACCGAACCATCTGTTGTAAATCTGAACGTCAAACACCCACTTGCATTCGCAGCTGTGGCCTGGACTGTACCAGGGCCTGTTGTCCCGGAATATGTTCCCAAAGACGGAGCTGCAACAGAATTTCCGTCAAAAATCTCTAAGAAGTCCAAACTGCTTTCTGTTTGAAAGGCACTGAATACCAATTTCAACTTTGCTCCCGCCGTAGAAGGACAAATAGTAAATACACGTGTTTCTGAATTAGCATAATCTGACAATCCACCACCATCGTAAAATGTTCCGCTACATGCAGAAGTACTTCCGGAAGAAGGCATAAAAATGGAACCTGCCGGCGGTGGCGCAGGAGAAGTAACACAAATAGTGAAAGTAGGTGTTGCCGGTGTCGTAGAGGCACTCCAGGTATATACTCTGACATAGTAATTCATCCCCACAGTCAAACCACTTACAGTATAATTGGTTTCTGCATCCTGGCAACCTAAAGAAGCTCCGATACAAGATCCCGGCGCTGCTCCTGTGCTCGCAAAAATTTCCACACCTGAATCCCAGGAAGTCGTACGTGTAATAATTGCAGTGGTATTTGTTGCAGTAAATGAATACCATACATCGTCATCCGGTGTTCCGGTACAAGATGCAATCCCTGAATTGGTTGCACCCGCAACAGTTCCCGAAGTGGTTGAACAACTTGCAGCCTGAGTCAAAACGGTTGCTCCCGCGCAGTTGTCATTTGCTGGAGGAGGTGCAACAGAAGTTACACAGATATTTCCCGACATATTTGTGTTGCTACCTCCACTGGTACGGATAATCTGAATATAGTAGGTTGTTGCAGCAACAGAACTAAATGTCATCGATCCGGAAGCACCTGAAGCCACATTCATACAGCTCACTTGGGTTGTTTGCGCACAACTAGTCCAAACAGCAACGGTTGCATTTTGATCTGCACCCGAAACAGTTACCTGAAGCGTTCCTCCGGTTCCGGTAACGGTATACCAGACATCTGAAGAAATGGTTCCGGTTAAACAACTAGGAGTAGTTGTTGTTGAACCTGGCTGACCATTTTCATCATTTGAAAAAGCTGTTGTTACACAAGTAGTATTTACTGTTAAAGCTGTAGCTGCTCCACATGTAAGACTTTGTGCCTGTGCATCAAAACTGAAAACCGACACTAGTAAAGTCATTTGGACCAACCCTTTAACAAAGGATTGAAATCCATTCATACGATTATTTTTCATGGTTTAGTTTCTTGTAATAGGTTTAATAACCATGATGTAATTCGTATTATCGATACGATAAACAAAGGTTTTATCAGAGAAGAAATCCAGATTATAAACTAAAGGATTGAATGCTTCCAAATTAAAATTAGCGAAGTCTGCTCCTTGAATTGTCGGGTTTGCTTTAGATAGCAAAGGCATTGTTGACAACATCGGAAATTTTTCGGTCTGATCCTGTTCAACAGCTCTGTACTCAATCCGATCATTCATGACCTTTCCGAGTGCAGTAACCAAAGTAGGATTATTTAACACAAAATCATTTCCATGTACATAAGCAACACGATTTACGATTTCTTCCGCAGTTAGTTGTTGGGTGACAGTTTGACCATAAGAAAAGGACCAAAACTGTAGTAAAATCAGGGTGAGAGCTCCCTTGACCAGTTGTAGTTTCATAATGTATTTTGTTCTTAACGGCCTAAATTTAAGGCAAATAAATCATTAAGAAACTATCACAAAAACGTTAAGAATTAAAAAACATTTTGTTTGTTTTCTAACATTTCAAATTCTCGGTAGAACTAAGAAAATAATCGGTCGAATACTATTTTTAAAAAAAACCAACTCACTTGTAACGAAATTTAACGTTGAATACTTTTAAAATTTAACATTTACTCTCTGAAACGTATAAAAACGACAAAATCGATTTTGAAAGCTGTTTTTACGACAAAAAAAAGCCCTTCCGAAGAAGAGCTTTTAAATATACTGTCACCTGATCGGTTATTACATATTTCGTCTGTATTGCCCGCCAACTTCGAACAAGGATTTTGTGATCTGTCCAAGAGACGCGTATTTACAAACTTCCATTAACTGTTCAAAGATGTTCTTATTTTGGATTGCTGTGCGTTGAAGTTCACTCAACATCTGATCCAGTTTGTCTTTATGACTTACATGCAGACTTTCCAGCATTGTAATCTGGTATTGTTTTTCTTCTTCAGAAGCGCGAATAACTTCTTTCGGCTCAACTGTCGGTGAACCTTTGGAACTTAAGAACGTATTCACACCGATAATCGGGAAGTCACCATTGTGTTTCAATGTTTCATAATACAGGGATTCTTCCTGGATCTTCGAACGCTGGTACATGGTTTCCATTGCCCCCAATACGCCGCCACGTTCCGTAATTCGGTCAAATTCCGACAATACTGCTTCCTCAACCAAATCTGTCAATTCTTCAATAATGAATGACCCTTGTAATGGATTTTCGTTTTTCGCCAATCCCAATTCCCGGTTAATAATCAACTGAATTGCCATCGCACGGCGAACGGATTCTTCTGTCGGTGTAGTGATCGCTTCATCATACGCATTGGTATGCAATGAATTACAGTTATCGTAAATAGCATACAACGCTTGCAAAGTCGTACGAATATCATTGAAATCGATCTCCTGGGCATGTAAAGAGCGTCCGGAAGTTTGAATGTGGTATTTCAACATTTGCGCACGTGGGTTTGCCCCGTATTTCTTAGCCAATGCTTTTGCCCAGATTCTTCTTGCCACACGACCGATCACAGCGTATTCCGGATCAATCCCATTGGAGAAGAAGAACGATAAGTTCGGCCCGAATGCATTGATATCCATTCCGCGGCTCAGGTAATATTCTACGTAAGTAAATCCGTTTGCCAGGGTAAATGCCAACTGTGTAATCGGGTTTGCACCTGCTTCAGCAATGTGATATCCGGAAATAGAAACGGAATAGAAATTACGGACTTGTTTTTCAATAAAATATTGCTGAACATCCCCCATTAAACGCAAGGCAAATTCCGTAGAGAAAATACAGGTGTTTTGTGCCTGATCTTCTTTCAAAATATCCGCCTGAACAGTTCCACGGACTTGCTTCAATGTTTCTGTTTTAATTTCGGCATAAATATCTGCAGGAAGAACCTGATCTCCGGTTACACCCAACAGCATCAGACCTAATCCGTCATTCCCTTCCGGAAGTGGCCCCTGATAGCTTGGCCTTTCAACTCCTTTTGCTTTATAAATTGCAGCAATCTTTGCTTCTACTTCTTTTTGAAGATCATTTGCTTTGATGTATTTCTCACAATTCTGGTCAATTGCAGCATTCATGAAAAACCCAAGCAACATGGGAGCGGGTCCGTTGATCGTCATAGAGACAGAAGTTGCCGGGTGCGATAGATCAAATCCGGAATACAACTTTTTCGCATCATCCAAACAACAGATCGAAACCCCGGAGTTTCCTACTTTCCCATAAATATCCGGTCTTAAATCCGGATCATTTCCATACAAAGTAACCGAGTCAAATGCGGTAGACAATCGTTTTGCTGGCATTCCCAAACTCACATAATGGAAACGGCGATTGGTTCTTTCAGGACCACCTTCACCGGCAAACATACGCGTTGGGTCTTCTCCTTCTCTTTTGAAAGGGAATAAACCGGATGTATACGGAAATTCTCCCGGAACATTTTCCTGTAAGGACCAACGTAAAATATCACCCCACGATTTAAATTTCGGAAGAGCAACTTTTGGAACCTGTGTATGGGACAAGGATTCTGTATGTGTTGCCATACGCAATTCCTTATCGCGAACCTTGAAAATAAACTCCGGTGCAGCATAAGCAGCTTTTTTCGCTTCCCATGCCTCCAGGATTTGCCAGTTATGCGGATCCAGGTCACGTTTTACTGTTTCAAATGCTTCCTGAACACCTTTCACTAAACGGTCTTTGTCATCCATCGAACTTGCCTGAAGGGTTTCAATGGAACGTTGCAAACCGTATAATTTATCGGCAACATCCACCTGCTTGTTCACCCATTTGTCAAAATTGCGGTTATTCTCAGAAATTTCAGATAAATAACGGGTTCTGTCAGGTGGAATAACGAAGATCTTTTCAGACATTTCCTTTGTAATCTCAAATTTGGAATCCAAAGGAGCATTCGTTTTTTCTTTCACTTTGTCCATGATCACCTTATACAAGGTATTCATTCCAGGATCATTGAACTGGGAAGCAATCGTTCCGAAAACCGGCATTTCATCCACCGGTTTCTCCCACAAATTGTGGTTTCGCTGGAATTGCTTACGTACATCTCTCAATGCGTCCAAAGCTCCTCTTTTATCGAACTTATTCAAAGCGATCACATCTGCAAAGTCCAGCATGTCGATTTTTTCCAACTGAGTCGCCGCTCCATATTCAGGAGTCATTACATACAATGAAACATCCGAGTGATCCAAAATTTCCGTATCCGATTGTCCGATCCCGGAAGTTTCCAAAATAATCAGGTCATAATTCGCTGCTTTCAATATCTGGATCGCTTCGGCAACATGCTTGGACAAGGCCAGGTTCGACTGACGTGTCGCCAAAGAGCGCATATATACACGGCTGTTCTTGATCGCGTTCATACGGATCCTGTCACCCAATAAAGCTCCACCCGTTTTTCTTTTCGAAGGATCTACTGAGACTACAGCAATCTGTTTGTCGGTAAAATCCATTAAAAAACGACGTACCAACTCGTCAACCAAAGAAGATTTTCCGGCACCACCGGTACCTGTGATCCCCAAAACGGGGACATCATTCTTAGCCGCCATTTGGTGAACCTGTTCCATTACAGGTGCGGCCAATTCAGGATAATTTTCTGCAGCAGAAATTAAGCGTGCAATAGACGGAACGTGTTTTTCAGCCAAATGATTGATTTCGCCGTTCAGCACATCTCCGACCGGATAATCGGAACGTTCAACCAAATCATTGATCATTCCCTGCAATCCAAGTGCACGGCCATCATCCGGGTGATACAACCGCGTAATTCCGTATGATTGCAGTTCCTCAATTTCAGAAAGGAGAATAGTTCCTCCTCCTCCACCAAAGATCTTGATATGCGGAGCACCCTTTTCCTTCAACAGGTCATACATATATTTAAAGTATTCCGTATGCCCTCCCTGGTAAGAAGTCATGGCAATAGCCTGTGCATCTTCCTGGATAGCCGTATCTACAACTTCTTCTACGGAACGGTCGTGGCCTAAGTGAATAACCTCACAACCGGTTGATTGAATGATCCGACGCATAATATTGATGGCTGCGTCGTGTCCGTCAAATAACGAAGCTGCTGTAACAATTCGGATGTTGTTTTTGGATTTGTAGGGTGCCTGTTGCTCCATGTAATCGTTTTTTGTTTTTATAACGCGTCAAAGATAAGTCAAAATCGAAATTCTATTGCCGCAATTGTCGGAATGATTAAAAAAAAACAAATAAATCTATTCAATGGTCACTTCTTCCATTCTTTGGTCGAAAAGAACAAATAAAAATCACTCTGTTTGCATCAACAATCAGGTTAGTTGTTTTTGAACAGCACAGCTTCATTCACTCTCAACACATCGGATACCTAAATCAAAAGCGTTAGTTAGAGACGATAAAGAAATTATCGTCTCTTTTATGTAATCTTGCAGTGTGAAGTTCATTTGTTCCATAATTCTGACATTCGTCTCTGTTCAATATTTGCAAGGACAGGAATTGTATGGAAAATACCTGAATCACGAGCAAGGGCTATTATCTCAGGAGTGTTATGACATCAATTACAATGAAAAAGGTTACCTGATTGTTGGCACCCAATATGGGCCAATGAAATATGACGGGGAAAAATTCATCCCCATTTGCATCAACCTCCCTATTGAACGGAGGGTCATGTATGATTTTGAAAAAGCCCCGGATGGAACGGTTTACCTGTTAAACTCTATCAATGAGCTGTTCCGTTTACAAAACGATTCTGCTATTTGGATAAAACCTGAAAATCACCATCAATTTAAACCTCCGCTCAACCGGTTTAGCAAACTGAATTTTAGATCCGGCAAGCTTTATATTTCCACTTATTTTAGCATAATAAGATATTCGTTCAAGACCAACAGGATTGAGCATTACTACCAAGCCGGGAAAAGTGGTTTTAGATCTGTTTATAATTCCAGGGACGAATTCCCATTTAAAATATATATAGAAAGATCCAAGTTTATCAATAGCACACTAGTTGAATTTCCGGAAAGTAATCAGAAGTTCAAGCTCAATTTGGACTATGACACCAGGGAAAATGTTATCAAAATAGGAAACACAAGCTACATATTGATGAATATGCGGCTGTTCCAAAAAAAAGGAACCCAGGTAAAACTGCTGAATTTTAAAGGCATCTATTTCTGCGAATATTTTCATAACCGGATTTGGTTATGTACCATGACCGGATTATTGGAACTGGATACAGAAGGAAACCTGATCCACCACCATTTTAAAGACTTGCTTGTTTCCGGAGTTGTTCCGCTTAAATCAGGAGGAATTGCCGTTTCTTTCAACAAAAAGGGAATCTTCATCGCATCAGATATCAGTAACCGGGTTCATTATAATTTCACGACTACTGAAACTGCAACCGTTGATCAACAGGATCTTGTCGGAAATATAAAGGGAGAAATTTACAAGTACCGGGATTATAAACTTACCAAAGTTGCACAAACCAGCATTTTAGACGCACAACCCATCAGGACTTACCGGAACCAAATAGTTGAATTATTTCGACACAAACAGGCCATACTATGCTGTTCCGGAAGTGGCATCGGTATTTTCACTACTGATTTTAAAAAAGTTAAAGAACTTAGAGACAAAAAAAATGCACTCCACGGATTATTTTATCACAAAGATCATTTTTACCTGGTTAACAGGTTTTCTATTATTAGAACGACCTGGAAAGATCTAAATTCTTTCGGTTATCCTTACCATTATTCTTCCTGGATCACCCTGAATCATTTCAGGTCCTACGCCCTGTTAAATGATTCTGTTGTGCTGGTTGGCACGAATGACGGGCTTTACAGGTACCACCTGAATACGGATAAATTTTTAAAAGTCAGTCTCCCTGTAAAAGATCCTGCCATTACTTCCGTCAGCCTGATTAATCCCAAAAAAATACTCGTTTGCACCCGATACAAGGGTATTTTTCTGATGAACGGAAATAAGATCCTGCAAAAAATCTCTTCACCCTGCGTTTCCGTTTCAAAGACCCTGTTCTTTCATGGGCAGCTGATTGTCCAGGGAAACGACGGAATTTACATCAAAAACCTGGGGAAATCGGGAAATCAGGAATGGGTCAAATTCTTCAGCGGGGAAACAGCCACTATGTTCATCCTGCAAAAAAGCCTGTTGATATCCTACAAAGATGACCTGATCATCAAACAATTGTCGGATTCGTATTCGATTCACAAATCCCGAATCGTTTTAAACAACTGTGAGTTGGGAGGAACCAAAACAGGACGATTTCCGGCAACAGTTCCTCCCAATACATCAATCTCCATAGATATTGATATTCTTCAGTTTGATGCAAACAGGTTAGACCTTTATTATAAACTAAAGCGTGAAAACACGATCACCCAGCTTGTAGAGGGAACTAAAATAAACTTTGATGCATTGAAAAGTGGTAAATACGAACTAAAAGTATACCCCGTTATCGATCGAAAGATCCAATTCAATAATTCAAAAACATTCTATTTCACTATTGAAGAAACGTTCTGGGAAAGCACTATTTTCTACATTGGAAGCATCATTTTGTTCCTATTCGTGATCTTTTCCATTTTCATGGTACTGAACCTGAGACGGAAAAAAAGAAGCGCCGAACGCTCCGAGTTGGAAAGCAAACTGAACGAATATAAGTTGCTCGCGGTCAAAGCACAAGTGAACCCTCATTTCTTAAGCAACGGACTCTCAGCAATCCAGGCACTGATCCTGAAAGAAGATAATGACCTGGCAGCACAATACCTCGCAAAGTTCAGTTACCTGATGCGAAAAATACTTTTATACAGCGAACAGCAATTTATTTCCATCGGTGATGAACTGCAATTGGTTGATGCATACCTGGAACTGGAATTACTCCGGTTCAGAAACAAATTCTCGGTACAAAAAACCATTCATCTTAAAAACGATGAACTCATCAACTTCGTCATTCCTTCCCTGCTGTTACAGCC
Organism: uncultured Flavobacteriales bacterium; assembly: GCA_946480815.1. The sequence continues at coordinate 19,817 of CAMLLB010000011.1, forward strand.
TATACTGGAAAATGCTATCTGGCACGGATTGAAAGACCAGGAAAACAACCCGACACTGCACATCCTGTTCGAGATTAACGAAAAAAGCGAATTAATCATTGAAATCAGGGACAACGGGCATGGTTTCCGGGAAAAAGAAACGGGTGAAAAACACTTTTCCAAGGGGAACCAACTCATTCATGAACGGGTCAGTGCACTCAATAAACAATTCGAAACCCCGGTAGCTTTACTGGAAATTCTCAGTTCTGAAAACGGTACTGTGGTCCGATTTACATTTAGTTCCAAACTATACAACCTCCAGGTATGAAAGCTTACATTATTGATGACGAACAAGCCAACCGGGAAGTAGTCCGCATCATGCTGGGAAAATATTTCCCTGAAATAGAAATATCAGGCGATTCAGAACAATTGGATACTTTTTTGAATTCCGTTTCTCTTCAAACAAACACCCATATTTTATTCCTGGATATTTTAATGCCGGAAAAAACAGGTTTCGACCTATTGAACCAACTCGCTAACCGCACATTTGAAGTCATTTTAATTACCGGGTTCGAAGAGTTTGCAATCCAGGCTTTCGAGCATTCAGTCATTGACTATATCCTGAAACCAATCGACAAGGACCGTTTTTGCTCAGCAGTTGAAAAAGCCATTAAGCGATTTTCTGAAAAACAACTGCTGGAATTGGCAAAGAACCAATTGGATGACCGTTCAAAAATTGCGGTGATCAAGAACAAAAAGACCTTTTACATAAGCTGCTCAACCATTGCATATATGGTCGGACAATCAGGAGGGTACACGACCATTTTTTGTAAGAACGGAGAATCTTACCTGTTATCCAAGCCACTCAGTTCCCTGGAAAATGAATGCCGGGACATTTCCTATCTGATCCGGGCCAGCCAATCGGTGATCATCAACCTGGATGATATTGTCAGCTGTGACCAGGGCGGATCTGGTTACATCGGATTAAAGACAAACGACTTTGAAGTATTCCTTCCCAGAAGAAAAAAAAGAGAGGTATTACAACAAGTGGAACTTTACCTTAAGTCAAAAACGTAGCTATTCTGCCGAAAATCCGTCTTCGGTTGGCAGTAAGAGTGCTTTACCATACTTATCGATCCGGTGTGCATGGCGTTTCTTAATATAATCCGCAATCGGTAACGATTTTCCTTCCTCATCAATCCGGACAAAAGTCATATTAGTATGTGTCACCAAATCCTGATTCCCGGTATACACATTGTGCTTACGGATTTCCATGTACAATTCAATGGAAGAATTACCGAAACGCACCACTTTCCCATATACTTTCAGGATCGCTCCGGATTTAACTGCTTTTTTGAAAACCAACTCATCCACTTTGATCGTCACCATGTTCGGAGAATCACAAATCTGAGAGGCAAACGAACCCGCCGCGTCATCAATTAACGACATTAATTTCCCGCCAAACATGTTGTTATGAATGCCGATATCAAAGTCTTTACAAATATATGTTGTGATTAATTCCATTTCTCCTGTAATAAAAGTGTTCCAAAAATAACAAGCCTTCAGTAATTAACCGGCAAAACACACGAAATGTTTTTATTTTCTTTAACAAAGCTTAAGAGTATAATCCGTATTATTGTAATGTGAAAAATTCCTTGCTCACTATTGCTTTCTTGCTGTTTCTTGTTTCTTCTCAGGGACAAACAAGTAGTACTGACTCTATTTATAAGCTTGGAAAGTCTGAAAAAAACATCAAAAAAAAATTGCTCTTATTAAACGAAGCTATTGCCAATGGATGGTATTACGGTGATTATGACAAGGCAATCCGTTATGGAAAAGAATCTTTAAAACTGGCGCACAAATACAAGAATGACTCCATTGCAAGTTTAATGGACAACAATATCGGGATTGCATATGACTACAAGGGCAACTATCCGCAGGCCTTAGCACATTTCTTCAAAGCTTTACGTGTCGCCGAACGCATCAAAGACCGGAATAACGAAGCATATATTTTGAGCAATATCGGATTGATCTACAACAACCAGTACCAATACGATAAAGCCCTTCAATACCACAAAAAATCACTTCGGATAAGACGCGAATTGAAGTTCCAAAAAGGGATTTCCGCATCTGTCAATAATATGGCCATTGTTTTCATGAACCAGGAAAAATATGAGAAAGCAATTCGTTATTATCATGAAGCCCTGGCAATTGACACGGAGTTGAAAGACAGTATCGGAATTGCGGATGATTACAACAACCTGGGAGTTTGTTACCAGCAACAGAAAGATTTCAAAAAATCAGAATATTATCAGCTCAAATCACTGGAGATCCGTCAAAAACTCCATCAAAGCTTAGGTGTTGCTACTTCTAAATTAAACCTGGGAGTTTTAGCCGTAAAAGGAGGAAAATTGGCTGAAGGTGAGAAATACCTCAACGAGTCAATGGAACTTGCGAAGAAATTGGGAGCAAAAGAAGTTTTGAAATCCGTATACAAGACGTTTTCCGAATTAGGGGACAAACGTGGTGATTTTAAAATGGCATTCGATTACTTGTATAAGTATAACCGGATTGAAAAAGAACTCGCCAACGAAGACAATATCCGCAAACAGACGCAGGAAGAAATGAACTACACCTTTGATAAGGAACGCGAAACACAGCGCCTGAATCAACTGGCAACAGCCCTGGAAAATAAAAAGAAACAGGAGCAGGCACTGATCATTAATTGGGCAATTGCTATAGTCGGAATCCTGATCCTTGGTTTCTCCTTTGTTTTGTATCGTCGCTGGAATGAGGTGAAGAAACAAAAAGTCATTATTGAAGAAAAAAATCGCCAGGTAGAAGAAAAAAACCATGAGATCCTGGATTCCATCAGTTATGCAAAACGGATCCAAACAGCCATTCTTCCATCGATCCAATTACGGGAACGTGTATTGCCCGAACATTTTGTCCTGTACGAACCGAAAGACATTGTTGCAGGAGATTTTTACTGGCTGGAAGAGACAAAAGACTCGATCATTTTCGCTGTTGCAGATTGTACCGGGCATGGAGTTCCGGGGGCAATGATGAGTGTGGTTTGTCACAATGCATTGAACAGGTCGGTGAAAGAATTCGGTTTACGCCAACCGGGAGAGATCCTGGATAAAACGCGAGAGATCATCGTAGAAGAATTATCGAAAAACCACCAGGACGTTTCGGATGGAATGGACATTTCTTTATGCACCTGGAATAAAACGAACCGTGAAATCAGCTGGGCAGGTGCCAATAATCCGTTGTGGATCTGGAAAAAAGAAAGCAAGGATATTGTTGAAATCAAACCGAACAAGCAACCGATCGGAAAACATTTTGATATGCAGCCCTTTACCACACACCCGGTTCCATTAGAAAAGGGCGACCGCATTTATTTGATTACGGATGGTTATGCAGATCAGTTCGGCGGGCCGGAATCAAAAAAATTCAAAGCGAAAAATCTGAAAAACCTCCTGGTCCAGATTTCCAATGAGAAGATCAATCAGCAAATCGATATTTTAAGATCTACTTTTTTCAAATGGAAAGGTGATCTGGAGCAGATCGATGATGTGTGTATTATGGGGATTGAGATTGAGTGATTAATTCCTAATTACGAATGCCGAATTCCTAATTACGAATTATTCGACTCTCTTTAAAAGTGGCAATTTATACATCTCAGTAAATACCTACAAATGTGAACGCACTTTTACTTATTTTCAATTAATGAAATCACTCTTAGCTTTAAGTATCTTTTTCTTTAGTGTGAACGGAATCTCACAAAAGCTTGTTTCTTCGAAATTACTTCCTTGTAATAATTATGCAGATGATATTTACAGGGAACGAATTTCTTCACAAAGACTCAGTAATGACACACTTTATCTGGAGATCGATTTTATCCACAATTGTTCAGTGGAACTAGCTCCCGAAATGCAGGCTAAAGGTGACAGCTTATTTATCAATCTGAAAAATGTTTCGGAGGTTTATGCAGCATGCATTTGTTGTTATTCGATGCTTTTGACAATTGCCGAAATGAAAGATTCTTCGTACAACTTAATTATCAATGACACTCCATTTCTGTTTTCAAGATCAAAATACATTGATGTTCCTCCCGGAAATATTCCAAAAAAGGAATTAAAAAACCAGATTTCAAAGAACGGTCTAAGAATTGGTTATTGGAAAATCAAAAACAAGCTTCAGCCCGGATCTTATCACATCTCTTATTATGGATTTGAACCGGATTCAGTCAATCACCCTTTATGGATAAAGTCATTCAATAAAAAGAATGAACTGATCTCTGTTTCTGTGCAAATAATAAAGCCAACGGATCGATATATGATTTATATTGACTTGAAGAAATATGAAGAAATACTATTGGAAAAACAAATCAGTCTCGATGACTAAAATCCTTGAAACACCCCGCTTGTATCTCCGCGAAATGACTCCGGAAGATGCGGAGAGTGCTTATTTGCTAAATCTGGACCCTGAAGTTTTGCGCTACACCGGCGATGATCCTTTTGAAAGTATTGAAGAAGCACGGGAGTTCTTAAAAAAATACGAATCGTATAAGAAATACGGATTTGGTCGCTGGGCAATGATCCTGAAAGAAACAGGCGAATACCTGGGCTGGTGCGGATTGAAATATACACCGGAGCTGGATGAATTTGATATCGGTTACCGGCTTATGAAAAAATTCTGGGGTTTCGGTTATGCAACAGAAGCCGCAGAAGCATGTCTTGAACTGGGATTCAATCAATTCGGCATGAAAACCATTGTCGGGAGAGCAATGCCGGAAAATAAAGCTTCCATTCGTGTTCTTGAAAAAATTGGTTTAACTTACCTGGAAAATCGAATGACTGACGGAACAGAAGAAGTCATTTATATTAAACACAAATCGTAAACTTATGATTGATCCGAAAGTCGATGAATACATTTCAACATTAGCCCCACTAGAATTAGAGTTCGTGAGTCATGTGAGAAATTTTGTGCCGCTTATCGATCCGGAAATCCGGGAACAGATCAAATGGAATTCATTGGCGTTCTTTTATTCGGGTGAAATGCAGGAATTTGATGCAAAAGAATACAAACGTGACCTGTTGGTAGTGAATTTACATCGGGGAAAATTTCTGTTGGTCTTCCCTACCGGTGCAAAGATTCCGGATTCGGTGTTAAAAGGAAAAAATTACCCGGATGGGCGCAAGATCCTGACGATAGATACACTGGATGATTTCAAAAAAATCGAACCGAACCTGAAAGCCGGAATTTTGAATTGGATAAGTCAAATTGACAAGTGATACTTCGACTCCCTTGATGCTTCGGTAAGATTTTCAACGCTCAGCATCCTAGGTGAAACCATAAAACAAAAAGTGCTATGAAAAAGATAAACTTCTGCTTTTTAATCACAAGTATTGGAATGATGCTGACAGTCACTTCCTGTGGAGAATCTACACGTGAAAAAGCACTAAAATCTGCGGAAGGCACTTCACCAAAAACAACTGAGTCGGTTAAAGAAGAAAAAACTTCTCCCGAAAAATCGGAATACCTGATTGAAAACAAAGTATTCCATGCTTTTTCAGATCCGGTAAAGAAAGATGAATTTCGCATTGTGATTACCGGGAAAAGTCTGTTGAAAGGAAAAGTCCTTTTCACGATTACAAGTCCGGAAGGGAAAATCTTGTTGAAGGAAGAGTTTGAAGCAAATTTCCTTCTGAACTACGATTTCACCGGGAACATTCATTCCAAACAAGAAACCGATGCTTTCATTACCAAACGCATCAACGAATTTTTCTCTGAGGACCGTTTCAGTGTTCCGGCCATTAAAGAAGATGAAATTTTTGAAGACCAAAGTTATTATATCGACAGAGAAACCTGGGACGAAGTAAAGGCCAATAAACAGGCAATCGGGTTTTATTATTTGTTGGGAGCGGAAGACGGAAGGCATATTGCTTTTTCGAAGAAGAAGGGGAAGGTGGTGATGGTTTATAATTGTTGTTGATCGGTGATAAGCTGATTCTTCTTATTGTAAACCTTTTAGTTAACTTGTTAATCAATATTCCTTGTAAACCTTTAAGTTAATTGGTTCACAACTAATTCTACATTATAAACCATTTAGTTATCCCGATAGCTATCGGGACGGCACAATTCGAAAAAAAACACGAAAAATTATTCAATTCCCTATTGCATCAAATGAACTTTTCTACTAACTTAAATAGAAAACAGTAATTTATGCGTCGATTTAAACCAAACAACAACTACACACTGGAAGACTTTGAAGTAACCGTAATTGGAGAAGCAATTTGCCATCCTGCAAGAAAACAAATTATTCAGTTAGTAAAAGCTAACAAAAATTTGACGAACACCCGGTTGTCAAAAATCCTGAACTTAAGTAAGCCTGCTATTACAAAACACTTGATAAAACTGAGTGATGCAAATATTGTCAATTACAAATACAACATTCATGAATTCAAGATCAAGTTAAACACGAACGGGTTTAACAAAATGGAACAGTTTATTGTTGAAATGAAATCCTAATCGTGGTTTGAAGATACAGGGTTTTACAATACGTTGGTAAACCTTTTAGTTAATTGGTTCACAATCAATTTTCAAAACAATAGCAGACCTTTTGTAAACCTTTTAGTTAACTCGTTCACACTAAATCCCAACCGTTCAAACCCACTTTTTAGTTAAGAATTCTTAATCCCTATCACGAACAAAAATTAGTGCTATATTCGCTTAACATTTTAAACTTAAAAACATGATCGCTGGACTTATTATTGGAGGTGTTGTATTGATTTTAATCTTCTGGTTAATCGCAATCAATAACCGACTTGTTTCATTGAAAAACAATCGCGAAAGCGCTTTTGCCGACATTGATGTCCAATTAAAACAACGTTACGACTTAATTCCTCAATTACTTGGAGCCGTTAAGGGTTACATGAACCACGAAAGTGAAGTATTGACACGCGTTACGGAAGCTCGTTCGGGATATTTGCGCGCTGGAACCATTGCTGAAAAAATCGAGGCAGAGAATAAGATGACTTCTGCAATGAACGGATTGAATATTCAGCTTGAAGCTTACCCGGATTTGAAAGCAAATACGAATTTCATGCACTTACAACAGGAAATTGGTGATTTGGAAAACAAACTGGCAGCTGTTCGCCGTTTCTTCAATTCTTCTACAAAAGAATACAACAACGGTATTGAACAATTCCCGAGCAACCTAATCGCAGGTTTCAAAGGATACAAAACGGAACCGATGTTCGATCTTGGAATTGAACAACGTCAAACATTAGACAAAGCACCGGAAGTTAAATTCTAATCTGTTTCAATGGCAGCTTATATTGGTCTTCACGAACAAATTCGAAGCAACAATTTAAAGTCATCTTTGATATTGGCAGGATTCCCGTTATTGATTTTAGCGGGGGTCTATGCTTTTTTCTTCTTCATGATGGGAGGAAAAGAGCACATGGACCAGGTCAATCAACGCTTCATTGTAACCATTCCCTTTGTCATTGCCGGAGTAGTGATTTGGTTCATTATTGCCTACTTCTTTAATTCTTCTCTTATCCAGATGGCTTCGAACTCGCAGCCTTTGGAACGAAGGGAAAACATGCGTGTTTACAACCTCACAGAAAACCTGTGTATGTCTGTCGGGATGAAAATGCCGCAATTATTTGTAATTGACTCTCCTGCATTAAATGCCTTCGCGAGCGGAATCAACGAAAAAAGCTATGCCGTAACTCTGACCACAGGAATCATCGAACATTTGAATGATGAAGAACTGGAAGGCGTGATCGCACACGAATTAACACATATCCGGAACAAAGACGTTCGTTTGTTAATCGTTTCCATCATCTTTGTAGGGATTCTTTCTTTCGCGGTAGACATTCTATTGCGAAACTTACTTTGGGGAGGAGGCCGAAGAGACAAAGATGACAACAAAGGAGTTCTGATTGCGTTGGTTATTTCCGCTGTGGCACTCTTATTATCTGTACTCTTCAAATTTGCTTTGTCCCGAAAAAGAGAATACCTCGCTGATGCCGGTGCTGTCCAAATGACGCGTAATTCACGAGCAATGGCTTCTGCACTTCGTAAAATTTCCGGTCATTCGGAAGTCAGCAATGTAAAAAGCGAAGACGTGAAACAAATGTTCATTGAGCACAAGGCCTTAGACGGAGCCGGATTTGCAGGATTGTTTGCAACCCACCCTCCTATCGAAAAACGCATTGCGGTACTGGAGCAGATGTAATGCATTCGAAAATAATTCACCGGATTTTCATCACTTTAGGAATCCTTTCCCTGGGATTTGCTGGCTTTCTCCCACTCGCTTACACAATAATTGATATTAAAGGCGAAAACAACTTCGGAGATCTCGTATACAAACCTGCGTTTGGAATTACACATTCTGTCTATTACCTGAATTTCCTTTTACTTACAATTCCTCTTATATGCGGATATCACGGAAGAAGGTTAATTGCTAAATTGTTGGTTATACTATTTGTTGTCTTAGCACTTACCGTAACGTTCATAGGGTGTAATTTTATAGGATTTAACTGGGGTGGACCGATTCAGGGAAATACAGGAATCGGAATGGTGGCAATGCTATTGGGCGACATACTGATCCTAATTGGATGCCTATTCCAAATTCAGTTCAACCACAAAAAGGATCAGCCTAATTCATAAAGCGAAAAACACCCCATATCTGTTCTTGCTCCAAGCAGATTTCCCACAAATTTGATTTCAGATTTCTTTGCACTATGCTCAAACTGGAAATCGAACATTCTTTTCCCGGAAGTCAGATCATAAATAACCACATAGTAACCGTAAGCAATGGCCAGACGTGTTTCTTTCTCATTGATAGCATAGTAAAAAGCATATTCATAAGCCGGTTGCTCCAGCCAATCAAAAGTAGATAGTTCTTTTCCTGTCTGAAGATCAAAGAAGCGTACTTTCCAGTAGCCATTATTGTCTTTGAACATCAAAACCCGGTTGTTTTGGATAAAATCCATCTGAGCAACAGCATTAGTCCCAACAGCCAGTTCCAGGTTTACTTTACCCGACGAGGTATCTATTATTTCTATAGTTTCATGCTTATTCAACAAAGCAACTGATTTTCCATCCGGTGAAATTGCCATAGCCAATTGATCCTGATTTCGTGGCCATTCAAAATCAAATTTACCATCCAATGCAGATTCTGCCTTACGGGCAAAATGGATCGTCTCCTTTGAATTAAAGATCAACGCTTCGGAATTTGTGGCAAAACATTTGACAGAAAATTCTCGTGGATTTGGATCCGTAAGTGAAGTCCACTCATCAGTCATCGGATTATAGGCATAAATGCATTTATCAAGTAAAAGAAACAACAAACCTGATGCTTCGGAATAGCACATCTCCCATGCAAGGTTCTGCGGGAGATCAATACGTTTTTTCAAATGACCATCCGAATCGATCAAGTCTAAGTAATCTGTTCTTGGATCAGGATCAGGACCTACAACTGAAAGAAAAATTCCATGTCCGGTTTCCTGGAACGATAAGGCCCCGGTATACAAACGGGATAAAAAATAATGTAATTTGGCTTCTCCCGGTTTTGCAGACAGATTCCTGTATACAAAGCCTTTCTTCAAAAGCTCCAATTCCTTCTTCTTTACGTGAAGTTTAGCAGCATCTTCATTTGGGAATGCTTTCTCTGAAGTTTTAGTTTTACCGATTTGCCCGGATTCTTCGGTTACAATTTTCCCCTCACGGGATAAAAAATGGATTTTGCCAGTTTCATCATGAAACAATTGACGGATCGTAGGGTTTTTCATCATTGATTATTTAGGCGGACAAGATAATAATTCCGGCTAAATCCTGACTATCAGCTTCACATTAAAGCGTCGTTGTGTCAAATAGTTCGGAATCGAATAATACTTCCCGGAAACATCTTGTACCCATTGTTTTGAAAGCACATTATTCACTCCAAGCAGGTTGAATACTTCGAACGAAATGATCGCGCTTTCCATTTTCTTCAGGAAGTTGCGTGTTTTACCCGGTTTACGGTACAAAATATCATAAGACATTCCCATGTCCACCCGAAAATACGATTTCATTGTCAGGGTATCTTTGTAGCGCGAATGATCAGGTGGCCCGTAAGGCAATCTTGATCCATAAGTAATTCCGACCTGACAAGTTAATTGTTTCAATCCCGGCATATGGTCCTGGAACAATACACCAACTGTTACCTGCTGATCTGTTGGTCTGCGAATATATCCCGGACTCACTCGATTCGAATCCACTGCAACCTGGTCTTCACTGAATCCGTAGATGATTTTCTCACCGGCAGCATTGTAATAATCGTAATAATAATCGTCTTTAATATTTTCTCTTGTGGAAAGTAAACCAAGCTTGAAGAAGGACATCAGTCCCGGAACGAATTCCCCGTTTAAGTTCAGATCCAGCCCGGTAGCATAAGCTACTGCATTATTCTCTGCGAAATAACGGGTACGTACATTATCTACTTCGTAAGGATTTACGTCCCACAAATATTTGTAATAAGCTTCTGCTGAAAATTTAAAGGGAGATTCGCGCTTCAGCATAAAGAAACTGTAATCCATTCCCAATACAAAATGAGCCGATTTTTGCGATTTCACATTCGGATTTATTTGCCCTGTAAATGTTCTGAATTCCCTGTAAAACGGTGGTTGATAATACAAACCGGTCGATAAACGGTAACGAACTCCTCTGCGGACAAACCTGCCATTATGGTAAACATATTTCACAGGGAAATAGGTCAGTGATAAGCGTGGAGTAATGAAACCGTCACTATTGAAAGTTGTATAAGTTCCGCGCAATCCGTAATCCAGGCTCAATCCTGAACGTGATTCTTCAATCGTATCACGAATCATACGTTCCCGAAGCGTACCTGTTGAATCTTTATATGTGTGTTTCTTTTCAACCGGGATATTCTTACGGACCTTCTTCCACTCCCAATGATCCTGTACATATGCATTGTAGCGCTGATTATCCAGCTGCAATTTACTTTTGATCACTTCATACAGGTCCACTTCATCTGTTGGCTGATCCACCTGGGAATAACCGGCAGAATCCACAAATTTCCACTCGCTCAGAACATCATCAAAACGATCTATCTGGATTCCTGCACCAACTTTCAGCTCGTGTCGGGTGTTTTCATTTCCAGGCTTGAAAATCACCGATCCATCGTGGTAAACACTAACAATACTTGCTTTCAATTGATTCCTGGCATGATTTAAAAAACCACCAATACCTACAACTGCAATGGAATCACCAAACTCCTCTTTGGAAGGGTCCATTTCCAGCTCATTGATGTAGTATTCACCTAAGATGTCAAAGGTTTCGCGTTCGTCACTTCTGAAGTAAGTGAAAAATGTTTTTCCTTCGTACTTTTTGGAAGTGTAGTTCAACGAAGTTCCTACTGTGGAAGTAAGGAATTTAGTTTTCTCCTGCCCTTCAAAATAAATATTGAACGAATAGGCCTGGTTTGCCGTTCCAAAATCCGTTTGACTCGTTTGCGGAGCAAATTGGTAAGTATTTGATGAAACATGCCCCAGCATTGTCCACGACCAATGTTCATTGATGGTATAATTCGTTACTGCCTGGGCATCCCAAAAGATCGGATTGTAATTTCCTTTGGTTGGAAGTGAATTCAACAAATATCCGTTTGCTCGGTATCGTGCTCCGAATAAATATTGAAACCGATTATGCTTTCCAAGTTTGTCTTCCACATGTGCTTCAACACCAAGCAGCGAAGCCATCGCCGAAACACGCAATGAATCGGGCTTTCTGTAATGAATATCCAAAACAGAACTCAATTTATCGCCGTACATGGATTGAAAACCTCCGGATGAGAAATAGATATCGTTTACCAAAGACGTATTGATAAAACTCAATCCTTCCTGCTGACCGGAACGTGTCAGAAAAGGCCTGTTTATCAGGAATCCATCCACATAAACCAGGTTCTCATCATAATTCCCTCCACGAACGTTGTAGTTAGAAGTCAATTCATTATTGGAATTTACACCTGCTTGGGTCAGTACGAGCATCCGTTCAACTCCACCCAAAACCTGTTTCTGCAAATCAATAGGTGGAATTTTATCCAAACCATTCAGATCGTCTTTAGACTTATTAATGTCCACTTCAATGAAGCCAAATTCAAAAATGATCGGATCAAGTACAAAGGAATTGACATCCGGGATCTGAACATTTTTACGGTATTCATTTTCCGCATCGAATTGAGCGATCATTCCGTATTTTCCCGGTGCAAGCTGAATCTGAAAACGACCTGTCTTGTCAGATGTGGCTGAAATAGTATCAGGACCGAGAACGAAGAAAATTTTGACATTCGGCACCGCCGTTTTTCGATTATCCAGTACATTTCCATTTACCTGAACCTGGGACCAAAGAGCGGTCAAAGGCATGAAAACAAGAAGAAATAATACTAGAAATTGGTTTCGCATCTTCGATTAAACGTTGAATTGCCGAAATTAGTGTAAAGTTTTTTATTTACTTCGAACTCATTGCATATTTTCCCGCGGAAGAGCGCAGATGATCGCAGAAAATTGTCCATTGAAAAATGCTAACAGAATCTCATAGGGTTATGCAGAGTTCAGGATTTATTTCTCCTATATACGATACAATTATGTACCGGTTAGTTAACAACTACACCAAATAAAAAATCTGCGCTCCTCAGCGGACTCTGCGGGAAACAATCGGGAACCTATTTCGTCAAATCAACCACAATCAGATCCTGCTCAAACGGATCAATCTCCGCATGAATCTGCTTCAAAAGCGCTTTATAATCTCCGCTTGGTGCAAATTGCAACCAATGAAAATACCGTTCCTGCAATGAATTTTCAGGAATGATCCGCTCCGAAATAAAATCAATGGATTGAAGTACCTGTTCGTGACGCTGCTTCAATTGCTTCACCAAACGCTGTTCAAAGGATTCCAGCTGTTTTTTCATGCGAACGGTTTCTGCCTCTGCAAATGATTCCAGGGTAGCTTCAATGGATTTTGCCTTTTCGATCATCGTTGAACGCAGGGTATTGAACTCAGCATAAAGTACGGAAAGGTCCAGATCATCTCCTTCATTTTCTTTCAGGAAGAGCTTCTTCAATTCTTCTTTCGATTCGAAAAAACGTTCTTCCGGCCAGTTCAACTTATCCATACGCTTTTTCAAAGCGCCATCGATCAATTGAAGTGAAACACGCTGCTGGATCAACGGAAACAAGGTTTGATGCACTTCGAAAACACCTTTCAATTGGATCCAGTAGGCCATCTCACCTCCTCCTCCAACATATACTAAATTCGGTAAAATGGTTTCCTGGTAAACAGGACGCAAAATCACATTCGGAGAAAAATTTTCGGGTTCCTTCTCGACCAATTGCGTCAATTCTTCCTTGCTATAAACAGTTCCGTCAATAGCGAGACCATTTGCAGTTGGTTCTATGCGCAAACGCTCTCCGGCTTTCAAATAGAATAAATTACAATCCCGGGCATGTGCCTGCGGCTTGTATCCTGCAGCTTCAACCAATTTATTCATATTCTGGACCGCATGGTTAGCCAGATCGCTTGAAATTTCTCGTAAGACAACCGGAACAAATTCGCGTTTTAAGTTATGATCATCCGGTTGGAGTACCAATACACCGAATTCAGCAAACAGCTTACTGATAAACTCTTGCAGATAAGAAGCATAATCCGGCTTTTCAGGAATGGCAAGCAATTCATTGATCGCCGTTTCTTTTCCTTCAAAGAAAGCACTGAATTGAGAAAAAACCTCCTTAAAATCATTCATATCGAAACGGCCTACAGGTCCGGTCTGGTTCGATTCCCAGGTCAGTTTTTGATTGAACAAATGGGTAGATCTCACTTCATCAAAATCGTGATCTTCCGAAGCCATCCAAAATACCGGGACGGCTTTGTACTCACTTTGACTCCTATTGAACTCTTCCGATAAACGGACCACATGCAGTACTTTGTAGATCAGGTAAAGCGGACCTGCAAAAAGTGTCAGCTGGTGTCCTGTTGTGATGGTAAACGTTGACTCGTCCTCCAGTAGTTTCAGGTTTTCCAATTGACCCGGTGATGCATAGGAAGCAATTTGTTCCTTCCATACCCGAACCAGGTTTTTCCGTGTTTCTGAGGAATAAACCTCTTTCTTTTGCTTTGCCTGTGCCTGCAGGTCCGAAATGGAACTCAGCGGTGCTGTTAGAAATTGCCCGAATGTACGTTGGTTCCCAAAAGCCTGGGAAAATGATGAAAATTGTTTGATTTTATCGCGGGCGATCGTTGTATGACTCATGAAGCAAATGTACACATCATTTTCAGTTGTAGCAGTTACCATGGAAGCTAAACTGTTAAAAACCCTAAAAGAATTCCGAGTTGCGAATTGTCAATTGCGAATTAAGATTCCAAGAATAAGACTTACCGATTCCCTCTCATTAATGACTAAAACCAAAGATTCATTAACGTGAGCTTGCGAACCACCCTAAAATTCAATTCGCAATTCGGCTTTCGGCATTCGTAATTATAAATTACTTTTGCAAAAATAATTTATTAAAAATGGAAGCTATCATTCGTACCGAAAAGGGAGATATGCGTGTAACCTTCTTCCAGGAAGATGCACCGAATACAGTTGCTAACTTTGTAAAACTGTCTAAAGAAGGATTCTACGACGGATTGACATTTCACCGGGTTTTACCGGATTTCGTTATCCAGGGAGGATGCCCGAATTCACGTGAAGGAGCAACGGGAATGCCTGGAACAGGTGGGCCGGGTTACAAAATCGATTGTGAATTAACAGGAGGAAATCAATTCCACGACCGTGGGGTACTTTCTATGGCACATGCAGGAAGAAATACGGGTGGATCTCAGTTCTTTATTTGCCACAGCAGAAACAATACAGCACATTTGGACCGCAATCACACGTGTTTTGGAAAAGTAGTTGATGGTTTGGATATCATTGACGATATCAGACAAGGTGATCGCATTTTGGCAATAGAAATTCAGGACTAAAAAGGAGCGGAAATAAAAAAAGTAGGGGCGGAAAATTTTCCGCCCCTACTTTTTTTATATACTATTTCTTAATTTGTCTTCGGAGCTTCAGTTGCTTCCTGAGGCAATACTTTACCGGTAATAGTCAAAATGATCGGCTCAGTAGAAGCATTTGTTGTCACAGTAATTGTTTTAGTGAACTGTCCAACACGCTTGGTATCGTAATTTACCACGATTTTAGAAGACTTCCCTTTTGCAATCGGTTCAGTTGGTTTCTCAGCAGCCGTACAACCACAAGAAGTCTGAACGTTTGTAATGATCAAAGGAGTTTTCCCGTTGTTTTTGAATTCGAAGATGAATGGCTCCTTAGAATCGTAAGGGATTTCAGCTCTTTCAATTTTTAGTGTTTTAAAAGCTACCGGAGATTTTACCTCAGTCTTTGTTTCTTTTTTCGCTTTATCTTTTGTTGTCGTTTGTGCAAATGTTCCAAATGAGATCATTGAAACTGCCAAAATTGCTATTACTTTCATGTGTTTTAGTTTTAACTCTACAAGAATACGAACTCTTTTTAGATTGGTTGTTTAATTAACAAAAAATTAGCCAAAAATTTCCAGCGGGAATCAATCCTAAAAAAACTGTTTTCAATTTAGCAAATTTGCCAGTTTGCCAAATAGCGAACAGCAATTGATTTTGACAAACTGTGACAGACAATTCGTAATTCGTAATCAGGAATTCGTAATTAAAAGATATCTTCGTCATCATTCAAAATGAACTCCATGAAATTCACTTTCAGTTGTATCCTATTATTTATCAGCAGCATTTTATTCGGGCAAACGCAACAGCAACTGGATTCCCTCGAACGATTAATTCCAAAGAAAGAAGGAAAAGAAAAGGTTCAACTGCTCAACGATTTGACTTTTTATTATTTTCGTTCGGACGCAAAAAAGGCAATTGCATTCGGTTCCAAATCATTGAAGCTGGCAAAGACTCTAAACGACGAAACAATACTGGCCAATACCTACAATGATTATTCCATGCCTTTCCTGACAACCGGGGATTTTCAAAAATCAGTTGAACTGAACACCAAAGCATTGGAAATCCGGAGCCGTTTAAAAGATACAGTCGGAATGATCTCTTCCTATGCAAAACTGGGTACCGCTTATTTCGAATTGACCCAGTACAAAAAAGCACAACAAGCATATAACAAAGCGATTTACTTCGCAAAAATCCTGGGAGACGAAAACACCTTGCTTCAACTCTACCAGAACAGTGCAAACGTGCTTGAAGTAAGTGGTTTTATTAAGGAAGCACTGAAAATGCAATTGGATGTGCATGAAATTGCTGTTCGGACCGATAACAAACTGGTTCAGCTCACAAATTACGGGAATCTCGGATCGTGTTACCAAAAATTAAATCAGTTCGGGAAAGCCCGGGAAATGTATCTGAAAGCAATTCCGCTTGCCCGGGAAACCAATCAACAGGAACAGCTTGCAATGGTTTATCAAGGTTTGGGAGTCGTGGAAAGGGCTGCAGGAAATACCGATCTTGGGCTGAAATACTACCAGCAGGCATTCAAATTATACAAACAGCTGCATTCAAAAACAGGTGAAGGAATTATTGCAGTAAATATCGGGAATGCGTTCGCGGATCTGAAACAAATGGATTCTGCTTCTTTCTACCTGCATTATGGCCTTGAGTTGGTAAAAGACACCAAATCGTACAAACAGATTCTGAACGCCTACCGGGGTTTATCCAAAATGGAATTGGACCGGAAAAACTACGAACAGGCTGCCAAATACCTGGTTCTTCAAAACAAATACCAGGACAGCGTGGCTATTTTCCAGGGAAATGAGATCATTGCTGATGTTTTTGGAAAGTACGAATTGGAAAAAAACGAACGGGCACTGGCCGAGAGTGAAGCAAAAAATGCCAAAAATCAATTATATCAAGCCATCTGGCTCGGAATTTCTGTTACCTTATTATTGTTATTCGTGGTTGTATTCCTGTTTTTCAGGCATAAACGAAAGATTGCCAGAGAGGAGTTGATCCGTACCAGACAGGAAGAGCATTATTTACGGGAAAAACAGCTGAATGAACAAAAATTGAGCATTTCAAGGGAATTGCATGATAATGTAGGTTCACAGATCACCTACCTGATCTCTTCCATTGACAATCTTTCCTATCTTGACGAAGAAAACAACGTATTGAACACCAAATTGCAGGACCTAAGTGACTTTGGAAGGAACACAATGCAGGAATTACGCAGTACGATTTGGGCAATGAATTCCGAAGACGGAAACATTGAAACCCTGTTAACCCGTGTCGAAAGCCTCCGGAACAAAATTCCGGTTCCCATTGAAATTCACAACAACCTGAAACAAAACCATCCGTTAAAATCAACGGAACTGCTGAATCTGTACCGCATTATCCAGGAATCGATCCAAAACACCCTGAAACATGCCGAAGCGACCCGCATAACCATTTCGTTTGAAGAAAAACAGGATCGGATAATTCTCACTGTTACTGATAATGGCAAAGGGATCACACCCGGAAATACCGGAAACGGATTACAGAACATGCGATATCGCTGCGAACAGATCAATGGTACATTTCTCTTGAAAACTTCTGAAAATGATGGAACAGCTATTTCCTGTACATTCGGCATCTGACGTATTGATTCATTCCGCTTATAATTGCACTTTTGCAAAGGTAACTTCAACTCTGCTCAGTCACCTTTGTGTAATTAGAGACCCTAGGACACTGAAGGTCATTGAGCGTAGTCGAAATGCCGAAGTATGAACGTTTAAACCTTTTCAAACATCCAGTCATGATCCGAATTGCAGTAGCCGAAGACAATGCTTTCTTAGCAAAATCCATCCAGGAAAAATTAGCTCTTTTCCCGGGAGAATTGAAGTTCAAGTTTCATGCCTTCAATGGAAAACTGTTCCTGGAAAAATTAGCTCAAGACACGACTGTAGATGTCATCTTAATGGACATTCAAATGCCGGAGATGGATGGTATTGAAACTACGCGTATTATTTCAGAACGCTACCCGCAGATCAAAGTCATCATGCTTACGGTACTCGACGATGAAGAATCTATTTTCCAGGCAATTTTGGCCGGGGCAAACGGATACTTATTAAAAGATGAAAATCCGCGCGTCCTGCTCCAAAGTATTTTGTCCATTGTAGAAGGCGGAGCTCCCATGTCATCCGGAATTGCCTTAAAGGCATTGCGTTTATTGCGAAATCCGATCAAACCCGAAGAAGAGAAGTTCGACACAAACAAGCCGGAACTTTCACCACGGGAAATTGATGTACTCAATCAACTGAGTAAAGGAATGGATTACAAACAAATCGCTGAAAACCTCATTATATCGCCATCAACTGTTCGGAAGCACATCGAAAATATTTACAGTAAATTACAGGCCCATAACAAAATGGAAGCAGTGAAAATCGCACAAAAACACCGTATCATAGATTAATTATCAATTATGAATGGTTAAATTATCAAGAGAAATTTGCTTCTTGATAATTGATAATTTACCAATTGATAATTTAAAAATCTTTCGCCATCTCCAACACTTCTTTAATCGAATCATAGGTATTCTCACGGATCATTTTCCATTCATTCTTTTCAATCCAGATTGCCTGTGTAATTGATTCCTCCTCCTGCGGAGTTACCTCCAATGACCCGGAATAATTCAGCGCATACCACCAATTCTTTTTGATCGTCAGCCTTCCTTTGTAAGTATAGGTGTGAAATGTAATTCCAAGCAAATGATCAATCGTTGGGCCTTTGATCCCGCATTCCTCCTCGATTTCACGGACTGCAGCTTCCCAAGGCTGTTCGTTTGCGTCCAGTTTTCCCTTTGGAATATCCCACATTCCATGTCGTTCAATAAATAAATACCGCCGATCACACTTTACTATGCCTCCGGCTGCATCCATAAATTCATATGCATGAAAGACTTGATTGAATGCCAGATCAAAATCCTCGTAAATAACTAATAAACAAACTATTGACACTTCAAAATCAAACTGATCCAAAAGCTTTGACAAATCATTTTCGAGGGAATTCTGAACCAAATCGTATCTCTTCAAAGGCATTTCTTCCGACGAATCCAAAAATTCAATAACCGAATTATCAATAAAAACTTTGTACATTTGCAGTATGATTTTAAATAAAGATCGAGCACTAAAAGTAGCGGAATTTTTGCTACAAATTAAAGCAGTAAAATTACAACCAAATTCTCCATTTACATGGGCTTCCGGTTGGAAATCACCTATATATTGTGATAACAGGATCACACTTTCTTTCCCGGCAATCAGAACCTATATCCGTCAGGGATATGCAGATGCTATTTTGGAGCATTTCGGAAAACCGGATATCATTGCAGGTGTTGCAACAGGAGGAATTGCCCAGGGAGCATTAGTAGCACAGGAATTAGGAATTCCTTTTATTTACGTGCGCAGCTCTGCGAAAGCTCACGGAATGGGGAATATGATCGAAGGTCATTTTGAAAAAGGACAACGCGTTGTCGTAATTGAAGACCTGATTTCAACAGGCGGAAGCAGCCTGCAAGCTGTTCATGCTTTGAGAGAAGCTGGCCTGGAAGTAAAAGGATTGGTTGCGATCTTTACTTATGGCTTTGATGTCTCCATGAAAAATTTCGCCAATGCGGAATGCCCGTTTGTGACACTTACGGATTATGATCACCTGATCGACCAGGCATTGAAATCAGATTACGTGACTTCTTCCGACGTTGATTCTTTACGTGAGTGGAAAATCAGTCCTGAAAACTGGAAAAACTGAGGCCATGTTATTAAAGACTGATTCTTCCCCGGTTAACGCTTCAGCACAAAAAGTATTTGAATTTCTTTCAGATGCAAAGAATATCGAACATTTACTTCCGCAAGATAAGATTTCCGATTTCCAGTTTGACGAAAAAGGATGTTCTTTCAAAGCACAGGGAGGAATCGTGATTCCATTGATCTATGTTTCCAAAGAACCGAATACTAAGATCGTAATGGAATCGGGTGAAAAAGCACCGTTTAATTATACCTTGTCGATTGTTCTGAAAGAAACAGGTGCCACCTGTGAAGGTCATCTCGAATTCGAAGCAAACATCAATATGTTTATGAAAATGATGGTTGAAAAACCATTGACAAACCTGTTCCAGGTGATGACAAAGAATCTTCAAAAACAATTTGAATGATATATAAAACAGTAGTGGCGCGATTAATCGCGCCACTACTGTTACATTTTAACTTTACCATAATTCGCTTCGAAATTCAATTCCTGGTTGTGGTAAACCGTAATCACTCCTTCCCGTTCAACCAGTAAATTCCCAATTTGATCTACTCCACGAATGATTCCGGTAAACGGAACAGAAATTTGACGTTCCTCCAGGGTAATTTCTTCGTCCTTCTTCCACAAAAAAGATTCGTAAGTATGTTTTAAATAATCAAAATCTCCCTGCTGAATATATTGGTAGAATTCGTTCAGATTTTTAGTGAGTGCATCCAGGACACTAAATATTTCAGGAGATTTTCCTGAAAGTTCTTCCAAAGATGTAGCGTATCCGACACTTTGAACAGGTGAAATGTTCACACCAATTCCTACGACAGCTCCTTCTACCCGACCGTTCTTCCAGTTGGTTTCGATCAGGATCCCGGCTATTTTATACGTATCAATAAAAATATCATTCGGCCATTTAATGGAAACTTTCTTAGATGTAAACGATTGGATCATCTGCCGAACCGCGAGCGCAATACCCATATTGAGATAACATAAGTGGTCAACTGACAAAAAATCAGTTTTCAAAAAATAGGTCCCGGTAAACTGCCTGGAGCCCACAGACTGCCAATTCCTGCCTCTTTGTCCCCTTCCTGCAGTTTGGTGCTCTGCCAAAATTACAGTCCCATGCGCCAATTTCCCTTCCGAAAGTAGCTTGGCAGCATAATTGTTAGTAGAGTCTACCTCATGCAATTGGATAATTTGTTGACCAATCATGTTTTATTAACAAGTATTTGCATTTAACAATCACACAAATCAAGCTAATAAATGCTTAGATTTGTACTTACAAATTTACGAATGTATAAATTAAAAAACGACATAGATTCTAAAGTACTTTGCGACACTATCGTTGAGGGTATGCAAGAAAACAAAGCGAAAGACATCGTTGTATTAGACCTACGAAACATTTCAAGTGCAGTTACAGACTTTTTCGTCATTTGCTCCGGTGAATCCAGTGTGCAAGTAGATGGTATTGCCTCTACCGTGGCAAGACATACGCGAAAAGAGTTACAAGAGAAACCATGGCACCAGGAAGGGAAAACAACTTCCGAGTGGGTTCTGTTGGATTATGTAAGCGTTGTAGCACATATTTTCTACAAAGACGCACGACATTTTTATGAATTGGAGGATCTTTGGTCAGATGCACTCAGAACAGATATTCCAAACTTGAATTAATTCTATTATGGCTGAAAATAACAATTCAAACAAACCTAAAAGGAGTCCTTATGCGATCTACTGGATCTATGCAGTAATCGTCCTGGGAATTATCGTTGCAGCTTATTACAACGGCTCTTCAGATGCCAAATTACGCAATATCAACACCTTTTATTCCTTAGCGGATTCCAGTATGATTGGCAATGCGTACATTGTAAATTACAAGCGTGTTGATTTCAAACTGAATGAGGCCGGTGAAAAAGCGATCAAAGCGAATCCAAATCCGAAAGGAGAATTAAAATACATTAAACAG
Source organism: uncultured Flavobacteriales bacterium (assembly GCA_946480815.1). The sequence continues at coordinate 41,577 of CAMLLB010000011.1, forward strand.
GCCCTGGAAAAGAAAGGCAACGGCTTCTCTCAAAAAGGCGCTCCTGTTTTCTCTATCGACATTGTAGACGCTGGGAATTTTGAAACGAAACTGGATGAGATCAACGAGCGTCTGGTTGCAAAAGGAAAAGCTACCATATCAGCACCACCTGTTGAAGAACGCGACTATTTCGGGTCAATCATCGGCTTCCTTTTACCGATCCTGATCATTATTTTGATCTGGGTATTCGTCATGCGCCGTATGTCGGGCGGAGGTGGCGGTGCCGGAGGTCAGATCTTCAATATCGGTAAATCCCGTGCACAAGTATACGAAAAAGGAAAATCCACCAACGTTACATTTAAGGATGTAGCCGGTTTGGAAGGAGCAAAAGAAGAGATCCAGGAAATTGTGGAATTCTTAAGAAGTCCGCAACGTTATACGGAATTGGGTGCCAAAATTCCGAAAGGAGCTTTATTGGTAGGCCCTCCGGGAACAGGTAAAACTTTACTTGCAAAAGCGGTAGCCGGCGAAGCAAAAGTTCCGTTCTTCTCGCTTTCCGGATCTGATTTCGTAGAAATGTTCGTAGGAGTCGGGGCATCACGTGTGCGTGATTTGTTCCGCCAGGCAAAAGAAAAAGCACCGGCAATCATCTTCATTGATGAAATTGATGCAATTGGTCGTGCAAGAGGTAAAAACAACGGTTTCAACTCAAACGATGAGCGAGAAAACACCTTGAACCAGTTATTGACTGAAATGGATGGTTTCGGAACAAACTCCGGAGTAATCATTTTGGCAGCAACAAACCGTGCAGATGTATTGGATGCCGCTTTGATGCGTGCAGGTCGTTTTGATCGTCAGATCTATGTAGACATGCCGGATCTGAACGAACGTAAGGAAATTTTCCAGGTCCACTTAAGACCTTTAAAGCTGGATAAAAACCTGGATATTGAATTCCTGAGCAAGCAGACTCCCGGATTCTCCGGAGCGGATATCGCAAACTTATGTAACGAAGCGGCGTTGATCGCAGCACGTAAAAATAAGAAGTTTGTTGAGCGACAAGATTTCCTTGATGCGGTTGACCGTATTATCGGTGGATTGGAGAAGAAAAACAAGATTATTACCAAAGAAGAAAAACGTGCAATTGCTTTCCACGAAGCAGGTCACGCCACTACTTCCTGGTTATTGGAGCATGCACATCCATTGGTAAAAGTAACCATTGTACCTCGCGGTCGCTCATTGGGAGCAGCATGGTATTTACCGGAAGAACGACAAATCACCACAACGGAACAAATCCTGGATGATATGTGTTCTGCTTTGGGAGGTCGTGCAGCAGAGCAACTGATCTTTGGAAAAATCTCTACAGGAGCATTAAGCGATTTGGAGAAAGTAACCAAACAGGCATATGCAATGGTTTCGATCTACGGATTGAATGACCGCGTAGGAAATATCTCTTTCTATGACTCTCAGGGTCGTGATGCTTTTACAAAACCGTATTCCGAAGATACTGCGCGCATTATCGATGAAGAAGTTAGTAAACTGATCGAAGAACAATACCAGCGTGCATTGAAAATCCTTTCTGAAAACAAAGATAAACTGACTGCATTGGCGGATAAGCTTTTGGATAAGGAAGTGATTTTCAAAGAAGATTTGGAAGAAATTTTCGGGAAACGTTTGTGGAGTTCCGATGAGGAGATTAATACTGCGGTAAATAACCCACCGAAGGAAGATTCAACTGTAGACTTCGGTTCCGGAAATCCCACAAACGAAGATACTGCAACGAATCCCGATTCGAATGTGATCAATCCGACCATTGAACCGTTGGACAACACAACAAACAAAACAGAAGAATAATAAACTTTAAATATTCCCCTGAAGTAGAATACATTCACTTCAGGGGATTTTTTTGGAATGAAAGATGTATTGATACGCTCCGTTTTCGGGGCTTTATTTTTGATGGTGGTTTTCACCCCTTTCGTTTACGATGTGAGAAACAATGCCAACCTGTTGAACCTGGTATTCTATGTATTCACCCTATTGGGAACACATGAGTTGTCTGAAATGAGCAAGAAAAGCCCGTACAAACACTCGATGAAACTACCGGCCCTTCTTTTGGTAACTGCTTTGTTCATGCCTCTTTTAATTCAAACTGCAAAAGGTTTTTATCCGCAGCTTTTCAACCCGGTTTGGGATTATTTTGTTCAAACACCGGCCTTACTGGTTCTTTGGGGAATTGTAATTATTACCGTTGGTGTCCTCTCCTACTGGATCTTTAAAAAAGAAAATATCAATTTCGTATTCAAAAGTCCGTTCGTATTCAATTTCTTCTACCCGGTTTTACCCATGTGGACCCTGGCAATTGCTTACACATTGACAAACAATATCGATAAGCAGATGTTACTGATCGTACTGCTTCCTATTTATTTGAATGATACCCTGGCTTATGTTTTTGGTCGTTTGTTCGGTAAAACGCCATTGATTCCAAGTGTTTCCCCTAAGAAAACCCGTGAAGGATTTATCGGTGGTATGATCGGTGCAGCCATCGTAATGCTTGCAATTCTTTACTTCGTGGGTTCATTCAACACAAGGAACGCAGTTGCTATTGCCGGTGTGTCTGTGCTGGCTAGTATTTTGGCAACTCTCGGAGACCTTTTTGAAAGCAAATTAAAACGTTCCATCAACATCAAAGATTCGGGAAATATCCTTCCCGGCCATGGTGGAATTCTGGACAGAATTGACGCGATGCTATTCGTAGCTCCCGTTTTATACGTACTTTTGGCACTTATTAGTTAACATCAAAACATGACACTTCACAGAGAAGGAACAGCTACCATTATTATTGCAGTCGTTATCCTTGGCCTGATCCAATGGGGAAATTACTGGCTATATACAATTACAGGATGGCTTTGGTTATTCTTACTATTATCTGCCGGAGCATTGGTAATGCTTTACCTGGTAGTTCAATTTTTCCGGATTCCAAAACGCACCTTTACGTTCACCGATTCGGACATCTTATGTCCTGCGGACGGAAAAGTGGTTGTAATCGAGGAAGTAGAAGAAACAGAATATTTCAAAGACCGCCGCATCCAGGTTTCTATTTTCATGTCGCCATTAAATGTACATGCAAATTATTTCCCTATCAGCGGAATTGTGAAGTATGTGAAATACCACAAAGGATTGTTTTTGGTTGCCTGGCATCCGAAAAGCTCAACGGATAACGAACGAAGCACAGTTGTTGTTCAACACTCTTCGGGTCAGGAAGTTTTGTTCAGACAAATCGCCGGAGCCGTTGCACGCAGAATTTGCTATTATGCAAAAGAAGGACAAACTGCTGAAACCGGTCAGGAATTCGGGTTTATTAAATTCGGATCGCGTGTAGATGTGTTCTTACCGCTTGGCACGAAATTAGACGTTAAAATTGACCAAGATGTTAAAGCTAAGTTAACGAAGCTTGGCTCATTCTAATATTAGTTGTATTTTTAAGCAAATTAAATTCTTGAATCATGAAAAAAGCATTTGTTGCACTAACTTTATTGATGTTCGTAGGTTCTGTAAGCGCTAACGTTTACGCTGCTTCTAACAACACAACTGTTTCTATCGTTAAACACGACGATAAAAAAGGTAAAAAGAAGAAAAGCAAAAAAGGTTCTTGCGCTGGTGAGAAATCAGGAGGAACTTGCTGCCAAAAGAAAGCTGCGTAATATACACAACGAAATAAAAAACCCTGATCCCGTACGTACGGGATCAGGGTTTTTTGTATCCGATAATTTCTGTTTTAGTCTGCCTTAGTCCAGGTTTGTGTCCTATAGAACGGACCAACATATCCCCTTACATGCAATTTGGTAAAATCATCGCGATCGATCCAAATAGCGCAGTTATACACCTTACCATTTTCCGGGTCCACGATCGTTCCGTCTTCCCATTCGCCACCATCCCATTTCAATCCGCGTACAATTTGCAAACCAACCAGCGGTTGATCCTTGCGATCATCAGTACATTTCTTGCATTTCGGATTATCTTCTCTTCCCTCCCGCGGGTACAAGTAAGTGATTTTACCGTAGAGCTTCTCATCTTTCTTGTAAAGTTCCACTTTTGATTTCTTCTTGCCTGTCTTGTCATCAATCGTAACCCAGGTTCCAATGCAGGATTGTGCTTTAGCAGCTACAAAAAACAACAAAAATAATGATGTGGTAATCCATTTCATAGTTTCGAATTTTACCCCAATATACAATAAAAATATATGAATGCATAGGAATTAATAGCGCGTCATACAATTCGAATGGAATTTTAACCTCAAATCAGACTTTCAGAATTATTCGGTAATATTGTGAAGAACCAGAATTATTGGCTGTCATTCCGTATAAGGAAATATTCAACTCACAGATGGAAAATCAACAAATAGAAGCAATCTACAATCAGACTTTTAGCGGTCTCGCACTATTTTACAGAGACACTACCCTTTCGGAAAAATTGATTTCCACCTATCAGGTCGGGCAAATTTTGATGGAACGCGGTTTTACTGATTTGACATATAAAGGCGGCGGGCTGACAAGCAATTTTCGCTATTTAGTTGCTTCTGCAAACGGAAAGGATTTATCAGCGTTCAATCCGGATGCAGCACAATCCGGACACATTGTTTTAGCATCAAATGCGTTCTTCAAAGTACTCGACATTTATCAAACCGGTGGAAAAACACAAGTCCTTCTACTCGAAATCCCCGAAACTGCCGTAGATTTTTTTGCGTGTACAACCTCAAACATTGAAGAAGACATTATCAAAAAGGCAAGGGAAAATTTTGATCAAAAAGCAACTACAGAACCCGTCCCGGAACTCCAAACCAAGGAATGGAAAGAGCGGACCGAATTTCCAATCGGGATGAATGACCAGGGAGAGTTATTCTTTCAACCGGAAAAAATAAAACCGGTTGCAACAGAACCGATTGCAGCAAATAATCATGAGAAAACTGCAGAGACGAAATCAGCCCCTAAAAAATCCTGGTGGAATTTTTGGTAAAACAGAAACGTTACTCCTTTACAATTTCCACAAAATTCCGGATCATCTTCAATCCTTCCGGAGTCAAAATACTTTCCGGATGGAATTGAACCGCATAGATCTTTTTCTCCGGTATTTCCATTGACATCAATACGCCGTTCTCTGAAAATGCTGTTGGAGTATAAGGTGAATGTTCGTTCAGACGAACGGCCCAGGAATGATACAAACCAACTTCCGTTACTTCCGGAATTCCCTGGTAAAAAAGTGAATCCGTCCGGGTCAGCCGGATCTCTTCGGTCAAGCCGTGTTTTACAATTTCCTGGTTGTATAGAGAATCACCCGCATGAATAGCCAGGGCTTGCATTCCCAGGCAAACACCCAAAACAGGAATGTTTCTTTGGAATGCTTCCGCAATTGTTTCCATCAATTTTCCGGCCTGCGGAGGAAGTCCCGGACCTGGTGAAAGAACCAAAGCCTGGTAATTCGAAACAGAAGAAACAGTGACGTCCAGGTTAGTAAAGACTTCCACCGTCACATCGCATTGTTCCAGGTAATGGACAATGTTGTAAGTGAACGAATCGAAGTTATCTACTAATAAAAACCGCATGTGCCCCAAATTTACTAAACTTGCAAAAAAGAATCGATGAAAAAGGCAATTCAAATTCCTGGAGCTCCGGCTCCGATCGGACCCTACAGTCAGGCAATAATCAGTGGTGATACTGTTTACGTAAGTGGCCAGATTCCACTAAATCCGTTCACAGGTGAATTGGAAATCGGATCAATCGAAGACGCAACACATCGGATTCTGAAAAACATTGAATCCTTACTGAAAGAAGCCGGTTTGACTTTGAACAACATTGTGAAATGCAGTATTTTCATGACCGACTTAGGACAATTTTCCGAGATGAATGCCGTTTATGGATCATACTTTCAGGATGTACCTCCGGCAAGAGAAACTGTACAAGTTTCCAAATTGCCAATGAACGTGCCGATTGAAATTTCTTGTATTGCTGTAAAATAATTTAATACACAACCGGTATTGTGACCCACTCCGCTCCAAAAATTGCTGTTATCATAGTCAACTACAACGTTGTCTTTTTCCTGGAGCAATGCCTGAATTCTGTTTCCGAAGCAATGAAACAGGAACCAGCAGAAGTTTGGGTTGTTGATAATAATTCTGTAGATGGCTCCGTAGAAATGGTACGTGAGAAGTTTCCATGGGTCAAGGTCATTGCAAACAAAGACAATAAAGGATTTTCCAAAGCAAATAACCAGGCGATGGAAATCTCCGAATGTAAATACCAACTGCTCTTAAACCCCGATACTGTTATTGAAGAAGACACCTTATTCAAGGTTGTTAAATACATGGATGAACACCCGGAAGTTGGCGGATTGGGAGTTCGGATGGTTGACGGAAAAGGGGTCTTTTTACCGGAATCCAAAAGAGGCTTGCCAACACCTGCCGTTGCTTTTTACAAGATATTCGGCATTTCACGCATTTTTCCGAAGTCGAAAATTTTTGGAAAATACCATTTGGGTTACTTATCCGAGTTTGAAACGAACGAAATCGAAATCCTTTCCGGTGCATTTATGCTGATGCGCAAAGAAGCTTTGGACAAAGTGGGATTATTGGACGAAGAATTCTTTATGTATGGTGAAGATATTGATCTTTCCTACCGGATTATCAAAGGTGGGTACAAAAACGTCTATTTCCCCGAAACACGGATCATTCATTACAAAGGAGAAAGCACCAAGAAAAGTTCGGTAAACTATGTGTTCGTGTTCTACCGTGCGATGGTCATTTTTGCCCGGAAGCACTTTTCACAGAAGAACGCTCGTTTGTTTTCATTCCTGATCAATTCCGCTATTTATTTCAGGGCCGGACTGGCAATCGGAATGCGTTTCATTCAAAAAGTCACCCTTCCGGTTTTCGATACGATCTATTTGTTACTTGGTTTATTTGCCCTGACGAATTACTGGCAACAGGCACAAATTGATTTCCCGGAACAGATCACCAATATCCTGATCCTGTTCTACACGTTTATCTGGATGACATCCGTAGCTTTGCAAGGCGGGTACGATCAACCGATTACTTTTAAGAAATTTATTCTCGGAGGGGCAATCGGAACAGCTTTCATTTTGATCTTATATGCGCTTTTCCCGAAAGAATGGCAATTCTCCCGCTTATTCATTTTATTGGGCGCCGGCTGGACCATTGCTTATTACATCCTTTCACGCAGCATTCTTCACCTGGCAATCGGAAAACGATTCACCATCAACGGGCGCAAGCATGCCAATTTTGCCATTGTAGGTTCACCGGAAGAATTCGAGCGGGTTTCACACTTATTGCATCAAACACAACCCAAGATCGCGCAGATCATTTCGGTTTCCCTGGATGAAGATCACGGAAAAGACTCGCTGGGATCGATCGGTCAATTGGAACAAATCGCGCGGGTCCACAACATCGATGAGATTATTTTTTGTGCAAAAGATCTGAGCGCCGCCGACATTATCCATTGGATGACCGCCATTCCGGATGTTTCAGTGGATTATAAAATTGCGCAACCGGACAGTCAGTACCTCATTGGGTCTAATTCCATTGAAACTGCGGGAGATCTGTACATCCTGGAAATTAATGCAATCAGTCAACCGGCTAAAAAAAGACAGAAACGTTTGTTTGATTTCCTGGTGGGAATCGGTCTATTGCTTGTATCCCCTATCCTGATCTGGGCTTACAAAAATAAGATTCAGTTCCTGGGAAATGTATTCAAATTGATCAGCGGGCGAAAGACAGTTGTTTCATACAACGATCAAAGCAATTTATCCAACAAGCAATTACCCAAAATCAAGAAGGGAATCCTTACTCCAACCGACCATTTGAGCGGTTTGGACGAGAATCTGAAATCCAAACTGGATTTGTTGTACGCCCGTGAATATTCGGTCTTGCGCGACATCCAGATTTTGTGGAAAACGTGGAAAAAATTAGATCAATAAAAAGCATTGGTGAAAATCCTATTTTTTACGTTATTTTTGTACGAAAATTAATCGAGAATTCTTAGTCGTTATATGGCACAAATTGAAATTCGTCTTCCAAAAATGGGAGAAAGCGTTACAGAAGCTACCATTACCAACTGGTTGAAAGAAGTGGGTGATACCGTAGCAATGGATGAACCTTTGGTAGAAGTTGCAACGGATAAAGTTGACAACGAATTACCATCAGAAGCTGCTGGGGTTTTGGTTCAAAAATTATTTGAAAAAGACCAGGTAGCACAAGTTGGTGATGTCATTGCGATTATCTCTACCGATGGAGATGCTGCACCGGCTGCACCAAAAGCTGAACCTGCAGCAGTAGCGGCGGTTGCCGAAACAGTTTCTGCAGCACAAGCAGTCGTTTCAAACGGAGGAGTTACTCTTGAGAAAAGCAGTGGAAATGGAAAATTCATTTCTCCGCTTGTAAGAAGCATTGCACAAAAAGAAAATATTTCCATGTCAGAAATTGATGCAATCAATGGAACAGGCATGGGTGGAAGAGTGACTAAAAAAGACATTCTTTCTTATATCGATACACGCGGAACCGGCGCTCCTGCTGTTGCAGCTCCAACTGCTCAACCGACACCGGCAGTTTCTGCTCCGGCTGCTGCCAATAATGGTGCCGCTCCGGTTGTTTCAGGTGGTTCTTCCTTCCTGAGCAATATCAAAGAACCGGTTGTTATTGCAAATCCGGGAGATGAGATCATGGAAATGGACCGTATGCGTAAGCTGATCGCAGAGCACATGGTGATGTCCAAGCATGTTTCTCCTCACGTTACTTCGTTCGTTGAAGCAGATGTTACAAATATTGTGAACTGGAGAAACAAAATGAAAAAGGAATTTGAAAAGCGTGAAGGTGAAAACTTAACGTTCACTCCTATTTTCATGGAAGCAATCGTAAAAGCGATCAAAGATTTCCCAATGATCAATGTTTCATTGTCCGGAAACCAGATTATCAAGCGCAAGGATATCAATATCGGGATGGCAACTGCACTTCCTTCAGGAAACTTAATTGTTCCTGTAATTAAGCAGGCTGACCGTATGAACTTAACAGGAATTGCGAAATCGGTAAATGAGCTTGCACGAAACGCACGCGACAACAAATTGAAGCCTGAAGATATTCAAGGCGGAACATATACAGTTACAAACGTAGGAACATTCGGAAACGTAATGGGAACTCCGATCATCAACCAACCGCAGGTTGCAATCCTTGCTTTGGGAGCAATTCGTAAAATGCCTGCAGTTATTGAAACACCGGAAGGAGACTTTATCGGGATCCGTCATAAAATGTTCTTGTCTCATTCATACGATCATCGTGTGGTTGACGGTTCTCTTGGAGGACAATTTGTACGCCGGGTTGCAGATTACTTAGAGCAGTTCGATGTGAACAGAGAAATCTAATATTTATATATTTGTAACTAAAAATTAAAATGAACGTAAGACCCACCAACTTAAACTGAAAGAGGTGGGTCTTTCTTAATTTATAGAACAATGAAATTACTGAAATCTACTATTTTACTAACGCTCTTGTGTCCCTTCATTTCCTTTGGTCAGTATGATACCAAAAAGGTCATGGAAATGATCAATAACGGTTCGGAATCTGAGCTTGTAATGGAGAGTGCAATTATGATCCAGGAAGGGTATTTTTACCAGGCCGGGTTAATCGTAGACAAACTACTCGAAATACAGCCAAACAGTGCGAACTACAATTACCGCCGTGGATTCATCTATTTAGAGATGTCAACAGATTTCGTGAAAGCAATCCCGCATTTGGAAAAAGCGGTGGTGAAAACGGACAAAAAGTACGATCCTTTCAACCCGAAGGAAACTGCTGCTCCGGTAGATGCTTACTTTGAAATGGGAAAATGCTATCACGCAGCGGGAAATATTGATAAAGCAGAAGAGTTCTACAATAAGTTCCTTACAAATTCCATTACGAAGTCAAATAACGTTTTCTTCGCGAAATTGTATTTGGAGCAATGTAAAGTAGCACGTGCTGAAATGATGAGTCCGAAAAACGTGTATTTGAAAAACATGGGAAGCACAGTCAACACGAAAAACCCGGAATTTTCTCCTGTCATTTCATTGGATGGTTCCGCTTTGTACTATACTTCCCGCAGAAGATGGCCAACAGGAGCTTCAGATAAAGGATTAGATCCAAGAAACAACCAATACCCGGAAGATATTTACGTGTCATACCGCGATTTCGATTCTACATGGATGGACCCGATCAAACTGGAATTCTGTGATTCATTGCAAAACGAAGCAACGTTGGCTGTAAGTCCGGATGAACGCCGTGTATATGTTTACCAGGATACAAAAGGAAACGGGGATATTTTCTTTTCCGATTTCTCTACCAACAGATTCCAGGAAGTAACACATCTGGAGGACAAGAAAATCAATACCAATGATTGGGAAACTCACGCAACGGTGACTCCTGACGGACAGCGCATGTATTTCGTTTCTAACCGCAAAGGTGGTTTTGGAGGGCGCGATATTTACTATTGTATCAAACAAAAAGACGGTTCGTGGGGGGATCCTGTCAATGCCGGGCCAAATATCAACGGACCGATGGAGGAAGAATCTCCGTTCGTTTCTATCGACAACAGCACCCTTTACTTCTCAACCAACGGGAATAAAAGTATGGGTGGATTCGATATTTTCATGTCAAAAGCTGACGGAAAAGGAAACTGGGGACCTGCAGTAAACCTGGGTTCACCGATCAACTCTACATGTGATGATATTTTCTATACAACAACAGTTGACGGTTTAACCGGATATATGACTTCCCTGCGTGTAGACGGAAAAGGTGAAAAAGATATCTACGAGATCAAGAACAATTACTTAGGAGTTAAAAACATCGCTGTATTGAACGGAAAAATCAACGTAATCGGGAACAGACCGCTTCCGGAAGATGTTTCTGTAACCTTGAGATGTTTGAACTGTGAAAACCCATATGACCGTAAATTGTTCCCGCGTCTGCGTGACGGGGTATTCATGAACTCATTGGAGCCTTGTAAAGAGTATGATTTGACTTTCTCTTACGAAAAAGACGGAAAGAAAAATTTCTACAACGAGAAATTCAAAACAGAGTGTGACAAAGAATACTCGGAAGTTTACCGCGAATTCTGGTTAGACCTGGACGAGCAAATGATGGTGAAACCTTACTATGTAGTTGGAACAATTACAGACAGTAAGACGAAAGAAAAACTAAGCGGTGTTTCAGTTACGTTGATCAACAAGAAAACAGGAGAGAAACTGTCTCAATCGTTAACGAAAGCAGCCGGAGCATATAAAACAGATACGCTTGGCGGTATGAAGAAAGGTGACAATGTAGAGTTCGCTTTAACATTGGAGAAAGCAGGGTATGTGACAATGACCTATGATGCACCGGTAACGTTGGATGATAATTCGGAGATCCGCATTGACCGTGCATTGGCTAAAAACGAAGTGGGAACTGACATTGGTTTGGATGTAAATCCAATCTACTTCGACTACAACAAGTGGGATATTCGTCCGGATGCAGCTGTGGAATTGGACAAGATCGTGAAAATCATGAAAGCAAATCCTGGAATCAAAATCGAATTGGGTTCTCACACCGATAGCCGTGGTAAGGATGATTACAACATGAAATTATCTGATCAGCGTGCCAAAGCTTCTGCCCGCTACATCGTTTCAAAAGGAATTCCGGCTAACAGAATTACCGGAAAAGGATACGGTGAAAGCAAATTGAAGGTATCTGATGCACAAATCGAAAGCATGCCGAACTGGGATGAAAAAGAAAAAGGACATCAGTTGAACCGTAGAACAGAATTCATTATTGTGAAATAAGGACATACAATCAAATAAAAGTAGGGGTGGAAAATTTTCCACCCCTACTTTTTTATACACGTTTCGCCCCTACCTTTTTTATTTTCCCCATCTTTGAAGTATAACTTGTGCACTATGAATTTATCACTCACCCGAAATTTTGTCATGTTGGACCTGGAAACTACAGGATTAGATGTAGCGAAAGACCGGATTATTGAGATCGCTTTGATTAAAATTGCTCCGAACGGAGAACAGAGTGAGTATTACAAACGCATCAATCCTACCATTCCCATCACCAAAGAGTCGGCTGAAATTACAGGCATCACGGATGCCATGGTTGCCAATGAACCGACCTTTGCTCAATTAGCGGATGAAATTGCTGCATTTATCGGAGATTCGGATTTGGGAGGATACAATTCCAATAAATTCGATATCCCTGTTCTGGCTGAAGAATTCCTGCGGATCAATCATCCGTTCAAAGTGAATGACCGCAGATTTATTGACGTTCAGAATATTTTCCACAAAATGGAACAACGCACACTGGCTGCTGCATACCAGTTTTACTGCAAAGAATCGATGGAAAATGCACACAATGCCTTGTACGATACCAAAGTGACACTGGATGTCTTTAAAGCCCAATTGGAACGTTATCCTGATTTAGCCAAAACCATTCCCGAACTCTCCGATTTTTCACGCCAGGGGAACAACGAATGGCACGATTTCGCCGGGAGACTGGCAAAAACAAAAGACGGACAGGTTGCTTACAACTTTGGAAAACACAAAGGGAAAACCGTTGAAGAAGTCGCTGAATCAGAACCGGGATATTTCGGTTGGATGATGGACGCAGACTTCCCCCTATTCACCAAACAACTGCTGCGCGAAGAAATGGAACGCATCAAGCAGAAACGCCGCGAAAAGCGCGAAGGCGAAAACGCACACATGAGCATGGAAGATAAATTGGCGGCGTTGCAAAACAAGTTTAAAAAATAACACTTCGACTCCGCTCAGTGTCCTTTCATTTCGTCGGAAGGTGGCTGAGCGGAGTCGAAGCCACAATATTATAAAATGAAAATCATCTGCATTGGGCGCAATTACGCCGATCACGCAAAAGAATTGAATAATCCGCTTCCAACGGAACCCGTTTTCTTCATGAAACCGGATACGGCATATTTACCTGCCGGGAATGATTTCTACATTCCGGATTTTACCAAAGACCTGCATTACGAATGTGAGATCGTGGTGAAGATCAAAAAAGTGGGAAAAAACATCCAGGAAAAATTTGCGTCGGCCTATTATGATGAAATCTCATTGGGGATTGACTTTACGGCCCGTGACCTCCAGGAGCAATGCAAAGCAAAAAGCCTCCCGTGGGAAAAAGCAAAAGCGTTCGACAACAGTGCACCGATGGGAACACATTTCATCCCGGTCAGCTCCCTTGATTTGAAAAACCTGCATTTCACGCTGAAGAAAAACGGGACAACCGTTCAAAATGGCCATTCGGCTGACATGATTTTTTCGATCGACCAAATTATTGCTTTCGTTTCACAATACGTAACCCTTAAAACCGGCGACCTGATCTTCACGGGAACACCTGCAGGAGTTGGTCCGGTAGTGATCGGAGATCATTTGGAGGCGTTTATCGGAGACGAGAAACTGCTCGATTTGAAAATCAAATAATTGAAAAGGATCGAACTACAAATGCGTCATTTCTTTCTGGCTGAAATTGTTCCATCTGAGAAATGAAACGATACCATATAAATACAATCTTGATTTGGAATTTATTGATTAAGTCATAGATTCAACAGCTGAAAAAATAGTATATTCGCAAACATTTAAGAATAACCGCGCATGTGGTGATCCGCCGCGGCGGATGGCAGACACGCAAAAACACATATTATCCGCGCATGTGGTGAAATTGGTAGACACGCCATCTTGAGGGGGTGGTTTCCTACGGATGTGCTGGTTCGAGTCCAGTCATGCGCACAAAAAAGAAAAAGCGAACTACTACCGTAGTTCGCTTTTTCTTTTTCCCTCTATACTCACACTCTTCCCTCACACTGATAACTCCTGTTTTTTCTTTTTGCAGTAGTGAGCGTGAGTTTTGAGTGTGAGGGGGATTCGGCTTCGGATTGTTTCGTTTTTAGTTTCAAAATGCGTATATTAAGTAGAAATTAATAATACTACTATTCATGTTCGACTTCGAAAAATTAGATGTTTATCAAAAAGCCAAGCAATTCAGAAAGGGGTTGCTCTTTTATTTTTCTACTGCAAACTTAGTTTCATGAAATTGTTTCGACTGAAGACTAACTTTGAGCGCATACATCTTTCCCTGATATTCGATATGTGTTGGAAATTTTGATTCATAAAAGCTCATTGGCTGAAAAACCTTTGATGAGTCAAAAAACCATCTTTTCATGCACACCCAATTTTCGACAAAGTTTAATTCGACATCGTAGGTATCTATCAATTCTTTACCACTCCAAACTTTCACCTGGAATTCACGTTCTTTTGGTCTAAAAGCAATTGCGCAGTAATCGGAGTAACACCTCTCAGATTTATAATAATACTTGCCGTTTATTTCAAAAAACACCGTGTCGTAAGGTAATTTGGAATCGAAAGACTGGTAAGAATCAAACCGGAGATAGATGCTATCGTTTCCCATTCTCAAAAAATGGACAGAACCTGATTCCAATTCTTTTCTGGCCTTACTATTTTCGGATATTTCAGTGACTAACAAGCTGTCATTTCTGAATAAATAGTTACAGGCAAAATAGGCCCTGTTGTTCGGATCTGAACTTCTGAATTCAATAGAAGCAAGTGAATCTGATAGCTGAAATAAATTTGCGAGTGTGAAATCAGAACCATTTGTACCCCACTCAAAATAAAATTGTTGATCAAAGGTCTGAGCACAACTGATTTCACTAAAACCAATTCCTGTCAAAAGAATTGTTACCAATTTTCCAACTATACGATTTTGTATTGCCATTAGGTTCAATTATGCATTAAAAATAGTCGAAATATCTATGCATACCTTATTTTTTGTAGTAGTGAGCGTGCGTTTTGAGTATGGAGGAAATCCCGTTTTGAAGGGTTTCAGTTCTCGTTTCAAATGCTTATTCAGTTGAAACTAAATTATTTTTTTACAATTTTAACCGTATGCTCGCCATCGGATTTAATGATATACAAACCACTCGAAAATTCATCGAAGGAGATAGTTGTTGTTTGTTCAACCTCCATTTCTTTCATTAAAACACCTTGCATATTGTATACATACAAGGTGTTTTTCGGGTCATTTCCAAAAAATTCAATATACAAAACATCCGTCACAGGATTTGGAAAAACGGTCCAATTTTCATGATTCGTATTTTTGTCCACTTCCAGAACCAAACAGCTGGTGTCCAGCAGATCATCGTATGGCCCCACATTCCAATCTGCCAAATGATCATACACCGTTTGTTTTACAGCGAATTTAATATTTACTGCGTCAGTAATACTGAGCCCTGAATTGAACGTAATGGACATCGGATCGCTTCTGAATAGTGTTGTATAGAAACAACAGGCTGCTGCATAACTTCCTGCCAGGGATGGATGGCTGTCATCGGGTTGAAATAATTCTATCGAAGGATAGTTTTGCCGGATATACCTCCACGATGCACCTACTGGCGTCATGCCAGCTTTTACAGAATCTGCAAAAACCTTATAATGCGAGGTAATACTACTGTCCATTTCATAGTAGGTTCGATTGATCCAGGTATCAACGGGGCAATAAGGCGGAGAACACAAATAAGTATCCCCGGATTTTCTCCCCCAGGTACTGTAAAACATCGTTTGGGCACACAGATTGTGTACTTTGATTACACTATCAATTTTAACAGCGTATGGCACAAAATTCATGAAGGTAGTAGGATAAGCAAGCGCCATGCTTTGATCCTGTAAAACAACATGGTCCCAGTTTCCGTTTGCTATTTTTGCCAATGATGTGGAGTTTGTTAAATGCTGTGCTATATAATATCCCCCCGGAGCATTTATATCAAAAATCAACGTTTTTCCTGTTGAATTGGCCATATCAGCCAATAGCTGAGGCATGTTGTTGGCATACGTGTAGCTATTTCCTAAAAACAACACTCTTTTTGTCTGTTGTCCGAATAAAGTAATGGAACACAAAACGAAAATTACCAAAACTGTTTTTTTACTGATCGTTCTCATTGTTTCAGGTTCTAAGAATTAATTTTTAAGCTACAACTGAGGTGATTTTTTGTATAAACTACAGTATCATAATCAATAACGGGCATATACCGGTTATAGTTGCTTTATTTGAAGACAGCTTTCTTTTTCATTAGAGATGCAGTCCTTAATCAACAATCATAGCGGAATTTTTACTGTATAAGGCCTATCGTCTCCTTTGATGAAGCGGATTCCTTTCAGGTAATAGGCACCGTTTCTTCGGATGAGATACTTTCGCATCGGTCCAATGATTTCGTCTCTTCGGGTGGTAACATCAACTATCTTTTTCCATTCTCCGTTTTTGAGTGAATAAAGGTACAAGTGCGTCCAATTGCTGGTGAACCATCCGGGATTGAAGAGCAGTTCTGCAAAACCATCATTATCGAGATCACCGGCGTTTTCGAGTGTTCCCCAAACCGACATATTGTGTTTCAGGACAGGCAGTGCAACCGAAAACTCAATCCTGTTGTAACAATTGCCATTTACACAATCGTTCCAGAAATGGATTTTTCCTTGTCCGTCCACACTTGCAATTGTTGGTGGTGTATAGATAAAGGCGGTATCCTGAATGCGGTCATTGTTCAGATCATCCAGAATTACCGTATCTGTAAAAGCAGACTTTAGCTCATCGTGGAGCACAATCCTATCCGCTTTGAATCCTTCAGGTTCTGCCTGTTCTTTCGGAACGATCTCCTTCTGTTGTTGACGAACGCATCCGCTGCATCCTGCTGTGAAAAGCGCCAGAAGTAGCACACCCGCTATAGTTGATTGATTCATTCCGTGAAAGTAATGCGCCACTTCCAGATATTCCGGGCGACTTGATTATTTGCAGGCTCTGTTTTATTTTCCGCAAGGTTAATGACTCTTTCCCGAAGAACAGCCGTTTCTGTTCTCACCCTGGTAAAAAAAAACATCTGACTGATTTCAGGTGATTTTTGTCGGTTTGAAGTACTTATATTTGCGCTTCTAAACAGTTACCATAATGAAACACCTCATATTTTTGCTGGCAATGGCGTGCTCAGCTTTGTTTTCCTCCGCACAACAGCAGAACTGCCTTTCCTTTGATGGCACGAATGATTACGTATCCTGTGCACTGCCAACAGTTTTTACGGATCTTGCCAACAATGATTTCACTTTTGAGGCCTGGATCAACATTGAAAGCTATGCTGGCAGTCGTGTGTTTTATGCTCAGCAGGATGCCAGTAATTTTGCAACCTTGCTTATCAATAATGGTTACCTCCTATTCTATGTAAAGGTTTCAAATGTTACTTATTCAAGAGGCGTTCCGGCACCACCAACCGGTGAATGGGTACACGTTGCCGCAACATGGGATGCTTCTACCTTATTTCCATCCGTTTACGTGAATGGTGTATTGCAAAGTGGTATCACCAGCGGAGCATCAAGTTCGGGTGTTAATAATACCATGACAATTGGAAGTCGTACCGACGGAGCACAGTTGTTTATCGGGGAAATGGATGAAGTGCGCATCTGGAATACTACCCGAAAAGAATGCGAAATCAGAAGTATGATGTACAGTGTACCTGCCGGAAACGAAGTGGACCTGATCCATTACTACAACTTTAACCGTGGTACTGCGGGTGGGAACAACCCTACGTTTACCGTCTTACCTGATCTTGTCGGTGTGAATCCCGGTACGCTCATGAATTTTACTTTGAACGGTACTGTGTCTAATTGGGTGGCATCGACTGCTCCGCTAACTGCAGTAGGCCCTCAAAATGCTTATGAAACTTCCGACACGGCTGCTATCTGTGAAGGAGACAGTTATAGCTTCGGTACCCAAAATCTTACAACAACAGGAGTTTACGAGGAAACATTTACAAGTGCAGAAGGCTGCGACAGTTTGGTGACTTTGCAACTGACGGTACATGCCTTGCACACCCCACCACTTATCGAATCAGCCTGCACATCCTATTTTTGGGGACAAACCGGGGAAACGTATTTTACAAGCGGCATCTATACAGATACTTTGGTGAACAGCTATGGTTGTGATTCCATTCTCACACTCGACCTGACGATCGGCCAGCACACTGCTTCTTCTCAGCAAATTGAGGCTTGTGGGTTCTACATCTGGGCACAGAACGGACAAGTTTATACTGTAAGCGGCTTGTATAATGATACGATTCCGAATTCAACTGGTTGTGATTCGGTTATCACACTTGATCTGACCATTTTGCAGTCAAGCGGATCAACCTTACAGGTGAATGCCTGTACATCCTACGAATGGGCGCTGACCGGGGAAACGTATACCGTTAGCGGTTTTTACTATGATACGATTCCCAACGCTGTGGGTTGTGACTCTATCATCACACTCAACCTGACGATCCTGCAAGCAACAGGATCTACCTTGTCTGCTAACGCTTGCGGGTTTTATTACTGGGAACAAACAGGGCTTACATACAATTCCGGTGGTACTTACTACGATACGATCCCGAATGCTGCCGGCTGTGATTCGATTATTACCCTTTCTCTAACTATTGATCCGTTGCCGCAAGTGACAGTAGTTCACGATGGACAGGGAACGCTTTCGGCTATTTCGTCAAACGATGTCACCGATTGGATCGATTGTTCTAACGGTCAGATCATTTCAGGACAACAAGGGCAAACAGCCTTCACACCGACAGAGAATGGCAGCTATGCTGCAATCGTGGAAAATACAGTGACTTTTTGCAAAGACACATCCGACTGCTTTATAGTTGATTTCGTTGGTATCAAAGAACACAGTCTCATCGATTTGCATATTGCCCCTAACCCTGCACATGACCGGGTGATCATTCAATTCGCAAGTGAATCTGCCAACCTGGAGATCCGGGACGCACAAGGTAAACTGGTATTAACACAAACCATAACGAATGGCGAGCAGATTCCGCTTCTTAACCTGGAAGCAGGAGTCTACTTATTCCAACTGGAAGCAGCAAATGGTACCGGGATAAAACGGGTTGTGAAGCAGTAAAAAAACAACAGTATCACTTCATTGAGTTTGATTTAACGAAGAAAACAATATTTTTGTGACATAGGATGCCCAAGTGGTGAAATGGTAGACACGCCGTCTTCAGGTGGCGGTGCCGTAAGGTGTGCTGGTTCGAGTCCAGTCTTGGGTACCAAAAAATAAAGGCTGAGAAGTTTCTTCTTGGCCTTTATTTTTTGTCTTCTCCCGATAGCTATCGGGACTCGTTCTCACACTCATTCTTTCTCAGCCTTTATTTTCAGAGCGAGAAACAAAATGAGAATGAGGTTTGATTATAGTTCTGAAAAAGAATCCGTATATTCAAGTAACAACTACATTTCACTACTATGTTTGAATTTCAGAATCTCGAAGTATACAAGAAAGCAAAAGCATTTCACTTAGAATCAAAACAATTGATTAACTCAATTAAACCCGACAAAACGACAAAGGATCAATTATCTCGCGCTTCATTTAGCATTGCTCTTAATATTGCAGAAGGTTCAGGACGATTTTCAAAACCGGATAGACGTAACTTTTTCATTGTATCAAGAGGTTCCGTTTTTGAATGTGTTGCAATTCTTGACATCCTGCACGATTCAGGCTCAATCGACAAGAATGTATTTGATTCATTTTTGCAAAAAGGGGATGAATTATCTAGAATCTTATTTGCAATGATCAAAAACCTTAGTTAACCCACCAAGAACATCTTTATATCCCCCAAAAAGGTTCGATAAGGTTCCGATTTCTTTTTTTACTCTTCTCTCGCTCTCACACTTGCTGTGACACACTTATTTTTTGCAGTGCTAAGCGTGAAGTTTTGAGAGTGAGGGAAATCCAGATTCGAACGGTTTTCTGATGTTTACTTGCATTCCCCGTTAGGAGTACAACTTTCCCCCTGTATCGTTTCTAATTTCGTTTGGGGGTTTTCTTGCAGCCATTCTGCAAACGACTTTTCAAGCAATTGCAAAATTTCATCCGGCTGTTGCGCTCCTGCAATGGCATATTTGCGATTCACAACGAAAAAAGGCACGCCCTTTGCCCCTAATTCTTGTGCTTCCCGACTGTCTTCCCCTACTTTTTGTACATATAAAGGGTCTGTCAATGCTTTATTCACTTCGGTTCCCGTTAAGCCAATTTCTTTTCCTAACTCAATGAGCGTGATACTGTCATTTAGATTTTTTCCTTGCGTGAAATAGGCATAAAACAAAGTCTCCTCTGCCTTTTCACCCAATCCCTTTGTTTTGGCAAATTGGATAATTCGGTGACCTTTCATCGAATTGGTAACCAATGATTTGTCAAGATTATATTCAAGACCTACACTCTTTGCGTACTGAATTAAGTCCTGGTGCATTTTTTTAGATTGCTCATAGCTCATTCCTTTCCGGTCGGCTACAAACATATACATATCGTCCTGGTACCTTGGCACTTCGGGCATAGTCGGGTCGAGCTGAAAACTTTTCCACTCTACTTCTATTTGTTCTTTATGCGGGAACTTTGCCAAGGCTGCCTCAAAATTCCGTTTTCCGATATAACAGAACGGACACATAATATCCGACCATATTTCTATTTTTAGTTTATTTTCCATGGTTACATTTTTTGTTTCTGTGAGCTCTTTCTGTTGCTTTTCCTGAGCACAAGCAGCGAAGAAAAACAAGTAAGAAACAGCTATCAATACCTTATTTTTCATAATTCAGCTTTCTGAAATAATAGTAGGACACTGCAAGAATTGCAAAGGGAACAAGCGGAGCAACCCCCTTTACGAATCCATCAACAACTCCGTGAGCCAAACTTGCAGACAGTAATAGTATCCCGAACCCTACATAAGCCCATTCTTTGAACATCGTTGGAATAGCCGGAACAAGGATCAGGACAGCCCCCACGATTTTTAGAATATCCAATTCAAGTGGGAAATAATCGGGAAATTGTAAGCTTTTGGTAGTCTGGATTAAATACTCCCTCGGTGCGAAGTATGAAGGCAATATAATCACGGCCAAAGCAATAATTGTGATAATCCAATACACCCGTTTTTGTTTTTTGTCTGGGTTTTGTTTGAAGTCAATTTGTTTCGTCTTTGTCATTTTAATTAAGTTTAATTGTTTGAACTAAAATCTGTTTTTAAGTAATTTTTTACTGTTTAACATTTTGACAATACAAATTTACCTACACTTACTTACAAAAAGTAAGCAGTTACCCAGATGTAAGCAGTTACCTTAAAGTAAGTAGTATGACAACAGAATTTCCGGAGAGTACCAAAACCGAGTGTTTGGCAAGAATGCTGACCGTCCGTGATGCCCTTGATGTAATCAGCGGCAAATGGAAAGTACTTATTATCATTTCAATTATGAGTGGTAATAAACGTTTCAGAGAAATCGAAAGAAGTATTCCGAAGATTTCTTCAAAAGTGCTCGCCAAGGAACTCAAAGATTTGGAGGAGCATCAATTGATCAAACGAACGGTTTATGATGAATCGCCGGTATTGGTAGAATACACCGCCACCGATTATGTCTTTACCCTTGAAAAAGTGATTGAAGAATTACATCATTGGGGCTTAAACCATCGAAAAAAAATATTGGGGAAATAACTTGATATAAATAAATGGATTATCTCTTTTTGAGAAATCCTTCGTCCTGTTCTTGTCCCGGACCAAATGGTATACAAGAGAAAAAGCGAATTGCAATAGCAGTTCGCTTTTCCTTTCATTAGTGAGTGTGAATCCTGATCAGAACAATTTAATGAATGATCAGTTTTTTCTGAATACGTTTACCTGAAGCCTGCTTTAATTCTACAAGGTATACACCTGTAGATAAAGAACCTGTATCAAGCACCAGCCTTTGCTTACCGTTTTCTGTCAACAGCTGTTCATGCAAACGATGACCCAACAGGTCCGTCAAAGTGATCTGTCCGGCACCTTTTATCTCAATAGCCAGGGTAACTTGCTCTCTGGCAGGATTTGGGAACAGTTCCAGTTGCGGTTCGTCTAATAACACTTCGCGTTCAAATTGACCTGTTGTTGTGGATATGGATTCATTGTTCTGGTTATCCGAATCGGTTTTAGTCACCGGTGAGTCTGTATCTACCGCTTCCTTTACCTGTTTTGAAGTCAGAATCTGTTGTGGTTCACCCGGTGGATCAATTTGTTCTTCGTCTGACCCAGGGGTTTGTATAAGCGGAATTGCATAAAAATTATTAGCCGTATTCGTTTCGCCGTGCTGTGTATCAGGAATAACCTGGATTATAAGGAATGACCGTGTGGCCAGCTTGTTTTTATTTGGGAACAGCATGCTCTGCTGCGGCGGAATTGTAAATACACCATTCATGTTTTCAGCTCCAAGTTGCTGATCATCACCTGAAAGTGAGTCATCATAAGAATCCCAATACCTGACAGCATCCTGAAAAAGATACAATGTTCCGTTCGCGTTTCCTGAATTTTTTATGGCATAACTCATGTTCACTGCTTTTCCCAGTGAGGTAACATTCACGGAATAACTCACATTATTCGGATGAAGGTCCGGTGCTCCTGTAGGTATTGTTCCGATTTGTATCGCCTGACGATTATTGCTCTCATTTCCCTCTGTAACAAGCCCGTTTGGATCAACCTGGATAATCAGATAAGTGCGGGTTAGTGTCAGACTTTTGGAAAATTGATAGGTCTGCTGGTAAGCTAAAGTAAGAGGACCCGGTATTGTTTGACTACCTATTAGCGAATCAGTAGTCTCATTTAACGTACCATCGTTAGAAGCCCAAAATTTAGCGACAACACTTCCTGAAGGAAAAACAGCATTTTTCCCACCTTCATTTATGATCTGGCCAGTTAGTTGAACGGTATTTCCAGGACTCGTCGTATATGAAACCTGGTAAGGGCGCAAATCAGGCAAAAGGATTTGATCATGAGTAACCGGAATACCCCTGGCATTGTTTGCTTTATCGCTTTCCTCAAGCAGCATGTTGGGATCTATTACCGCATTTAGCCATAATCTAAGATCGGTCGTATTTGGGGCTCCCGGATATTCATAAGGGATAATCACCTGGTAAATTTGTGTGGCATTTGGAGCAATAGAGGGGATGGAAATTGTATCATGTCCGTCAGGTCCTCGGGCATCCAGATGAGAATTTACCCTGGGAAATGAAGTGTAAACACTCAAATGAGTGGGATCTGAAGCTACTGATAACGATCTGTTAGAGATTGTGACCGTCGCTCTAGCGAAATCTGCATTTATTCGTTCATAAACTAACTGATCCACCGCTAAATCAGCTACAGGATGGCTCCCCGGAGTGTGGTCCGAAGCCAGAAGAACAGCTTCAAAAGCATCCGGAAATTTATATCCATCGATCGTTGGTGAAATAGAGGCTTTAAAGAGTAAATATTCTATCTCATGCATGCTAAGCTGGTTGTTTATGGCAAGCATTTGTGAAACGATACCGGTAACATAAGGTGCCGCAATGGACGTTCCAAAGGCATTCCTGACATAATTACCATTCTCCGCCGAGAGGTAGCAGGTCCCTGCATTACAGTCTGTATAAGCCGATAATCCCGATGGCCCACTAATATCAACAGCCGGGAGCATTGTTCCAGGACCCATCAAATCCAGTCCGGCACCATAATTTGAACCCCATACAGGATCGCCCGGTTTTTCTATTCTTAAATCCTGGTCACAGCCAGGTGCCGTTGCAGGGCTTTTTATGTAGCCACACGGATTTACTGCTCCTACAGTTATTGCGACTTTTGCCGGGAAATCGACCCCATTGTGATTGTCATTACCCGCCGCACCAACAAAAGTACAGCCGTTCGCTATACCATATGAAATGGCTTCACGGATATCATTATCAATCGTGATCTCATTCCACCCCCAACTCATATTGAACACTTTGATGTCATGCTGTATTCCGTGATTAATAGCAGCCGCAATATTTGCTCTTTGTTCTCTTGTTCCGGTCGGATCCATTTTTATGGGCATCACCAGGCAATTCCTGTCAACCCCTGCTATTCCCCTGCCGTTATTTACGGTTGCTGCAATAGCTCCCAATACATGCGTACCGTGTCCAAGGACATCTGTTGTATTGGAGTCTGGGACGGAATCAGAAAAATTCATACCTGGAAGCAAGCGTGCCGGATCCAAATCTGAAGTATTGGGATCAATGTTGGGATCTAACCCTGTATCCAGGATACCAACTTTTACCAGGCTCAATGGTTGATTATTCATAAATTCCCAGGCTTCGGGAATATTCATATCAAAACCAGGCAAACCGCAATCAGCTCCCGTGCTTACTCCCGGAAAGACAGGAACACTACCGGTATTGTTGTGTGACCATTGTAAATGAAAATAGGTGTCATTAGGCGTAATTCCTACCGGTGGGTTAATTACCGGTGACTCCTCCGGAGGAAGGGAAATTTCTGTCTGAGCATACCCTAAGGGTATAAAACAGACACTGCAAGTGGTCAAAAAACCAATGAATAAAAATGTTCGTTTCATGAAATGTGATTTTAGTTATTTCTTAACAGACAATTCCCATTTCAAAAACCTTGGGTAAGAACGAATAATAATTTTACTGTAATGAAATCCTGCATTTGCGGACTTTCCTGTTTGAGCAGTTATTTATTCAGATAAAGTGACGGGTGTTTTTAATTGCATAGCTCATTACCAGGAAATAAAAAACAAATTCATAGGGCATGTAATCGACGATAAAAATAGTTCAACAGTGGGCTCAGGTGAATACTGGCATACCACGAATGTGAATTTTTGTTTGACATTCTGATAATTTAGTCATACATTGGTTTAGTCTTCTTTTGAAGAAGTTGTTATTTTAGTATACCGATATAGAAACCATAATTCACGATATATGGAATCTGCACTATTTACAGAGTCACTGGTTGTTAATCCCAATTTTGGAGAGGCCGATATTGCTTACCTGAAAGAATTTTACGAATTCAGTAGAAAATACCAGAATGAAGTTACTGCGGATATTTTGGAAATTTTTAAAGACCACCCTTTTTGGGGCGAATTCTTAAAATTACAGACACCGGAAGAACAGGAAAAGAATAGGGAAAGATCACAGAAACTTCAATATGATGCCATCTATAATGACCAATGGGAGGCATTAACCACTGACATTGTCATGCAGGGACGCATGTACGCCCAACTGAATGTAAACTATTCCGATTGGTACGAATTCATTAAGATCTATAAAGATTGCCTGAACGTCTATATTCTTAAAGAATATAAGAATGATACCGAACAGGCTGTTAATATCTGCAGAGGCTTACGTATCCTGACCGATTATATGATGTACGTTATTGCCGAAGCTTATTTCCAGGAAAAAAATGCGATCATCACACAGGTTAATGCCGAATTGGAACAGCGTGTAATTGAACGAACTACCAAACTTACCGAGATCAATGAAGAATTGGAACGATTCAGTTATTCGGTTTCGCATGACTTACGTGCCCCTTTGCGTGCAGTTGACGGATTTGCCAAGATACTGGAAAAAACGCAGGGACCAAACCTGGATGATGCCGGAAGAAAATACCTTGGGATCATAACCGGGAGTATTGCCCGGATGGGAAACCTGATCGATGACCTCTTATCCTTTTCCCGCCTTGGCCGATTGAACAAAAACCTGAACCTATTCAGTATGAGAGGTTTGTTTACAGAGGTTTTTCAAATCCTGAAGCTCAATGAACCGGAACGAAACGTGGAACTGATTATCGGTGACTTGCCTGATGTTATGGCAGACCGCGAAATGATGAAACATGTAGTGAATAACTTATTGGGAAATGCGATCAAATTTTCATCGAAAAAGTCGCATGCCAAAATAGAGGTTACTTCCTGGGAAACAGACGATGAAATTATATTCGCTGTGAAGGATAACGGGGCCGGGTTCGATATGCGTTATATGGCAAATTTGTTTGGTGTTTTCCAACGTTTGCATTCTGAAGCAGAATTTCCCGGAACGGGCGTCGGGCTGGCAATTGTTCAGCGCGTTATACAAAAACATGATGGTCGGGTTTGGGCCGAATCTGTTCTTGGAGAAGGAGCCACTTTTTATTTCTCGTTAACGAAACACAATCAAACCGAAACACAAGCTAAAACCGAAACGCATGAAAACTTCTGAGTTCATTGACATTTTATTCGTAGAAGACAGTCCGATCGATGCTGAATTGACCCTGATTGCACTGAAAGAGGAAAACCTGGCAAATAATGTAATCTGGCTCCAGGATGGTGCTCAGGCTTTGGATTTTATTTTTGCCGAAGGGGAATATGCCCATCGCAATATTGAAAGTCAACCCAAACTGATCTTACTGGACCTGAAAATGCCAAAGGTCGGTGGTATTGAAGTAGTACAACGGATCCGCAGTGATGAACGCACGAAACGGATCCCTATCGTGATCATGACCTCATCAAAAGAGGAAAAAGATATCGTAGACAGTTACCAGCTTGGTGTCAACTCATATATTGTGAAACCGGTCGATTTTGATAAATTCTCAAAAAGTGTAAAAGAAATAGGCTTTTACTGGTTACTCATGAACCATTCGCCAATACAGGGATAACATGCAATTGAAACCGTTGAAAATTATTATTCTGGAAGACGAAGACAGTGATGCTGAATTAGTGAAGTACCATGCATCTACCCTGGATTACGATTGCGAATTCAGGCGCGCATTTTCAGAAGAAACTTTCTTGCAGGCCCTTGACCGGTTTGTACCCGACATTATTCTTTCCGATTACAAGCTCAGCGGTTATGACGGATTGCGTGCACTTGAATATTGTGCTTCCCGCTTTCCCTTTGTTCCTTTTATTATTATAACCGGAACACTTGGACCGGAACTCGCTGTAAAAATTATTAAACAGGGCGCAAGTGATTTTTTATTGAAAGGTCATCTTCCCAATCTTCCAATGACCATGACCCGCGTACTGCGTGAAGCAGAAAAGAAACGGGAAGCAGCCAAATTCCAGGAAGAACGCGACCTGCTCTTCACCCACTCGATCGATTTGATCGGAATTGCAGGTAAGGACGGGTATTTTAAAACGATCAATCCAGCGTTCGAACGTACGCTCGGTTACTCCATAGATGAGATCCTTACCACGCCTTTTATTGAATTCATTCACCCGGATGACCGCGAAAGAACCTTCCTGGAAGTCGAAGACCTTGGAGATTCTTCGCAACCCGTCACCCTGGTGAACCGCAGCAAATGTAAAAACGGAGAATATATCTGGCTGGAATGGCATATGGTGATGCGAGGAGAAACAGTCTTTGCAAATGCCCGTGATATGACCGAGCGGATGCGTGCAGAACAGGAGATCCGGCAACTGAACCAGGAACTGGAGGAAAAAGTGGAACAAAGAACCCAGGAACTATCTGTTGCCAATACATCATTAATAGCTGAAATAGGAGAACGGATCCTGATAAGTGAAAAGCTGGAAGAAAAAAACAGGGAGATCACCGACAGTATCAATTACGCCAAACGGATCCAGCATGCCAAGATCCCGAGTATCGAGTACCTTCATAAACGGATTTCGGAATACTTTGTTTTCTTTCAACCAAAAGACATTGTCAGCGGGGATTTTTATTATTTCCATCAAAACGGTGACACCCTTTTTTTAGCAGCCGCGGATTGCACCGGACATGGTGTACCGGGTGCATTAGTGAGCATGATCGCCATGGAAAAATTGGATGACGCCTTTCTAAAAAGCACCAATCCGGCCGAAGTACTGAATATCCTGAATAAAAGCGTCAAATTGGCTTTTCAACAAACAAAAGATGACAAATCACTTCGTGACGGATTGGATATTGCGCTTTGTGCATTGAACACATCAACCGGGAGCATTCAATTTGCCGGAGCAAACCGGCCATTATGGATCATTCGAAACGGCGCCGGTGATATAGAAGAATACAAGGGCACCCGCACTGCTATCGGGGGTTTTACCAATGAGGATGAGCAATTCGAATTACATGAAACCCAATTGGAAAAAGGTGATACCTGCTATTTGTTCTCAGACGGATATGCCGATACATTCGGGGGAGAAAATGACAAAAAGATGATGACCAAACGTTTCAAGGACATTTTGCTCAGTATTCAGAAACATCATTTAAATGAACACGAGCAATTATTGGAAAATCACCTGGACGCCTGGAAACAGGAAAACGGCCAGACAGATGACATCCTCGTTTTTGGATTCAGGTATTGAATGAAGTTGATAAAACCCGGCTTCTTTTAATTATCTTTAAACATGCAATTCAAGGTGCTTTTAATAGATCAGTATAAAATGGTCAAACAACTGATTCTGGCTTTATCCATATGCCTTGTCCTTTTTTCATGACTTCGGAGATCAAAAAATACGAATTCAAACCCGGGCTTTCGATAGAATTTGAGCTTGTGGGACTCCTTGATCTTTATAAAAAGCATAAAGAACTCATGACAAATCCGCATCGTACCAATTTCTATCATGTACTGTGGTTTCAGAAGGGAATAACTTCTCATTTGGTCGATTTCAAGCAAATCAGTATCGAACCCGATACGATCCTTTTTCTCAATAAAGACATTGTTCACCATTTTAGTAATGCAGAAAATTTTGACGGCAAGGCAATTATGTTTACAGATAACTTTTTTTGCAAATCAGAACAAGACACTCACTATTTACGGAACAGTATGTTGTTCAACACTTTGTTTCCCATATCCAAAATCAAGGTAAAAGAACCACAGGTTTTTAAAAAACTATTTGCACTCATATCAGATGAAACAGCTCATGGGAACGATATTTTCCAATCAGATATTTTAAGGAATCTGCTACACAATCTTTTGCTTCTTTCGGAACGGATCCGACAGGAGCAAGATTTCACAGAAGTGAGTAAAGATGTAAATCTTGAATATGTGATGCTATTCAAAGATCTGCTTGAGAAAAAGTTCCGTCACGTGAAACAAGTAAGTTACTATGCCAATGAGCTCATTCTAAATGTTAAACGCCTAAACTTGGCTACCAGTAAAGTATTGGGGAAATCTCCCAAAGAACTGATCGATGAACGGGTGATGCTTGAGGCCAAAAGACTCCTGGTATATACTAATGAAAGCGTAAAAGAGATTAGTTTCGATCTGGGATTTGAAGAACCCACCAACTTTATAAAGTATTTCCGTAAACATAGTGAATCCACACCCAGTGAATTCAGAGAACAATTCCGAACAACCTAAAAGTATCATCTTAAACCCCGTTTTTACCTTTTTTACACTGCTGAATAGCACCAATTTTGTATCATCAAACTCAAGATGATATGAATAAGATAACAATGTATGCAGTGATAATTTTCGGAGTTGGGTTATCCACTGTAGCCCAGGCACAAAACAACTCAAAGTCAAACACGAAAAGTAAAAAGAAAATGGAAATTTCAAACAAACAAAAAGTAATTGATCTATTGAAGAGTATTGAAACCGGAGCATCCGAACCGGTTGGATACATCAACCCTAATAAATACATCCAACACAATTTAGGTGCTGCCGACGGGCTCGCCGGTTTTGGAGCCTTGCTCGCACAATTGCCCGCAAACTCTGCTAAAGTGAATACTGTTCGTGCGTTTCAGGACGGGAATTTTGTGTTCACTCAAACAGCGTATAATTTTTTTGGACCAAAGATCGGATTTGATATTTTCCGTTTTGAAGGAGATCAAATTGTAGAGCATTGGGATAACCTCCAGGAAACTCCTCAACAAGCAAACCCAAGTGGCCGTACAATGATTGATGGGGCTACCGAAGTGAAAGATTTGGATCAAACAGAAACAAACAAAGAATTGGTCCGGAACTTTGTAACCGATATTCTTATCAACGGAAAAATGGAAAAACTCGCAGGATACTTTGACGGAGACAATTATATTCAGCACAATCCTCAGATTGCTGATCAGCTGTCAGGTCTTGGAAAAGCATTGGAATACCTGGCATCCATTGGTGTAACAATGAAGTACGATACCATTCACCGGGTACTGGGTGAAGGAAACTTCGTTTTGGTGGTAAGTGAAGGTACATTCGGTGGAAAACACACTTCTTTCTATGATTTGTTCCGCGTTGAAAAGGGTAAAATTGCTGAACATTGGGATGTGATCGAAGAAATTCCCGTCAAAGAGAACTGGAAAAATAGTAATGGTAAGTTCGGTTTCTAAATTAACAGAGCGAATTCAATCTTACTTCAATACGAAATCGCATTTAACTAAAGGGGATAACAAAAGTTGTCTCCTTTTTTTGATTACTTTAGTTCCGACAAACACTATTCACATGAAAAAAAATCCACTATCCAACTTCCTGTTGCTTGCAAGCTTCCTGTTTATGTCAAACATAAACGCTCAGGATCTCCGGACACTTTACCGCGATGCCATGAGCACAGCTGTTTATCCAGATTCATCAAAAATAAATACGAACCTAGTGGCAATCACTCCCCAGAATCCGAATCTCACCTGGAAAACCTTTAATGGTGAGCCACACATTCTCGTTGTAACCTGGAAAAGTGCTTCTTATTACCCGAACGGCGGAGATTCACTCTACAATACCGGTAATTATGAAATTTGGGTGACTACATCGCCACAACTGAAAGAATGGTTCCACCGGCAAAATGTGGCAGATACGAACCTACGTCTCAAGCAATTATTGGGATTACCGCCTGTTGGCGCGAATTACAAATATTTCGTGGAGTTTTGGGTAAAACCTTCCGACCTTTTCCGCCCATGTCCGGATAATGAGATCAACGACAACTCCTGCTCTACTTGTTTTCCGGCCAATACATCACCCGATTACATCAACTGGATCAATGAAAGCCGGATCAGCCGGTATTATGCATGTCAACTTTATGATCAATATCCCTGGACACAACTCGGTTATACGTATGACTGGAATCCGGGCAACCCGACACATGTGGGCATGAGCGAATTCGTGATTCAAAAAAATGCTGCCGTTTACGTAAAACGCGTTTCAACAACAAGGGAATACCTGGCACAAGGTTCATCTTCAAGAAAGCATTAAGAATGGAAAGCAATATCGAAAGGTGTTGCTTTAATTGCCTATTTTGAGAGCGAAAATTTATTCCGAACGGACATGTCTGCATTTGAAAACCTGAAAGTATTACTGAAAATGTTTGCTGATTTCGACGAGCAGGAAATTCAATCGATCACAAGCTGTTTCAAAGAAAATTCAGCGAATAAGACCAGTATCCTGGTACATGAAGGACAAATCTGTAAAACATTTTATTTTGTTGTATCAGGTTGTCTGCGTATTTACTTCATTGACGCAAACGGGCACGAAAAAACCCGCTATATTATGCCCTCCAACCATATCGGTACTGCGCTTGCCAGCTTTTGTTCACAAACTCCTTCCACCGAATTCGTGGAAGCTGTAACGGATACTTCTTTTTTAAGCATCAGTCATTCGGATTTTTACCGGCTGAACCGGGAAATGGATCACTGGAAACTCTTTTATCAACGAATCCTGGAAATGGCTTATTCCTTCCAAAACAGGCGCATTGAACAATTTGTGACTTTAGACGCTATGCAGCGTTACGAACTGTTTATGAAAGAAAATCCGGGATTAAACCAGTTGCTTTCCAACAGAATCCTGGCATCCTACCTCGATATACGCGAAGAAACGCTTAGCCGGCTTAAATCCAGGTAACTTTTTTGATTTAGGTCAAAGTATAAATCCGGGGATTGGTCGATTTTTACAGGATAAAAAAAGATCAATGAAAGCGTTTGTTTTAATTTTTCGGTTGGATATCACTACGCCTGGTGCACAACCAACAGCAGAAGAAATGGAAGAATATATGGTAAGCTGGATGGACTGGATTGAGCAAATTTCGTCTAAAAACCGGTTGGTCAGCGGCGGAAATCATTTATCCTATTCATCTGCCAAAGTAGTTAGTGCAAATAAAATGGTAACCAATGGCCCCTACGTGTCTGAAAAAGAATCTGTAGCAGGGTACATTATTATTCGTGCAGCTGATCTGAATGAAGCTGTCGGCTTTGCAGAAAAATGCCCGATACTATCAGCAGAAATTGCAAGTGTGGAAGTACGCGAAACAGAAAATCCGTAGGGCTAAGGTCAGAACAGAAAGCGAATTTATCCGCCTCGGCAGATGGGTTCGCTTTTCCTTGTTTACATTTGTGGTCAAAATCTATATTGAATGACTGATTACCCTATAAAAGCCACTTCACGAGAAATTACAAAAACACCTTTTTACCTGGTTCAAACGAATGGCTTACACAAAAGGTTTGTTATCTGGCTTTGCGATAAATTCCGGATACGAACACTGATTGCGGGATTTATAAACCGAGCCAATTTAATCGTTAATGTCAGAGTCATTGATTTTGACGAAACGGAAGAAGGTGTTGACTATTCAGGCCTTGTTTCCAAATCCGAACTTCATCGCCTGATGACCAAATACGAAGATGTTCTTTTTCACAACGGTTATCACGACCTTATGATCAGAATACCGGAAACCGACGAATTGCTTGTTTTTGAAGAGCATGGGCTTATTTTCATTTATTCCTCCGATAGTGCATGGAAAGATACTTTACGTCGGTTGGGAGCGGATTATCTACCGAATGAAAAACTGATCTATGAGCTCGATCACTGGCATTATTGCTTACCGGAAGGAAGAAAGCAATTGCTCTCTTTTATGGAAGAACTCAAACTAAAAAAAGATTAATCTAAAATTAGTTTCTAAAAAATTTCTCCTTGTTTGTCACAAAACAACCTCTCCCCGGTCTTTGGTATAAAAAACGATTATGGATACTCCTTTTTTATTACCGATCGAGAAGCCAACAAGTCTTCTTTGGAAACTAATTTATTTTATGACCCGCAAACGTTTCGGCAAGGTCATCACACCTTTGAAAGTCTCTGCAGTGAGAATGCCCGTCGCTTTTGGAAGCTTTTCGGGGAAGATTGCCCAACTGGACAAAAAGCTGAAACTACCTGCTGAAACTGTTATGCTGATCCGCGAACAGGTGGCTCATATCAATGTCTGTGAATTTTGCATGGA
This sequence comes from uncultured Flavobacteriales bacterium, assembly GCA_946480815.1. The sequence continues at coordinate 74,580 of CAMLLB010000011.1, forward strand.
TATCGGACGTGCTATGACCATCGTGTCTTCCATGAACCAAAAGAAATTCGATGCGCTACAGGATTATCAGAGCAGTTTGTTGTTTTCAGAAAAAGAGCGGGCGCTGTTGGATTATGTGACCATATTGGCCCGTGACCGAAAAATGGACCGCGAGCAGTTTGAAAAACTGGCCAAACATTTTGATGAGCGTGAGATCTGTGAGATTGTTTGGATCGTGTCTTCCGAGTTCTATTACAATATCGGGAATATCGGCTTGAATATCCATTCGGATATGCTGTGCGATATTGCAAAGAAACGAGTTAGTTAAAAGGTTTACAAAGATCCTTTGTGTTGCCGAGTAAGAAACCAATTAACTAAAAGGTTTACAAACACCCATTACGGTCTAACAGGAAACATCCCGATAGTTATCGGGATAACTAAATGGTTTACAGACCAGATGATTTGTGAACCAATTAACTAAAAGGTTAACAAAAAACTTATTATCATTTTTTTAGTAGTTTTAATTGTATGGAATTAACACCCGAAATATATGCACTCCGCCCCTATCTCTTCAGCATTTCTTATAATATGCTGGGAATGGTCGAGGAAGCGGAAGACATTGTACAGGACGTTTTTGAAAAATGGATGTCGGCCGGAGAAATCCGTGAGCCAAAAGCATACCTGGCTCGTATAGCCGTAAACCAAAGTATCAATAGACTAAATGAACTTCGGAAAACCCGGGAAAATTATGTAGGAATGTGGCTTCCGGAACCGTATATTACACTGGAACCCGAACCCGTTCCTACATTGGAATACGGTATGCTGTTTTTGCTTGAACGGCTGAATCCCAACGAGCGGGCAGTTTTTATCTTACGTGAAAGCTTTTCGGAAGAATACCAATCAATTGCCGACATAACGGGACTTTCTCCCGAAAATTGCCGACAACTCCTTCACCGGGCGTATGAGAAATTGGGAAGAAGCAAACCATTACAGGCAGATCCCGAGAAACAACGGGCACTTACCATTGCTTTCCTGACAGCATTACACGGACAGGACCGGTCAGAACTGGATATCTTATTGCGCAGGGACATTGAATTGTACAGCGATGGTGGTGGTAAACGGGCTGCTGCACTTAAACCGCTTTTCGGACTGGAAAAAGTATTAAAGTTCCTGATTGGAGTTACTCAACTTCCTGAAGCATTGGAAAATCAATACGAATATCGGGCTGTGTATGTGAACGGACGCCCCGCAGCATTGCTTTTCAATACTACAACAGAGCAACTGGATTCAATGCAATATGTAGAACTGGAAGATCAGGAAATCACCAAGTTGCTATTCGTCCGCAATCCGGATAAGTTGCAAATCAGGGGAAAACTGAACTAAAAACAAAAAGGAGGTAATACAAGTTATCTCCTTTTTTAGTTATAAACTGTAACTTTTTATCACACAAAACTGATTAATCTAACTTACAACATTTCTTCTGTGCTATATTCTACAGGAAAACCACATTTAACGTTTTCCAATTTGACTGGCGTTACAGAATGATTTAACTTACTCTCATTAACTATTATTCACATCTATATGAAAACAACACTATTTACAGTTGCGCTTCTTCTTGCGCCTTATTTTGGGAACACCCAGCGAATCCTGGAAACCACGAACGGAAGCTGGTTCAATCAAAACCTGTCTGTCGAAACCTTTCAAGACTTTGTTATTAGCGGTTACACGGAAACCAATCCTGCAACAGGTTTGTTAACACCTACTTTTAAAGTATCCAACGCGATGGGCGCGGGTATGAACACCTATTATGTCGATTATCCCGATGCGGTTTATTTAATGGATTTTACAATCAGGGAAGCCACTAACACCATTATTCTTGCAGGAATGACGGCTGTTACGACCGGTGGAACGCCATATAAAATGATTGTGGCAGAAGTGGATTTCATGACCGGCGCACCGGTGCAAAGTTTCCTTGAATATACCTTCAACGGGAACTCGATGGTACCACACCAGGTAATTTGCTCGGAACCGTTCTCGCAGGTAACAGTTGTCGGGACTGAAATTGCAGGAACTATTACGTCTACCAATTATGCAACAATCCCGAAATTCGGTTTTGTACTTGGTTTGGACATCAATAACTTCAATAACATCCTGTACAACCCGATCGAAATGGATCTCCCTGCAGCCAGTATCTGGGATTATGACATGCTGGAAAACATCACGGAGGTACCTGGATCAGGTTATTTTATTTCCGGATCGTGTAATGCTCCTGGATCAGGAGAGCAAAACCTCATCACTATGGGAACCGACTATGCAGGAAACGTGACGTTCTCCAATATTATCGACAACACCAATTCCCGTTTTGCAGGGTCTTCGGTGATGTACAATCCACCGTTGAACGTGGTGTATTTATTGGCAAACAATAGTGTGATTCACCAATTCCAGATTGCTATCTGTGATCCGCTCACAGGAGCATTCTTAACACCATGGACACGTCATCAACTGACAGGATACCCGATCGGTGGCGGTGTAGATCAAAACGGTTTCCGTTTGCAGCAATCCCGCGACAATATGATCGTTGTCGGCGGATATTTAAGTGCACCGTTCGGAGCATTACCACAACAGCTTACTCCGTTCCAAATCACTATGAAGGATAATTTGACCTTCCTTGCAGGAAAGGTGTATCTGTCAGGCAACAACTCAAATTTGTCTCCAGGTTATTACGAAGAAAGTGGAAATTCTGTTTTCATCAATACCCCGGACATGCTCACGTATAACACTTCAGTAAACCGTACCTACCTGGTGAACCAAAATACGGTAAACGGTGGTTTTGACTTAAATGTTTCTTCCCTATTGAAACCATCGAAGTGTGAAAAAGCGGTAACTGTTTCCACAGTTACGACCAATCCTATTTGGGTAGGGACCGGAAACTTCAACCCGCTTCCAATGTATCCGGCACCTTATCCGTCGAATCCGATTCCTCGTCCACTCATGGAAACTATCATATGTCAAAGTATTGCTCCTGCCCTTGCAGTGCATGATCCGGGTACGACTTTGTCTCCGAATCCGGCAAATGATCTGCTGAACGTAACCATGGATGAAGAAACGATTCTAAACGTATCTGTTTACGATCTGAAAGGTAACCTGGTGCTTACTCAGAAAGCAAGCGAACGGGCATCCGCTGTGATGACTCTTGAGATTGGCAAACTGGATCAGGGAGCTTATATCATTGAGATTACTACGAAAGAAGGTACGATTCAACGTGACAAATTCGTGAAGGAGTAAACCTTTTAAATATTTACTGAAAGGAGATGACGCAAGTTGTCTCCTTTTTTGTTTACTTTATCTCATGACAGAGCAAACAGCCTTCATCATTTCATTTATTCCAGTCTTTACAGGTCTTGCTATTATACGAATCAGTAACAATCCACGTTACCTGATTCCCGTTGCTTTCCTCACCGGAATCTCAGGAATCCTGTTTCTGATTTTATCCCATCAGCACAAGTACTTAAGTTTAGTATTTTTCGGATTAATGATTTTATTTTTTCTGGTCAAATGGTATCGTGATCGGTGGTATCGAAAACACCGTTGAAGGTTTCCTGATATTTGAGATTTACCAACCCTGTTTCCATTTCTGTGTTATCCTTAATGCCGTTTCCAACATATAAGGTGACCAGTTTTCTGTTTGCCAGGTTGAATTGGCCAGGGAAGAATGATCCAATAACCGAAGTGCTTCCTTGTGATCTTTAGCGCGTTCCAGTATGGAAGACAATTCGAGTTGCTGTTGGTATAATTCCATCGACTCAGGAACAGGTACATTCAAATGGATCGGTTCTTTTGGCAGAAAATTAGTATTCGGAAATAATGTATTGCCTGCATTGAAATGGTTCACGATTTCCTGCATGCGATCGAAATCTTTTTGGAAAAGTTGCTGGCTTTCAGCTGTGTGCAATGCAATGCCTAACTGCTCCAGGACCACAAATTTCAGGTTCCGGCACAAAGGCAAGGTTTGCTTCAACAAGTCAAATACTGCTTCCGGAACAGTATCATCGTGTGTATCCCTGCGGATGGTTTTCTCAGGTTGAATTCCGGAGATATCCCAACTTCCGCCTGAAATATGGATCTCACGTACACGATCAAGCGGATAAGCCTGAATCAGCGTTTCGAAATCCAATTCAAAATTTTGCAATTGACAATACAAATTGTGAAGGTCGAGAATAATGAACCCGTTAACCGGTTCGATCAGACGAGACAAAAACTCTCCGTGTCGCTGCACTTCTTCCACTGAATAAGAGAACGCCAGATTTTCCAGTCCGACAGGACAGGAACAAGCCTCTTGAATGCGCTGCAGGCGATCAACTCCGATGCGAAGTGTTTCGGCATTGTAAGGAACAGAGATCGGCGCACCTTTGTGAAAGTCTTCACCGGTCATGAAACCAAAATGCTCGGTAATGTGATCGAACTTGAAATTGGATGAAACTTTACGCAGATGGTCGAGCCAACGTTGTTGTTCATCGGTCCATTTTCCTGAAAAAAGTGAGAAATACACTCCATGGCCAATGAGCCTGCCTTCATTACCGAAGGTGTGCAGCAATTCAACGAACCAGGAGGGAATGTCTCGTACCTTGTAAAGCGTATCAAAAGACCATTCGATCGCTTCTACTTTTTCGGCAGCAAATAATGGCAGGGTTGCCTGTAACAATTGGTTGTCCAGGTTACAGGAAACCGCTGATTGAATTTTAAAAGACGATTGACTCATTACCCCATTCCGCAAGCCGGACATGGATCGCAATGAGTTGTAGTTGAGTTCGTGTCACCCGATCTACTGTCATTGACTTGCTCTTTGTTCTTTCTGATATCTTGTTTTTCACAAGAAGTTGTTGCCGCTGTTACTGTTGCGACAGAAACGCCTAAGGTAATGGCTTGTAATAAAGTTGATGATAGTTTCATAGCTTTAATTTTTTTAAAAGGTAAACCTTTAACTGAAAAAGGGCAAATTTATTATCTGAAGTGTGTGTTTCTTTGAGTAAAGGTAATCCCGAAGAAAATGATGCATTGGAACCGGACAAAAATATTTTCAGTATCAATTTGGGGGAAGTAAGATTTTATTGCCAATTTAAATCTCAAAAACCCTTAACGGATAACGTTCTTAATAATGAAAATTGCCTTTACAGGAGCTCACAACGTTGGAAAAACAAGCCTTGCCAAAAGACTTCACGCTTCCCTGCCAGAATATGTCTTTATACCGGAACCTTATGAAGAACTGGAAGAAAAAGGACATCTTTTTTCCGAAACTCCCGGGTTGGAAGATTTTGTTGTCCAGCTTGAACATGCACTCAAACAAATTGAAATAGACGAGCCCAATGTGCTCTTTGATCGCTGTCCGCTCGATTTGCTGGCTTATATCCATGTAATCGGTGGAGCCGAAGCATCCCGGAAATACTACCTGCAAGTCAAAGAAGCTATGGATGAGATTGATTTGCTGGTATTTGTTCCTATTGAAACTCCCGATGTAATCGATTGTCCGGACCCTGAATTCCCGAAGCTTCGTGAAAAAGTACATGCACTCCTGGAGGAATGGATCGATGGGTTTGATTTGGATACCATTACGGTAAACGGAACTTTAGCAGAAAGAGAAAGACAGGTACTGGAAGCACTTCTCAGTCTGTATTAAACTTTTCGGTGTGAAACAACTCCAAGTCTCATGAACGAAAACGAAAAACCGGAATTCTGGGAATCCAGCTTCAGTGATAAACATGAAATGTGGGGTCTGAATCCTGCCAAATCAGCAATGACTGCGTCTGCTCTTTTCCTGGAACGGTCCGTAAAGCAGGTTTTGGTACCGGGAATTGGCTACGGACGAAATGCACAGATCTTCCGGGACATGGGAATGGATGTAACCGGAATCGAGATTTCCCAAACTGCAATCGATTTACTCCGGAAACATTACGGGAACGGGATGACGGTTTATCATGGTTCTGTTACAAAAATGCCTTTCGACCAAAAGCACTATGATGGAATTTTCTGTTATGCTTTGATCCATTTACTGGACGAAAATGAACGAAAGAAACTCATCGAAGATTGTTACCGGCAACTTTCGGAAAACGGTTGTATGGTTTTCACTGTGATCTCCAAAGAAGCATCAACCTATGGAACCGGAAAACAGATTGGGAAGGACCGCTTTGAGCAATTCGGCGGAGTGAACATGTTCTTTTATGATGAAGAATCCATTCGAGAAGAATTCAGGGCATGCGGTTTGATAGAAATCCTGAAGATCGAAGAGAATTTTCCGTTTTATTTAATTGTTTGTGAGAAAGCACGTTACATAGAGTGAGAATAGATCCATTTTTTTAACTAAACTTGCTCATGCATAAATCATTCCTGACAATTTTAATTATCCTGTTTATTTGTACTTCCTGCATTGAGACGAATCTCCCGGACACAAAAACCTTGGATAAAATTACTGACCTAAATAGTGATTTGCTTTACGATTGGAACATAGAGTCTATAAAAAATGAAAAAAGCATTCCAAATAAAAAAGACCTGGACATTAAATTAAACCGTAAGGTTTCGTTTCCTTTTAAAGGAAAGAAATACATCCTTTATCCTTTTTTTAAAAAAAATTCCGGTAATACTCAAATTGCTTTTCTACATTTCCTGCTCACAAAACAAGGTCTAACTATTAATAAGCTCGAGAAGGTTTCATTCAAAGATTTAACCAAACTTGATAAGGATAAAGCATATTATTACTACAACTAAATCTTTGAATTCAATTAAGTTGAAATCCCGCACTTTCAATTTTTTTTTCTGTTTCGATCTTCTATGAACTTCAGCTCATCATTCTTCCAGATTAACAAATGGTCACTACCAACAATTTCCCAATCCGGGTTTTCCACAGATAACACCGCCATTGTCAAAAATGTTCCGCTATAAACTTTTGTGAGTAAGCTTTTATCATTTCCCGGACCCGCTCAAATTCCGCGGTAATTTCTTCTTTGGTTCCTACCGCTTTTGCCGGATCTGGGAAATTGTGATGAAACTTCTGTGCCTGTGTCGGAAAATAAGGACATCGTTCCTTTGCATTATCACAAACCGTGATCACGAAATCAAATGGTATCCTTGTATATTCGTCCACATGGTTTGAGGTATGATTCGAAATATCTATGTCATCAGCTTTCATTGTTTCAACCGCCAGAGGATTCACCCCATGGACTTCAACACCGGCACTGTAAACCATAGCGCGATCTCCTGCCAAATGCTGTAAATACCCGTGAGCTATCTGACTTCGACAGCTATTCCCTGTGCACAATACTAAAATATTCTTCATTATTCTAAACTAAGAGCCAAATGATATTAATGATGCAAAACTTGGGATCAAATCCAAAGATGAGTTGCAGGGCAATAACTGATGCAGTTATTATTAATGGCTTTTTATACTTGATTACTACTGCTTTCATAACTTAACAACATCCTCCTCCTGGAGTGCAACATGCTGATTCTTTAACGGATAACTCAGAAAGTTGGATCTTCGATTTCTCAACAGGTAAACCACATGACTCACTTGCCAGGCAAGCAGTTGTTTTAGACACCAAAACAAAATGATTACCATTAAACTCCAGGCTGTATTTACCAATAGTTTCTCCCTGGTATTCCACTTCAATTTCATTGTCTTCAATGCCTAACTTTTCTTCGGAAAGCTGAATAATTTTCAATAGTTTTTCAGGTTTCAACCGGTGTTCATAATCATTGGCATTCCATAATTGGAAATTCACTACCGACTCCTTACGGATTGTTCCTCCGCAATCAATAAAATGCTTTTGAATATTGCCGATCTCTGTTACATGAAAATGCTCAGGGACGAAAGAACCATTCGGAGTTTGAAATGTTACATTTTCCAGGTTCGGTAAAATTGCTTTAATTTCTGAAAGTTTCATTTGTTTCAATTTTAATTAACAACATTGGCCGGCTTTACTATCCAATTTGGATGATATACCGGAAAAATAGGATTGAATACGGGCAATAGTTTCTTTGTTTACACAGTAACAGATAGAAGTTCCCTCGATGCTTCCCTTGATCAATCCTACAGTTTTCAATTCCTTGAGATGTTGGGAAACCGTTGGTTGAGCAAGAGGTAATTCATTGACTATATCCCCGCAAACACATGCATCTACCTTTATCAGGTATTCCAGGATTGCAATCCGCGCAGGATGGGCTATTGCCTTAAGCAATAAGGAAATTTCATTTTGTTCATCTGTAAACAGATCTGCTTTTGTTGTTCCCATGCCTTATATTGTAATATTGCAATATTACGATTAATATTTTTATTGGCAAGTCTTTTTGCGATTTATTTTTCTGTATTCAGAATGTGACACAAAACAAACACCTCTGGTAATGCTTTGGATTGGCCAGATTACACCGATTTTGAAACATTGGAAAGCTGATGAACTGATGCGTACATTGATTGAGTGAACTGGGAAATTATTGGGATAACCAGATGTTTGTATCGCTTTCAAATTGATTTCTGTGAACCAATTAACTAAAAGGTTAACAAATTACATTCCTCCATCTATTCCTGTCCTGTTTTCTGTAAAAATTCCCGGTTACATCACACCCCTTACTGAAACAACTGCCTTTTTATCGTGATTTTCTTAACATCCAAATTCATTTATAACTACGCAATGGTACTGGCAGGAATGTCCCGTTTATTCTACTGGTTCCGGTATGTTCTCAGAAATAAAAACTGAAAATCAATCAGTTAAAAATCAGTAGGGAAAACCCCTAATTTTTCTTTCTCCATAGAAAACATGAAGTGAAATCAATTTAAAAACCCTAGATTTGCAGCGAATTTTTAATCACTATTTTATGATGAAAAGACTACACTTAATTTTTCTTGCGTTTACATTTTTTGGTTTTAAAGCCTATGCTCAACCTTGTGCGGTTGTGCTCAGCGCCACAGATTCTCTGATCTGCTCCGGAGATAACATTACTCTTAATGCTTTTGCAAACGGGCCTGATAATCAACTGGATGCTTCAAACGCCGCCGGGAACAACCATCGCGGTAATATGTTCGACATCGTTGCAACAAATGCAGTAACGATTCTATCATTTGATGCTTCCCCGATGGGAAATACAACCATCGAAATCTATTACAAAGCGGGTACATGGAACGGGTTTGCCAATACACCTTCAGCATGGACGTATGTTGGTTCTGCCGCTGTTCCCTACACCGGAGGATTCTCTGCAGTTGCAGTACCTGTGAATGTGACCATACCGGCAGGTCAAACGTATGCGTTCTATGTAACATCAAATACATCCGCTGTCAGTTTGAATTACTCGAATGGTACGAATGTCGGAAATGTTTACAGCAGTGATGCCAACATTACTTTCCTTGAAGGAGGAGGTATGGAATACCCGTTTACTGCAAATACGGGGGCTGTTTACCAACCACGGGTTTGGAACGGAAGAATCCATTACGCTATTGCTAACCAACCCGGATCTACACTTACATGGGGTACAGGAGAAACAACAGCATCCATTCCTGCAGCACCAACTTCTACCACATCTTATACCGTATCTGCAACAGTTCCGGGCTGTGCTGCCATGTTCGACACCTTAGATGTAGTTGTTTCACTTCCTGTGGTAACAGCGAATGCACCTTCGGTAGTTTGTGCAGAAGACGAAGTGGTACTTTACGGTACCGGTGCGGAAAGCTACACATGGGACAACGGTGTAACAGACAGTACTGCCTTCGAAGCAATGACAACTACAACTTACGTAGTAACCGGTACCGATTCCGTCGGATGTACCGATAATGATACAATAACTGTAACCGTAAATCCGCTTCCGATGGTGGATGCCGGTGCAGATTTCGGTGTATGTGAAGGAAACGATATCACATTAACCGGACAAGGTGCAGATACTTACATCTGGAATAATGGAGTAACGGATAATACTCCGTTCGAACCTACAAGTACGGCTACATATACAGTAACCGGAATAGATACGAACGGATGTGTGGATACCGATGAGATTACAGTTACATTCAACCCAACTCCAATAGTTTCTGCAGGACCTGATTTGGATCTTTGCCAGGGAGTACCTCATATATTTTCAGGAAGTGGTGCACAAACATATGTTTGGACTAATGGAGTAACCAACGGTATTCCAGCCATTCCTATGAACGCAATATACACAGTAACCGGAACAGATTCTAACGGATGTTCAGCAAGTGATCAGATGACAGTTACCATTCACAATGTCATGTCTTCAATTTTTGCATCTGGAGGGATACTTACAGCCGGAGTATTGGTTGACATGACTGCTCAGTGGATCAATTGTTCCGACATGTCCCCAATTGCCGGTGAAACAGATGTCATTTTTGAACCAACACATGGAGGAAGCTACGCAATTGTGATCCAGGACAATGTTTACGGTTGTATTGATACTTCAAACTGTGTGGACATTCAATTTGCAGGAATCGATGAAATGTCGGCTGCTGAATTGAGTGTTTACCCTGTACCAACAAATGATAAAGTTACGGTAGCTTCAGCAGGTGCAGTAATCGAGCGTATGGAGTTAATCGATATGCTGGGTAAAGTATTGGAAATTGCCGAACCGAATGCACTTCAAACAGAACTGGATCTTTCTGCTTATGAATCCAACACTTTCTTTCTTCGCATTTATCGTGCGGGTCAGATGAACTTGTTGAAAGTAGTAAAGAACTAAAAAATAACTTCCTGATTGACATTTCATAAGTTGTCAATTTACGTTTAAACCCTCAGTGAATGATATTCACTGAGGGTTTTTATTTGAAAGAATTTGAAATCAGGAATTGTATGAAATGGATTCCTTTTTGTTTACTCTTTTTTCACGATTGTAAATTTGACGTTCTTTAGCTCTCCCGAATCATTGGGTTGTGAGTTTTCTGATTCTAACTGCAGCCCTTTACTCAAATTTGTAATCTTATAAATCATTCTTTGTTCTCCTTCCTGGTAAGTCTTTGAATCGTATGTGGTTGTATCAGGAAAAATGGTGCCACCTCCTGTTTGTTGAGTCGTAGTTGATTCAGACAGCGTATTAAATAATACATATTCATAGGTGCTTTCTCCCATTTTTTGGACACGGCTCCAGGTTCCCTGCTGAACCGAGGTCGTTCTAATTTCCAATAACAAAGAACCTCCAAAAACAGTTGTTGTAAAAGTTGATTTCTTATTCCAGGTCCAGGTACCATCTCTGTTGATTGTTAACTCATTCGGATTGTTAGGAGAATCAGCAGTGGAAAATGTAGAGGTAGAACCATCTTCATAGGTCGTTACTTGATAGTAACTGGAAACCCTCCATGTATTTGCCAGTTCTTCTTTCTTTGATTTTGAGCAGGAAGTGATTGTTGCAACCACAAAACCGATGTATAAGGTATAAGAAAGGATACTTTTCATATTGATTCAGATTTTGATTGATAGAATAAAGCTACGAATATCCAGGTAAACGCAACTTATTCACACTTATTTCTTTCTGCTATTTTTTTCATCGCGTGGGATCAAATAATGCATTCGCTTAAAACAAAAAAAGGGAATCCAAATGGATTCCCTTTACCGTCAGTAGTTCCTGACTATTATTTTCCAGCCAATGTAATGGTTGTTTTTCCTTTAACTGAGCTTGTATTGCTTCCTGAAGTGTAAGTATTACCCATCTCAGCCTCTAACTGCAGTTCATCCTTTTTAGATTCTACAACAGTGTACACCATTACGTTTTCACCAGTCATGTATGTATCTGTGCTTGTAGATGTTGTAGATGTTCCTCCGTTTGGAGTAGTAACTGTAGTATTTGTAGCAGACAAGGTATTGAACAATACACGCTCATTCTTTTTGAAATCGTCACCTTTTGTTTTTCCTACGAATGCCCATGTTCCACTTGCAGTCATCGTCATTTTTGTTGTTACAGTCACCCCAAAAATCTCATCTGTAGAAGTAATGTCTCTTGTAGAAGTCCAGGTACCGTCTTTTTCGATAGTCATCTCATTTGTATTCACCGTACCAGTTTGAGTAGTTGTAGTTGTTGAACCACCACTCGGAGTACTTTCTGTCGTCATTGTAACAGTACTTTCTGTCATTGTAGTAGTAGTAACAGTTTTGTCACCGTTTGACTCAGTATCAGTTGATGTTTCACTGTACTCAGTTACCTTCCACTCATTAGCCATTTTACCTTTACTTGATTTAGCACAAGAAGATAATCCAACTGTCAAAAACGCAACACTCAGGGTGCAAATAAAAATCTTTTTCATTATTGTAAGTTATAAATTAGTGACGCTAATGTACTACTATTCTAGTAACTGTCAAACTTTTAACAAAAAGATAACCGTAAAATCATTGACATGCCTATTAAATACCTTTCGGGTAAAATCAGGAACCGGACTTATCTTAGACTTCGGTATTTGTAATTGAGTGTTTCCCGTTTATCAGCAAACTATTCACATTAGGTTGGTATACTTTCCATGGAACTTACCTTTCAATTAGCACTTATTTTTCTTTCAAAGTCATATTAACAGTCAACTTATCCGTGTTGGTTCCTCCATTACCTGAAGTAATATTTACCTCATTTACCAACTCCATTTCCATTTCTTTCTTTTTGGATTCTTTAATGGTGTAGATTTCTGTATTTTCGCCGGTAAGGAAAGTTTCTAAAGTTGAAATTTGGTTCACCACTGTCTGGTTATGTATTTGATTGGCAGTCAATTTATGGGTCAAAACATTGAACAGTATCCGTTCATTTTTCTTGAAATCATCTCCTTTTGTTTTACCTACAAAACTCCAGGTACCGCTTTTCTCATTAACGTTTCTTTGCTCATCACCATTTCCCAAGTCATAGGTTAAATCCTGGTTACTGCTCCAGGTACCGTCTTTACTGATAATTAAATGAAATGCATTAACGGTTCCTGTATAGTTACTGGTAACAGTCATTCCATCATCTACAGATACATGTTGCATGGTTAATGAATTTTCAGTCATGTTTAAAGTCGAAGTGTGGGAAAATGCTGACTGTTGATTGGCATTGGATTCCGTTTTCAAATAAGAAACCACTTTCCATTCATTCGTGACCTTACCTTTCGTGGATTTTGCACAGGATATTAACCCGGCAGCTAAGAATGCAACGCTTAGTGCATAACTAACGATTTTTCTCATGTGATTTTCAGATTAATTTTGTTGACCGTAAAACAACAATTCAGCGATTTTATTGTCTATCAGATTGATTTGGTCGAAAAACGATCTGCCCGATTTTCCTGACAAAATGTACTTGCCCCTTAAACCCTGTCGGACAATCGAAAGAATCTGTTAATTCGGTACTTTACCTCCAAAAAAAGATTGTTTAATCAATGAACTGAAAATAATACAACCTTTTTTGCGCTCACTGGGTTAAAATGCTGACCTTTGCCTAACAAAATATATTCAGAATGATTCGTTTCATCTTTTTGGTTCCACTAATCGCTGTTGCTTTCGGCTTTATGAAGAAGCAGGAAAGGAAATCCACTTTTGACTGCAAACCTGTTTCCAATATCGCGTTGGATGACACCCTGAAAATTAATGATTTGGTTTTTGCTGATTTCTTTTCTCCGAACGGAGATGGATACAATGATAAATACATTATTCTGAACGTTTCCAATTATCCGGGGAATTACCTGAAGGTATTCAATCGCTGGGGAGAAACGGTCTATTACGCTTCGCCTTATATGAATCAGTGGGACGGAAAAACAAATCAGTCCAACGCATTGTTGGGAGAGGAATGTACACCGGGAGTTTATTATTTTGAATTCTGGGACGGTTATGGTAACAGAGCATCTGGAAAAATAACATTGAAACGATGAGAAAGATCTACTGTCTGCTTGCATTACTTGCTTTTGCAACCGTTTCCAATGCTCAATTAAGAAGCGTTTACAACCAATACATGTTGAACCAGGGTATTTTTAATCCCGGATACATGGATATCTCCACCCGTTTCAGTGCAACTGTACATGCAAAAAAAGAATGGATGACCGTTCCCGGAACTCCACTGACTTTTAGTGCAAACGGCCATTATCATATTACCCAAAACCACGGTGTTGGGGCTATTGCAATCAGTGATTTTGCTTCCGGGGTGAATTCACTGGAAATAGGAGCACTTTACAATTATCACGTCTGGCTTGGAGAAAAAACAGCACTTGGATTTGGGGTGAAAGTTGGTTACCAGCAACGTTCCCTGCAAACGGATTACATTTATTTCAGCGAAAAGGAACCTACTTTGGATAACCGGATTACCAGAGGTTTAAACCTGGGAGTAGGTTTATCGGTTCAGTCACAAAACTTTGATTTCGGGATTTCCATGCCGAGTATTTTTGACAATTCACTCGCAAATCCGTCGACAATTTACGCTACAACGAATAATCATTTCTATTCACACATCGGTTACAAGATCCGTTTCAACGACAACTTCATCCTATACCCGACTGTCATGGCAAGAGCTGTTTCCGGATCTCCGTTAAACTTGTCATTTGACGGGCATTTCCTGTTCGGGCAAATGGTTTGGGTCGGTGGCGGATATCAATCGGATAATTCCGTAACGGCAAGTTTGGGCTTCTTCCTTGAAAAAGGACTGCGGATTGTTTACACTTATCAAACAAGTACATTCAGTTCACACCGTTTATTGGAGCATTCCCACGAGATTACGCTGAACTTTGCCCGTACTATTGATGATCTGCCTTTTGCGAAACGCAAGTTCATTACCCGCAAAGGAGGAGAATTCCGTAAGAAACAGAAGTGGTAGTTTTGGTTTAAAACCGCATAGGATACATAGTTTAACACGGAGACACAAAGGACACGAGGTTTTGTCTTCCATAGAGGGTTGATTGATCGTGGGACTTCGCGTCCATGACGCTTCGGTCAGGATTTTCAAAGCTCAGTCAGAAGAATTAACCACATAGGACAAATAGCCAAAATCTTTAAAATCCTTTAGAATCTCTGTATCCCAATCACAATAATGGATTCAGCGGTTGCGTTATATTGGAAGGAACTAAGGGTAATTTAGGGGAATTGGGGTCAAACCTCCAATTTCCCTACCCTTCCTACCTTTGTATCTTTACTTTTAATTTTGTGTAACAAATTATTAAAAAGAATTTATGAAATGAAAAACACTAATTTTAAAACCTAAATTATTTACTACTACTGAACTGAAAAAATATAAATGCTACAAATATCTATCAAAATGCCTAAATCTATCATTTTACTCTTTTGCGGATTGAGTTTTCATTCCTTTTCTCAAGTAATTGGAGGTCGGAATAATTCAGAGATGACACCCACTGTTTCAAAACCTTCCGAATTAAATTCAGGGGGATATTCGGGTGATGTTAATTTGTTTTCTGGAGATTATAATTCATCCATTCAATTGGGGTCCGTTTCAACTCCAAGTGGATTGAGTTATAGTTTGAGCTTGAATTACAGCAGTTCATTTTCCATTGGAAATACAATGCCTATTTCAACAGGGATTCCATATGGAGAGGGATGGAATTTAAATCTTCCAACTATCTCTATTGAAACAGAAGTATTCAATAATTTCAATTTAGGTCAGTATTGTACTGAATCTGGAACCAATTCCACACTATTAAATTTTAACTCATTGGGCAATAGTGCCCTCAGAGAAGGTGATCTATATTGGTTCTCACCGTATATCAATATTCCTGGAGTTGCGAGCGGAAGAGCAATTTTTAAATACATCGATGTAAATGATGATAAAACGGCCGTTTTTGAGTTGAATGCTTTTGAAAACCATGTGGAAATACGATATAATGGTGATACCTGGGTGGTTGTAGCATCTGATGGTACGCGTTATACTTTCCGTACCGCGGTGCAATCCTATAATGCTCCCGCAAATAAGCGTGTTTTGTATTATGACCAGGGTCACACAAATACAGGAGTGAATGATGCGGAAGATGTTCAAGTAGCTGGTGAGTATGAAAATGCTGGGCAGGCAGCTTCTATAGAAAACTCCATTCTTCCGAAACAGAAATACAACTTATGGTATTGTGATGCAATTACGCACCGAAATCAACCATTTCAGGGAATTAATTTCACCTATAAAGGTTTTGGGAAATTCAACTATTTCAAAGAATTTGATCAGGAAGCTTATAAATATGCTTCAGCAGAACATTTCACATCATCAACTTTTGCCAAAGAGCATGATTTTTCCTGTTATGCAGATTTATTATTACTAAAAGTTGAGGCTATTTCCATTGATGGCTTGGTAGATCGTTTGGAATTAAACTATGCTACAGACAAAAATCTAATCCTTCATAATCTTAATGAACTGATTGATTACAATGCTTCAGATAACGGAAGATTAGATAGTTTGTACAGTTATCAGACTGTTTATAGCGATGGAAAAACAGGTGATGTTTTTGATAGTGGCTGGAAGCGTTATGAGCATACGAAAGCAAACCCAACGACAAATCCTGATGCTGTTTCTGCTGTTGACCCCTATGTTGTTGGAAATAATTACGTAAGGAGTAATGCATATGGAGATACAGTAATTCCTTTTTCACACAGTTTTATTGAAAGTCCAAGATTGATGGGTAGTAAACTCTACCCTGGTGATATTTATGAAGTGAAATCACGAATTAAACGATCAAATGCTACAAATTCATCCAGTTTTTATAAAAACGCGGGAACATTTGACTTGCGCATTGTGACCGGAGACCTGGAAAATCCGCTAGGATCAAATAACAATGCATACAGTACTTATAATTTAAATAATAATAATGGAAGCGGTATTTACTTTTCAACGGATAATTATAACTCTTCCCGTGAGAAGGTACTTTATTCGACATTTAATATGGCGTTGAAATGGACATTGAATTATGGCGAAGGAGACAAGGAAATTTCGAATTTGTTTGTCATGCCGAACATTCCAACAAAGTACCAAGGGTTCAATTTCCAGATCGGTCCTGGAAATTCAGATATGAATTATGCTGCTCTCAGAATTAATGATCCTGGTATCCCCAATATTTTTAATTCATCTACTAATAAATGCGAAGCGGGAAACGCCTATGTCTTTACACATGGAAATCCAGTATCATTTTCTCTGAAATCTGCAGCGGATATTCCTGGGAATTTCGGTATCGGTTTGCCGTGGAATATGGTTTCTCCTATTTATGAATATATGATAACCCATCAGAATACCTTAAATTATGCAAGTGCTTCAGGAAAGGAAGCGTATGATTTTTGGTGGAATGATAATTCGAATGTAGATCCGTCACATTCTTATACCGATAATATTCCTACGAAATTGGATAATACGGTAAAGTTAGACGAGTTTGAATTGATCCGCTATTCCAAAAACCCATATATGCTGGTGGGTGTTAACTACTACAAGGTAAACGGGGAGATTGGAGGGCCTGTTGAAACGGGATTGAAATTGATTAACCAAAAGAAATTGGAGTATACTTCTGACACATGCAAGATGCTCCAAAATTATGCTTATACAAATGGAACCGCTTTACAATATCGAAATGATGTTAGCCAAGTTTTTATACTATTAAAAGTAGTAAGGGAGATTCCATTAGGTTGGACAACAGACACCACCAAATTATTGACGACCTTCTTATCCTACACGAAATTCAACAATACCAATACAACTTACCAGGATAATCAGCCGATGAATGGTCATTTTGGAATGGTATTGACCAAAATCGTTGATTATTTAGGAGGAATTACCAAAATAGAATATTATCCTGCAAATGATGTAAGAACAAGATTTACCGGATCATTCTTGAGACAACGTTCTGCTTTATGCGGAGTGATTTCCAATACCGGATACGGTTTGTCACAGTCTGATGTGGTTCATCCAATTGTAAAGTATGTCCTAAAGAATGATGAAGATGATTTGGTAAAGGACAACATAACATCATCTAATACTGCACATAAAAGATGGTACTATGATTTCAAAACAGATTCCATGGTCAAGAAATCAACGCTTATCCAGATCACAGATCCAAGATTTTATAGTGGAAGACGTGCTAATTTTGATGTCGGATTCAAGAAAGTGTCTGTTTACGGTCCTTCCCTAATCGAAGGAGGAAATACATTTGTGAACCGAACGGATTATGTTCATTACGGCGGGGATTTTGATTACTTGATCTCTTTTCCTTCCATTGAAGATTACCTGTATCATGGAAAATTGAAATCAGTTAAAGAATATGATGTGAATAACAAAGTATTTACAGAGAAATTTATCCATTACGAATACACTTTGGCCTATAAAAATGGCTACACACGTCCAAATCCCTACCGAGAAGATTTGGTTTGGGAACAGGAATACGATAATCCTGGGCTACAATATGAATACCGGGATTACTATTTGAGTCAACCTTTAACAATCGGAGCATCTACAGGAACAGCGGCATATGGATTATTAGATATTCCGGTATTCAATGGAAGTGGACAGGACTTTGAGCTACCAAAATACTTGGAATTCGAATTCTACCCGATTTTAGATACTGCCAATCCATCGTATATGTTCAATTCTTATTTCATCAAAAAAACAGAGGAAATCAACCGGACATACGATGATTATAAATACAAGCAAGCGGTTGTTACCGGTACCACACTGCCTGCTGTCCTGAATTTAGATCCGAACCCTTTTGGCAGCGGATTTACAAATCCGATAGGTTATCACGGAGAATCAACCCCCAGACAAATTGCTTTGATCCAAGCGGGGAATGCCCTAAAAATAATGGATACTTTAACTGTGCAATCTCCTTTGCCTGATTCGACCTTGTACTACATGATGAGGTCAACAGCGCTTGGCTATGATGAGAAAATTCAACTGTTATTGCTCCAGGGGAATCTCAGTAATTTGATTTTAAACCAATTTACAACCTACTATGCTAATACCGGAATTACCAGTTTAAAATTTTCTCCGCTGTCTGTTATTAATCAGCAGTCTTATATTTCGGATGATGTTTTATTGGCTATACTGCCTCAGTTAAACAGACGTTCCAAGTGGGATTTTGCGGAAGCATTGTTTATGAAGAATGCATACCTGTCGGATCAGGTAACTCAGGCAATAGCGAATGCTGCCTATTTTAATTCCTCAATCTTTACCAAGGTTCTTTCAAAGCAGCCGCAGTTTACCGAAGCAGCTATTAATAGAATTGTAGACTCGCGAAACCTGACGCATGCATCATTGACTACGATTCTAAACAATCAGCAGATCACAGATGGCAATTTTGCCACTATTATCGCTAATGCAAATGTCCAAAATGGAACTATTGTAGAAATCATTGAGACCGGAGGAAAATATCCGTCTCAATCTATATTCGATAAGTTGATTACCCGCGTACCGAACTTTACTGCTCAGGAAATGGAGCGTATTGTAGCGGTTGCAGATCGCCAGCTGGAAGCCGGGATTTTAAATGCATTGATCACAAAATATGGTCCGCTGGGTTCTTTCACAAATTTCAATTTCACCGGAAACCCGTTAAATGCCTATTGCAATAGCGGGGTTCAGAGCGGATGGGACTATATTGAAACCAAAACCACTTACGAATACTATGAAGCAGATTACAAGGGAACTGCCAAAGGAAGAGCTTACAAAGTATTGATGGGCTTGGAAGACATTCCCGCAAGAACCGTTTCGATCAGTGATCATTTCGGAACAGGCGGAACTAAAACGGTCAATTCCCTGCGTTTGAAGCACGAACCTTCCTGGCAGGTGTTTAGTGTAACAACCACTTCCCCGCATTTACCAACTGCAAAAGATGAAAAACAATACTTCTATCTCTTTGACTTGAAGAACAGATATGATCGTTACTGGTATAACTATGATATCAACACCGTAAATGGCGTTGGAACCTCATTTTCTCCGATAGTGTTAGCAGATGATTTGGATACAGTCATGTATGATTCGCGGTGGGGAACAGACTTTATCGATGCATACAATGAAGGAGCACCAATTATCCCGAAATACGACGGAATGGTAAAAAGCCGCCAATACAGTATGCGCTCTACTCCATTCCAGCAAATAAGCATTACTAAAAATCAACGTGATGCTGCTGAAAAACGCCGAAGCGAGTATTACTTCTACGATGCACGCTGGGGAACAGATGCTTATTCATTCAATCAAATGGCTCCCGATAGCTCAGGACCGAGTTGTCCACCGGTTGGAACTCCGCCTGCTGACCCCACTGGCTGTGCATCCTGTATCCGACTCAAATATGGAACGGAAGATGAATTTTTGGAGCAGCTGCCGTTCAACTACTGTTTGTGGAAAGATCCGGTAATCGGGTATTTTGCTTGTCCGTCAAACATCAATTATGCGCTTTGCTTTAACGGAGTTGAGTTGATTGACTGCAATCCAGCTATTGCTCAGGAAGATGAGCCTGGCGGTTCAACCAATATGATTATTTTAACGGATGCATTGAAACGCGTTTTAGAATTACGCTCAACCATTGTTCAGGTGGATACTGTCCTGAATGCGGTGAGTTCTGATTTTACAGATCGCCGTATTGACCGGTCCAATACCGAAATAGCTGATTTTCAGATCACATTTGACGGCACGGATGCAAACGGATTTTTCAGACGGTTCCAAATGCTCTTTCCTTACGATACTTTAACTACCGTCAGGGTGTTAAAAAGAAATCAGCACACACAGCCGGCGCTCATTGAAAACAGTGTGGGACTGAAAACCAAATTCTATTACAGTTCTACCATCAATAAATGGAATACGAATCCGAATTGTACGAATCCAAACTACAGTTTCCTGTATAATTATTCTTCTGTTGTAACCCGGAATATCGGACTTCCGATTCGGGTAACGGTTGGTTATGGAAGAGCAGATTCCCTTGCTACCATCTTTGAATATACCCATGACGGGCAGGTGAAAAAAATGATCGCTCCGTCCGGACATACCCTGGAATATACTTTTGATGGATTTAACCGTTTAACCAGTATAAAAGAAAACGACACGCGTCTGCTCTCAAGCAATGATTACAATTTATGGAAACACGGTTTCGGATTGTCTTTTGACGACCGGGCAAAACAAAACGCAGTTTACTCGGTTTTGTATCAAAATGCTGATACCACCGTTGCCCGCGAGTTCCAAAAAGCCTTTGTGGATCCCCTGGGAAGAAAATACGGGACCATTCAGGCTTACAACAATGGGGCCGATAACATTCAAATTCATAGCGGTAAAACCATTTATGATAATTGGGGAAGGCCAATCCAGCAACACAAACCCTGGCGTAAAGTCCAATCCGGAACAACCAATAGTACTATGCTCTTTGATCCGAATAATGCCAGTGCATCAGCCGGATTAAATGCAGGTACCAAATTTGAGAACGATCCGAAATCTATCGATATACTCCAGTCAGATTTCGGGATAGATATTGCCAATAACCAAAATCCCCTGGTTCGGAAAAACACCTGTATTACCAACCATATTTTTATGTCCTGTGAACTCGGATTAAGTAACACGGAACTGCAATTGGTAATGAATGCAGGTGGTACTGCGAATTTCCGGTTTACACGCGTTTCCATCACAGACCAGGACGGAAAGGAAACCATCAGCTATACCAATGCCATGGGGCAAAAGGTTGCTACTTTGTCGTATGTAATCTGGCCTTGTCTGAATGACCGGGTTCTGACGCTCTTTATCTATGATTCGTATGGTAACCTGATGAAAACGATCAATCCGCAGCGTCAGCATACCGACTATCAATACAATATGCTCGGGCAATTGATCCGCGAAAAAAATGTGGATGGCGGAGAAAAACGCTACATCTATAACAGGCAGGGAAAAGTACGGGCCATCCAGGATGAATCGGACCGTGCGAATCTGAACACAGCTCATGAACCGGCTCCGAGATACCGGGAATTTTTGTACGATAGTTATGGAAACCTGGTCCGGCAGCAACTGGTCGCTAATTCCGTTCATCACGATCCCTTCTGTTTTGTAAATAAGCAGACAGGAAGTCCGGGCGATCCGAATTACTTTGATTACCTGTTTTCCAACCGGATGACCCAGGATTGGCTGATCCGCTATAACACTCATGATCCTTTTGGAAGCGGGCCTGTCCTGGTAGCGGGAATGCCGATTACACCTCCCTATTCATTTGTGATACTGGAAAAACAACTGGAATACGGAGGAAACCAGGCTTCTCCGGCTTCTTTGGGGAAACTCGTAAAATCACTTTCATACGCCACGGTTGGTGATCCTAATGGTGCTCCTGTCCAGGAAATACAATATGCTTACAATGCCGAAAATTTGCTTGCTTCACAAACCATTAAGCAGCATCCCTCAGACATCGCTATTAATGATCAATTTGCTGTAAGAGCCAAAATTGAGTATTCCGGCTACAATTTCCGCGGCTCATTGCTGGAACAAAAAGTGGACATGGGTAATGACGGAAGCATTGATATGAAGTACTTCTATCGGTACGATGATTTGAACCGCTTGAATGAAGTGTTTGCTTCCCAGGGCGACCAATCATTGACGGATGCAACCAAGATCACAGCCTATGCCTATGATGATGCTCTGGGAATGGTTGTTAAAAAGGATTTCTATGTCGGAGGTATCGCAACGCATATTCAGTCTACTGCCATGCAATACGATGTTCGCGATCGATTGACTGAAATTTCAAGCAACCTGTTTACTGAAAACCTGTATTACGATGATTATGTACTGCCTGCTTACAACGGGTCAGCTGTAGCTCAGCAGAATGCCTTTAACGGCAACATCAAAGGTGTCCTGATGAAGTACAATTTTAACCTGGCGACCAATAATCAAACAGCCGGGGGGATCTTCAATGCACCGACTATTTATGGCTACAAATACGATAATATCAACCGTTTGATCAACGCAGATGCCGTTGTCGGGTATTTCGTGAATCTGCACACCGGCAATGCTCAGAATCAATCACTGGCCTATGCCATCGGTGATGAGGAATGGGTTTACGATAAAATCGGGAACATCCATTACCAATACCGCACCAAACCGGGGACACTGCCAGCCAATGTTACACTGGTAGACAATTTCTTTTACACCTATGCCAACGGCACCAACCGTCTCACGAAAGTGGAAGACCAGGGAACAGCGGCAGCCCGCAATTATACCTACGATGTCAACGGCAACCTCCTCACCGATGACTTCCGGAATCTGAACGGGACGGATTACGTACGCGGCTCGTATGCACAGCATGTGGCGATTAGTACCAGCGATCATGCCTGGTATCTTTATGACGGTGCAGACCTGCGTATTGCCAAAAAAGTGGTATCTTTAGCTCAAACCACACAGGAAATGTACCTCAAAGATGCAACAGGACGGGATTTGGCGATTGTGAAGTTTGTAACGGACAACAACACCCACATTACCACGAAAAACACGGAATACTTCGTATATGGTACGGACCGTGTGGCGCGTGTAACGAATGAAACCCCGGTAGATTACAAGATCCGTGTCGATGAAGCCACTTACTTCCTCTACGACCACTTGGGCAATACCCGCGTGGCATTCAGGGCAAAGGACGAGGATTCTGTGATCGTTGTAAACGCCATGGATTACTACTCCTACGGAAAGATCTTACGGGAATACGATGGCGGTGCGGGGGATAGATATCTAACCACCGGGCATGAGCGTGATAAAGAAACGGGATTGGATTATCGCGGGGCGAGGTATTATGATAGTGATGTGGCTAGGTTCTTGAGTTTGGATCCTTTGGCGGCGAAGTACCCAAGTCTTTCGGCTTATAATTATGTAGGTGGAAATCCGGTTGTATTTATAGATCCTGATGGAAGGGAAATTATTTATAATGGACAGGATATTTCGAGTAAAAAGAAAACTGGTTGGACTGAAAACCATGTAAGACTGAACGAGACTTTTGGTGATCCTAGTGGGTTCAACTCTACTATTACTAGCAGTCCTAATTGGGCTAGTCAAAAAGGAGCTTATGTTCATCAACAAGCCAATGATTATGCTTCATTTGATCTTTACGCTAACGGAATAATTGATTACGAAACTTCAGTCTCATTATCAAAACAATTGGATAGGGCCACAGTTTATGCAGATGGAGCCAAATTCCAAACACCTGAATATTCATATAGACATGCTATGAGGAATGGGGTTCAATCCCCAGAAGATGCTAAAAGAGATGCAGATGTGTTTGTGAGACAAAGGTATGCTTGGGCCCGCTATGAATTCGATAAAGGAAATACGAAAAAAGCATTTTTTATTCTTGGGGTAGCTTTACACGCTATTCAGGACGCAACATCCCCAGCTCATGGAGGATTTCAAGAATGGACCGGACACGAAAGTCCTTTGGAAGAAGTTGGACATGTTGCTGAAGAATTTCTTTACCCGGGTTCTGGAAGTAACCTTCAGAAGGAAACATATAATTTTTTACAGCTATTTTTTAATAGGCAAGAACTTCCTGCAGGAAATATCTTTGACAATATCAAAATAGATAGTCCTAGAAACGGTGATATTATGGGTACAGATTAAACATGAATACGATGAAATTTAAATTTATTTTTTTCTTTCTTCTAATGACATCTTGTTATCATAAAGAAACAATGTCTTCTGAATTGAAAATGAGAAAAGGTGAGAAATACAAATATGAAATTGAATTATCAGTGGATAACGAAGGACGTGGGAACATCCACCAATTAGACGCTTCTAAGTACAAATTTAAATCTTCCAGTTGGTTATATTCAAATTATAACAATGGAATTGTAAATGCGAAAGATTTAGTGTTGACGTCTGAAAGAAATGAAACGGATTCAACATATACACAATCAAATCTGAGAGGATTTGTATCTTTTAAAAAGGATTCGATATTAATAAGGTTAATTGTACCGCATTATATTGATCAAGATACTATTCCCGATGAGTGGAATAACTACAAGTATAATGGTAATTATAAGTTAAAGAAAGAGTTGTAATTATAACTTCGGCTCAAACCACGCAGGAAATGTACCTCAAAGATGCAACAGGACGGGATTTGGCGATTGTGAAGTTTGTAACGGACAACAACACCCACATTACCACGAAAAACACGGAATACTTCGTATATGGTACGGACCGTGTGGCGCGTGTAACGAATGAAACCCCGGTAGATTACAAGATCCGTGTCGATGAAGCCACTTACTTCCTCTACGACCACTTGGGTAACACCCGTGTGGCATTCAGGGCAGAGGACGAGGATTCTGTGATCGTTGTAAACGCCATGGATTATTACTCCTACGGAAAGATCTTACGGGAATACGATGGCGGTGCGGGGGATCGATACCTCACAACACAGCATGAAAGGGATAAAGAAACAGGTTTGGATTACAGAGGTGCTAAGTATTATGACTCAGATATAGCTAGATTTCTTTCAACCGATCCATGGGCTGACCAATATCCAA
>CAMLLB010000012.1 GCA_946480815.1 uncultured Flavobacteriales bacterium
TTTGGTACAGAACTAATTTTGTAGGATGTTGCGCTTATTCGTGCTCATAGGGTTCTTTTTTCCGCTTTTCGTATTTTCTCAACAAATGCGGATCGGTGTTTTGCGCGATTATTCCGTTCAACGGATTGTCTTTGCCTATTCTGACGGAAGTTACAACGTGTTTGGGGATACTACTCAATTTACAACCCTGTTACCAAATGAATTTGTTGACTTATCAGTGACCGGTAATAACCAGATTTCGTTAAAGGTTGGAGTGAATGAAGTAGCAGTCGTATCAAAAGTACTTTTGGTAGCAACGAAACTGAACCAATCATTGGTTTATTCTACTAAAATACCAACGGTTAAGGAACGAAAGTACAAAGACGATGTGGAAATTACGGTCCAAAACGGAGCGCTGACAATTGTGAACCAGGTGGATATCAACAATTACCTGAGTGGAGTTGTAGAGTCTGAAGGTGGCGGAGGAAAAGAGATCGAATATTATAAGGTCCAGGCTTTAATGAGCAGGACCTATGCTTTGAAGTATAAAACAAGGCATCAGAAAGAAGGATTCGATTTGTGTGACAGAACACATTGCCAGGCCTATCACCATCAGTTGCGCCTAAACCCGATGATTGATACTGCTGTTCTGAAAACGGAAGGAATGGTGATGGTAGATCAGCAAAACCATTTGGTAGATGCTTACTTTCATGCCAATTGCGGTGGACAAACTTCCGAACCCGATTATGTCTGGAATAACAAAATTCCTTATTTAAGCACGTTTAAAGACACTTTTTGTATTTATACCAAACAAGCAACCTGGGAGAAACGGATCCCGCAGACAGATTGGATGAATTATCTGGTGACTACTTTTCATTATCCGGTAAACGACTCTGTTCTGGGGCCAATGATTTATACGTTCAACCAGGCAGACCGATGTGCTTTTTATCAATATCCCTGGTTGGGAATTCCTTTGAGAGATATCCGGGAACATTTTAGCCTGAAATCTACTTTTTTCAATTGTTACCCGGAAGGTACGGACGTTGTATTACGTGGCCGCGGATATGGTCATGGAGTTGGTTTGTGTCAGGAAGGTGCTATGAAAATGGCAAAATACGGGTTTAATTATGTGCAGATAGCCTTGTATTATTTTCCAGGGGTAAAAGTGGTTAATTACCAGGAACAGCAGTATTTTAATCAGCGGCCGAAGATCGTGGAACTGGACTAGTGCCTTCGACTACGCTCAGTCACCTGAGCAATGTGAGTAAAGGATACTGAGCGCAGTCGAAGTATCAATTATTTGTACGTGATCACAAAAATATCCTCGTCGTCTTTCTTGAATAATTTATCCTCTCTGGCCAGTTTTTCCAGGTATGAAAGGTCCTTGATCTGTGAAAGGATATATTTGGTGTCTTTCAGCTTTAAATTCATTGCCGATTGTGCAGAACGCAATTCGGAAAGCTTCTTGTTCTGATTGATGATGGTGAAGATATCCACTTCATCCAAGAACAAATTGTACACCATGAAAAGACAGAGTGCAAGAATGTATTTGTTCCTGAAAGGTGTGAGATACTTCTTCATATTCCAAAGTTAGGGTTTATTGATCTGCGTTTTCAAAAGAAGGATAGGAGATATCCTCTAAGTAATGTTAATTATTCTGGTGTCAGTTCGAGTAGTTCAACTCATGTATTCCCGATACCCGATCCGCTATGCAGACGGACTCGAATTGACATGAGTTGAATGTATCGAGAACAAGCCAGAAGCAGAGGTTCAATAAACAAGTAGGGGCGCGATTAATCGCGCCCCTACTTGTTTATATTTTTCAATATCAATTGACGATCTCGTCGTATTTCGCTTTGAAATCTTCATTTCCTTCGTACCACTGAGCAACTTTACCCATTACGGCTTTTGCTTTTTCAGTTTGCTTGGCACTTATGTAACATTCTGCCGTTTGGATTACTCCCATCATCAATAAATCTTTTTCGGCTTTAGACCACTCGGAAATATCCGTAACGGATTTAAGCATCGTTTCAGCTTCTTTCCACATGGTATTCGCACCTCCTTTGTCAGCGTTGCGGTATTTGCAAACACCATCCAGGTATTTTGCCCCGATACTGCTGATGTTGATCTTGTAATATTTCATGACCCAGGTTGCAGCTTTCTTGTAGTCAGGGGCTTCCACTTCATTTCGAATGGTTTCTACCAAACTGTTTTTGAATTCATCATAGAACTCTGCATATTCACTTTGAACACTGCCGTCTTTATCGTACTTGATGCTTTTTCCAACTTCCCCGATTGCTTCTTTGTAAGCATTCTTATATTTCTCGTCATCAGAACCACTCAAGGAAACTTTGTAAAGACCTCTGCCCATCCACATGTGTGGCAACGCATCGCTCTTTGTTTTGTCGTTCATGGTATATTTTTCAGACGCACGAACCAGTTTTTCGTAGTCGCCATCTGCATAAAGGATGCGCAAATCGTTATATTCCGGTGCTTGTGCAACCAGTAATTTGGTAGTAAGTAGGGCACCAATTAGAACAAGCTTTCTCATAAAATTTAATTTCGTTGAATGGGTAAAACCAATAACTATGCCGAATGTACGAAAACTTTAAATAAAAGTTTCGTTGCGATCTTCCAAAATGAATCTTTTCCAATTGAAAATGAACAATTGATAATTGAAAAGTGAAGAATTCGTTACAATTCAGTGTAAGGGCGAAAAATTTTTCGTCCTTACACTTTCAATTATTATTCAGCACTTTGGATCAGCAATTCCAAAATTTTCTGTGCGGCTTTTGAAATCTTGGTCCCTGGTCCGAATACGCCGAATACGCCGGCATCGTATAAGAAATCATAATCCTGCGCCGGGATAACACCGCCCGCAACAACCATAATATCCGGTCGGCCCAGTTTCTTCAGTTCTTCAATTACTTGCGGAACCAGCGTTTTATGCCCTGCAGCAAGTGATGAAACACCCAATACGTGAACATCGTTTTCGATTGCTTGTTTTGCCGCTTCACCCGGTGTTTGGAAAAGTGGCCCTATGTCTACATCAAAACCTATATCCGCAAAGGAAGTGGCAATAACTTTTGCTCCGCGGTCATGTCCGTCCTGACCCATTTTGGCAATCATGATTCGTGGTCTTCGTCCTTCCAGTTTGGCGAAAGTTTCCACCATCTCTTTTGCTGTTTCAAAATCTTTATCACTCATACTCTCAGCCGAATAAACTCCGCTTATGGAGCGGATAGTTGCCTGGTGTCTTCCGAAAGATGCTTCCATTGCCTGTGAAATTTCACCCAAAGAAGCACGTTCTCTTGCGCATTCTACTGCAATTTCCAATAAATTGCCTGTTCCGGTTCGTGCTGCTTCCGCCAATTTCTCCAAAGCCGCTTTTACACGTTCCGGATTTCGGGTTTCGCGCAATACTTTCAATCGTTCCAATTGTGATTCACGCACTTTGGTATTGTCCACTTCCAGGATATCGATCGCGTCTTCTTTTTCCAGTTGGTATCGGTTTACACCAACAATGATATCTTTTCCGGCATCAATTCGGGCCTGCTTGCGTGCTGCGGCTTCCTCGATGCGCATTTTGGGAATTCCGGTTTCGATCGCTTTGGCCATTCCGCCCAATTCTTCTACTTCCTGGATTAATTTCCAGGCCTCGTCCACTAATTCCTGGGTCAGCTTTTCAACGTAATAGCTGCCACCCCATGGATCGATGAGGTCGGTCATACCGGTTTCCTGCTGCAGGTAAATTTGTGTATTCCGCGCAATCCGTGCAGAAAAGTCGGTTGGTAGAGCGATCGCTTCATCCAAAGCATTTGTATGCAATGATTGTGTTCCTCCAAAACCTGCTGCCATTGCTTCAATACAGGTTCGGGCCACGTTGTTGAAAGGGTCCTGTTCCGTTAAACTCCACCCGGAAGTTTGACAGTGTGTTCTTAGTGCAAGTGACTTTTCACTTTTCGGATTGAATTGAGAAACCAGTTTCGACCAAAGTAATCTTCCTGCCCTCATTTTTGCAATTTCCATGAAGTGATTCATCCCGATTGCCCAAAAGAAACTCAAACGCGGAGCAAAACTGTCTACGTCCATTCCTGCATTAATTCCCGCTCTTAAGTATTCCAGTCCGTCTGCCAAGGTGTAGGCCAACTCAATACTCGCAGTTGCACCTGCTTCCTGCATGTGGTACCCGGAAATGGAAATGGAATTAAAGCGGGGCATTTTTTCCGCGGTATAGGCGAAAATATCTGCAATAATCCGCATGGATGGAGCCGGAGGATAAATGTATGTGTTCCGTACCATGAATTCTTTCAGAATGTCATTCTGAATCGTCCCGGAAAGTTCTTCCTGTTTCACTCCCTGTTCTTCCGCAGCCACAATGTAAAACGCCATGATCGGAATAACAGCGCCGTTCATAGTCATGGAAACTGACATTTCGTTCAGAGGGATCTGATCGAACAAGATCTTCATGTCGAGGATGGAATCGATCGCAACTCCTGCTTTACCAACGTCACCAACTACGCGTTCATGGTCTGAATCATATCCACGATGCGTTGCCAGGTCGAAAGCCACGGAAAGTCCTTTTTGTCCTGCTGCCAGGTTTCTGCGGTAGAATGCATTTGATTCTTCTGCCGTGGAAAATCCTGCGTACTGACGAATAGTCCACGGACGGATCGCGTACATGGAACCGTAAGGCCCGCGTAAGAAAGGAGCCTTTCCGCTGACGAATCCCAGGTGATTGACTTCGCTTAGATCTGCTTTGTTATAATAACTTGCCAGTTCGATTTTCTCCGGTGTGGAAAAAATAGTTTTCTCAGCTGTCCCTGACTGTGTATCCGTGCTTAAGGATACGTTTTCAAATGATTGACGGATACTCATAGGGCTTGTTCTAGAATTAATGGTTTCAGGTTGTTCCAGGATGCAGGAAGTGCTGTCCAGTTATTTTCAACCTGTTCCGGATTCGGGAAGATGTTGATCCCGATTCGTTTTTCTGTTTTGTCTTTGATTTCCGCCACACGCATAGCAGCCTTTTCTTCGATTTCGGTTGCCAGTGTAAGGCACACTTCCGGATTGGAAATAGTTCCGTTCCGCTCGATCCATTGAAAGGAGCTCCACGCACGTTCGGCAATGGTTTCTGTCAATGAATCCAAAGCGTAAGAACCGCCTGC
This sequence comes from uncultured Flavobacteriales bacterium, assembly GCA_946480815.1. The sequence goes on from CAMLLB010000012.1 coordinate 5,148, forward strand.
AGGATCCAAAACGATCTGCAAATAAGATTCTTCCTTCAGCAAGAGGGAAATATTGGTAGCCATTCTGCGGGTAAATGCCGTATTGGAATTTGTTGAGTACCAATCGTAAGGTTGAATGTTCAAGTGTTGGATCCCACCCAAAACCACAGACATTGCTTCTGTTGTCTGACGCAATAAATTGGTATACGGATCTTTCAGGCTGACATTCAGAAAACCTGTACGTGCAGTAATCGTAGCTGCCAATGAACATGTGTGTTTTGGAGCATAAGCCGAAACAATTTGTGCCCAACAAGTTCTGAAAGCACGGATCTTAGCCAATTCAAAGAAGTATTTACTCCCGATCCCAAAAGTGAAATGAATGGCTGCTGCGGCAGTATCGCAATCAATCCCACGGTCCATTTGTTTTACCAAAAGTTCATGGCCTTCAGCCAATGCAATACTCAATTCCTGCCAGCTTGTTCCGCCGGCCTGTTGCACCAGTGACGCATCTACATGATATAACTTGAGGTTTGGATTTTTATCCAGGTATGCATGCAGGTTCGTCTTTAATAACTCGTCATTGTCTGCATATTCGATTAGAATAGGAGCTTCTTTCGCGAAAATTAAAAATTGATTGACCTGCTCTTTCGTTTTAGCTTTAAAGGTGGTATGAATAAATGACAAGCCAACTTCGTTCAGAAGCAGATGAAAATCAATGGGATCTGTGTTTGTTGCTTCCAGTACCAAATGATCCGTTCCCGACATCAATGCGGCGGTAATCTCTTTGTTGGTTTCCTTCAGATCTCCAATACGAAAGTTTGTTGCAATGGTCCAATCGTTGTTTTTGGATTGGATTCCACGGGTGAAAGGAGCTAATCCCGGATCTGAGAAGTTGTTTTTCAAATCTTCACGGTGGAAATAGCTCGGAAACGCAATTTCTTCCACGCGATTGATCTTGTTTAATGTATCGATCGATTCACCCTTCAATTCCTTTTGCAGGATGGCGATCCATTCTTCTTTAGAACTGGCCTGGAAGGATGAGAATAAGTCATTCATGTTTTATTCTTTTATGTATCTAATAGATCTTGGTCCGGAACTGCCGGTGCAGGTTTAGGCTCTGCTTTTTTATTCATCAGAATATAGACAGCTGTAGACAGCATGGCAGTTAAAACCGGTGCTGCAATGATCCCGACTATTGGAATTTTGATCATCAAAGTAAAAATTCCCCCGGTGATCAGCATATAGCTCATTTTGGAGAATCCCATTCCCCAGCTTTTAAAGAAATTCAAGCCGTAGCGCTCCATACTGTAATCATAGAAAGAGAACCCTACGAAGAAGGAAGCGATTAAAAAGAAGATCGTTTCTCCGATAAAATCAGGCATGAACCAGGAGAAAATCCACCAGATTCCCAGGAAAATGTATTCCATGAATAAGGCACTGATAACAATCAGGATCATTCGTAAGAAGTCATTAAACAGGCGGACGAAATCGAATTTGTATTCATTTCCGGTCAGGTAACTGTCAAATTTCTCTGAAAGGATGCAATTGACAGGTGAAAGAATGACCAATATAACAAATTTATAGAATTCGGAAACGATCAGATCAAAGATGCTGAAGATGCCGTCAGCCAACCAACCGATCGCAGTTCCAACCAGGGGAACATCGTCTGCTACATGGGCAATTGCAAGGACTTTCTCTGCCTGCCATTTGTAGTACAGGTAAATCGATCCGACAATTAATCCGGGAACAAAAAACCACAAAAACTTTCCTTTCAGGAGGGCTTTTGCAACTTGTTCTATTCCTGTCCAGTGATTTTTAAAGGCTTGAACCATGTGTTTGTTGTTTCGCATTCAAATATACAAAGAATGTAGAATGCTGAATGAAGAATTAAGAGTCGGATTTCTCTTATCATTCTGAATTCTACATTCTGAATTGAAAAGTTCAAAAGGATGAACTTTAGTTGTCTTGAATTGTAATCCTATCTATGATTCAAAAACTGATTTTCATTAGCCTGTTTTTTATTGCATTCAATGATAGTTTTGCTCAAAAACAAGAGGTGTATTCGCTGTCATTCCCGAACCAAAAACTGAATCCGGATTCAATTCGGGCTGATTGCATTAAAAGAATCGGTGCTTTTCCTGAGTATTTTCGATCTTATGCCCGGGAGTTGGGTAATCCCGAATCTAAACCGGAGCAAATTGTCCGCATAAAAAGAGATTATAAATATTCCGGAGACTATCAGATTATGTTTGTCCGTGAGTTTCTTGATCCTTTGAATCCGTTGCCGTTTGGAACACCAATTTCGACCGATACGCTCTTATTAAATGATAGCATCCGGGAGAAATTCGATCATATTATTCGTCATGAAAATTATTTTGGGTTCACGAATGGCAAACTCACTTCGGCTGAACAGCTCACCATTAAGCAATTGGAGAATATTACTGCTCATACGTTTGTTTCAGCTGACAGAAAGGCCGTATTATTTTATGAATCGGCTGATTCTAAATGGCAAGGGGAAGCATATCCGGTGCTTTATTATTACTATGAAGGCATGTTGGTTGCAGTCAGAATTTCGGACCTGATTTATACCACGGAAACTGAACTTTCTCAATTTTCCAATATGAAATTCTTGCCAGGAATGGTTACTTTGATATTTGAATTGGAAGAGTATATAAAGAAATAAATGCAGAATGCTGAATGAAGAATTAAGAGGTTGGATTTTTCTCATCATTCTGAATTTGGTATATTGGCATGCAAATTGTAAAATCCGAAATAAAAAGAATTATGAAAAATCTAGCATTGATAATTGTTGTTCTTGTGGGAACGTCTTTAGTGACCGTTGCACAGGATGGGACAAAAAAACAAACTGAGCCGGCAAAGGTTGAAATTAAGAAGAGACCTTTGAAAACGACACCGGTTAAGAAGGATGTGAAAAAAGAAGCTCCTGCGAAGAAAGTAAAGTAAATAAAAAAATCCTCCCATGTTAATCGGAGGATTTTTTATTTCTACATAATCCCGAATTGGGTAAAATGATGTGTGAGGTGTTTTTTATTCAACAAGTCCCATTGTTCATAGTTCAACGGACCATAATAAGCATGTGTCATTTTTAAATCCGGGTTCTGAGCGAAGAGTTCCTGGAATTCCAGGTAGACATCCACGAATTCATCAATTGCCAGTTCCAGTTCTTCATGTCGCAGCGGGGTGCCATCTTTTGCAAAAGGGACTTCCATGTTTTGGGCCATCGGTTTATCCGTATACAGGAAAGCGACCATGCGTTCTACTTTGTCTTCCGGAATGAGTAATTCCTGCGGGTTTTCTCCTGTTGCAATCCGAAGGGTGTCCGTTAAATGCTCGACCATGCGCTGAGCAGACATTTTCCCCCAGGCAGGTTTTTTGTCTGCGGTCAATTTATTCAAATGCGAAAGCACTGTTTCCAAATCAGTTTCAATAAACATGTTATTCTGTTTTTAGTTTCAAATTTGCGATTTCCATATATCCTTTTCCGCACAATACGGAAAGACTGGACGGCACGATTTCCAAATTAATTTCTTTCCTTACTTCAAAAGGTTCTCCGTCATAATGGGCCAAAGGGACTTCCAGGACAATACGCGCTTTTTGAAACGGGATAATACGGATAAAACGTGAACCTTCAATCTTTTTAAAGAAAAAACGACTGATTACGCCCATGGTCCTCCACCAGGAAAATTTACTCAAAAGCACCAACTCCATTTGTCCGTCTATGACATTGGATTTGGGTGAAATACAGAATCCGTTCCCGAACTCAGAAGAATTGGCAATGGAGCACAACAGGAAATTACCTTTAATCTGCTGATCTGGCAAAGTGATCTTCATTCTTGGCGGCTTATACGAAAAGTATTCTTCGTAAACCAACTGGGTATATCCCCAAAAACCGCGAATGTGGTATTCGTCAAAGCGCTTGGCAATGAACGCATCAAAACCATAACCGCCAACACCCAAAAAAGGTTTGTCGTTTGCTAAACCGGTATCCATGCGGATGCTGTTCAACTCGTTGATGTTTTGAATGGCCTGTGGTGTTTTCAGCGGAATTTTTAAATGCCGTGCAAGTCCGTTCCCGGAACCGGTAGGAATAATGGCCAGGTGACATTTTGTCCCGATCAGGGCTGTTCCTACTTCGTGAACAGAGCCGTCACCACCTACTGCACAAACGATATCGATTCCTTCCATAGCAGATTCCTCAGCAATGGATTTGGCATGTTGTTTATATTGAGTAATTGCGATATCATAGTCAAACAGGTCATGATTCAAGTGCTCCTCGATCATTTGAGGAACCCTGGCCTTTTTGACCCCGCCCGAAATGGGATTGATTATGAATCGAATTCTCTTTTTCATCGAACAATCGTCTGATTATGGATTAAATCATGATTATATCTTTGAATGATAGCCTTCAAACGTTTTGCCATTTTTTCTGCTTCGGCTTTTTTGGCAGGCAGCAGATCTTTCGGGTTTTTGGTACGAATGGTAAAATCAAACAATGCAGCGATCTGGTCATTCGAATAAACTAATAGTTTGTTATTCCTGAAATAGTAATAGGAACCTTCCAGGTAAGTCACTGCTTCACGCGGTTCTTTGGAGAAATAACTGTTCCCGAAACTGTAATAATCGGTTTTGATGTTTACCAGGTCCAGGACAGTTGGCATGATATCGATTTGCTGGAAGATTGTTTTTTCCCGCTTGCGAGGCAATTTCCCGCTCGGATCATAGAATGCGATAGGAATGCGGTACATTTCCGTACGCTGATTGTAGATCTCGCTATTGCTGGAAGGAGTATGATCTGCTACAATGACAAAGAGCGTTTTGTTGAACCAGGGTTCTTTTTCAGCCTGTTGGAAAAATTTACGCAGACTGATGTCACCATAATGAATGCTTTTGCAGATCGGGTGCGGACCTTTTTTGACAATTTTGCGCCATTTCTTTGGAACAAAATACGGGTGATGAGAAGAAAGCGTGAACAAATTGGCCATGAACGGTGCTTTCATTTTCGTTAGCCGTCTTGCTGTCCATGGATTGAAGTATTCATCCAGGATTCCCCAGGTTTCATCAAAATGCCTGTCGTTGTTGTATTCAAAGCGACCGATGTATTTCTGGTAACCCATTTGGGATGCGAAACTATTGAAGCGCATGGAACCGTTGGTTGCTCCGTGATAGAAAGCAGTGCTGTAACCGTGTTTGCTAAGGATATTCGGTAAGCTTTGAACCTGGTTGTTGCAATAAGCAGACGAAATGTATGGATTGTCCATCAAAGTAGGGATGGAAGCCGAAATGGTCGGAACAGCCTCAATGGATTTCTTTCCGTTGGAAATTCCGTATTCAAAGTACCAGCTTTTGTCCAGCAGGGAATCTAAAAATGGGGTGTAGGAAACGCTGTTGTTGAATTGCCCTACCCATTCGTTCCCGAAACTTTCCAGCATGATGATCATTACGTTGGTCCCGTCGGGAAGGATGTGTTGCGGATGACTTGTTCGTTTCGGATTGAAGAGCTTGTCCAGTTCTTTCTCCGGATAATACTGTTTCTCAACCAAATCGTCTTTCCCAATGGATTTCAATAAGGTGAAAGCGGAATTCAATACCAATGCCGAATTTTCAGGCTGAGTATACAAGGTAACATCAATGGAGGAAATTGGCCGGAGCCCGAAACCGCCTCTTCCGATCAAAAACACAATGGGTAAAGCAATAAAGAAAACCATGAGTTCTTTACGCAAGGTGCTTTTCGTTGGATTTTTTAATTTACGAATGCTTGTTCTTTTATAATACCGGATCAGTAACCAGGCACCGATAAGAAAGATCAGGACAAGCATCCAGTAGTCGGCAAAGAAGCTGCCAAGCAACTGTCCCACATCATTTCCGGCTGATACAATGACAAACAAGTCGGCGGTAGAACGCTTCAAAGTGAAATTGTAATAGGCTGTGTCCATGAGATTCAGCGCCACGATCAATAGTGTGGGAATGAAAAAAGTGATTGCCTGCAAGCTGCGAATGATCCAGTTGTGTTGCCATTTTTCAGGTAATAAACTGAAGATTATGAAGGGCATGAGCAAGAGGCCGATGGTGGAAAGATCGAACCAGATACCAGCCAGCCAATCTGTGAGATGCACATGTGCAAAGGAATCTAGGTTGAAAAAGTAGAATACGATGCGAGTAATGGTCATCAATAACAAGAGGATTGCGATCCGGAGCAACAAACTATGCAGGGTTATCGGAAGAGCATGACGCAGTTTTTTCATCATAGTACAAAAATAAGGAACCTTTTTGAGGTAGAAGTTGTGTTTCTGTTACTTTAAAATAGATAGAATTTCGAAATGTGGAACATAGGATGCATAGTTTACCACGAAGACACGAAGGACACGAGGTTTTATTTTTCATAGAGGATTGATTGATCGCGGGACTTCGCGTCCATGACGCTTCGGTCAGGATTTTCAAGGCTCAGTCGGGAGAATTAACCACAACGCTTACGCTGATCGCATGTCGCCAGTAGCTCTTCGCCTTCGTGAAGCCACTTCGGCAGAGCAAGGTTAGCGATGGCACAAGCTACAGCGAAGGCGCATAGGAACATAGATCACATAGGTTTTATATACCCTGTGAAAGGTAGTTCGAGAAATGGCCTTACTTAAAATCGGTTAGGTATGGGATTTTCAAAGTTCCTATCTTTGGCGTATGAAATATCTTGTATTTTGTCTGTTGTTCTGTTCGGGTGCTTACGCACAGGACCTGGAAGCATTCCGCATTTTTGATTCAAAAGGGAAAGAGGTCTCATTCCAAAAAATGATGAGCAACATATCACAGAGCCAGGTGATTTTGTTTGGAGAGTTTCACGACAACCCGATCTCACACTGGCTGGAGCTGAATGTGTTGATGGAATTGAATAAAAAGATCAAAGGGCCGAAGCTGGCTGTGGGTTTTGAAATGTTTGAATTGCACCAGGTGAAAGCACTGAATGATTACATTGCCACAAAATCCTATAAGGCACTGAAAGATTCGACGGAACTCTGGACGAATTTCAAGACGGACTATAAGCCTATCCTGGATTCGGCAATTGCGCAAGGGAATATTCCTTTTGCAGCGAATGTAACCCGCAAGTATGCGAGCCTGGTGTTTAAGAAAGGGCTTACGGCTTTGGATACACTTTCGGAAGAACAGAAAAAGTTGATGGCACCGCTGCCGTTTCCGTTTGATTCGACCCTGACACAGTATGTTGAACTGATCGAGATGGGGAAGGAAATGCATGCTTCAGGAATCAACTTTGCCCATGCACAGGCGATCAAGGATGCAACGATGGCGTATTCCATTGTACAACAAGTTACGAAGGGTAAATTGGTTTACTTCCTGAACGGTGCTTTCCATTCGGATTTTCACCAGGGAATCATGTGGTACGTGGAACACTATGCACCCGGAATAACCGTTGGAACGATTACGACCGTTTCACAAAAGGATGTGCGGAAATTGCAGAAGGAGCATTTGAACCGTGCAGATTTTATCGTGGTGGTGAATGAGACGATGGGTTCTACACATTAATTTGAATTGCGAATTGCGTCCGTCAGCTGACGGAGCGAATTGCGAATTTTGATACCTTAACCAAGATCCTGATAATTAGGAATTAGGCATTCGTAATTAGGAATTATTTCTCGGTTGTGCGTTTCAACAGTTCATTGTAATCCTCCAATAACTTCAAATACTTGTTTTTCCAGTATTCTTTTGTTTGGTTGTTGTATGGATTATCCGGATCTGCAAAAGAGTTATTGTTTATCGAGGCCAATTCTTTGATCTCGTCTGAGAAATCATGATGAATGATGTTTCCGATTGACATCACAGTTTCAATATCGACTTGTGTGTTGTCAAACATCAGGTACATCCATCTACGGCTCTTTCCCAGTTTTTTAGCTATTGAACTAATGGGGTATCCGCTTTGCCGGATCGCTCGCTCTACTATTTCACCACGGTGTTGCATAGTGACAAAAATCTTCACTTGACCGAGTAGGATGTTAAACACAAAATACTCGTTTACGGGAATTTGTAGTCAGATGCGGGAATTTTCAGCAAAAATAGCGTAATTGCGCAGATGTGAGTTATAAGTGGGAATGAATTTTTTTCAATTATTCCAGCTTCTTCAGCAGGTTTACTCCGGGTTGGTTTTCTTGAGCAAGGCGTTGTAGCTTTCTAAAAGCTTCAGGTACTTGTTCTTCCAGTAATCTTTGTTCTGTTTATTGTATTTGGATTCGGGTTCGGAAAAGGAATCGGGATTTATGACAGCGAGTTCCTTTATTTCATCCGAGAAATCGTGGTGTATGATCCTCCCGATGGAAATGATTGATTCGAGATCCACCTGGGAATTATCGAACATAAGGTACATCCACCTCCTGCTCTTTCCCAATTTGCGGGCAATCTGACTAATGGGATACCCACTTTTCCGGATCGCTCTTTCTACAATTTCGCCACGATGCTGCATAGTGACAAAGTTGTTTACTTATTTGAGTAAATTAATTACCAAAAAGTATACAATAATGAGAAATATTTTATAGATTTGCTCCATGACTAATAAACGAGCAATGAAAAACCATTCTCAAAAGAGAAAAGTTGAAGTTTGGAAGGGTAGATGTTACTGAGAAACACATGAGTTAACCAATTGATTTTAAATAGATTAAAGCGTGATTATTAAAAGGGCATATGATAATTGTTGGTCGGGTGGAAGTGACCGAATGGTATGGGAATCAGGATTCCTGTGCCATTCCTTTTTAGTTGATCGGAAAGTGAAAAAATTCATTCAGAGGAATCTCCAAGGCCTTGGAAATCTGATAGATCATGCAAGTGGTTACATTGTTTTCTCCCCGTTCAATCCGTCCGATTTGCTTCCCGGAATTTCCAACAAGAAACCCCAGGTCTTCCTGGGTCATTTTTTTGGCCAATCTCAGCTCGCGCACCCTGTTTCCAAGGGCATTCAGGAAATCTTTGTCTACCACATTTTGCACATACAAGAGTGGAGGTTTAAAAAAAACCATAAAAGCCCATGTATGGGTTATTTTTATGTTTTTGATTATTTTTGGTCACGTGATCAAAGGACTTAAAAAAGTAGAAATAACCGATGTTTTTGTTCACTGATTGCTACTCAATATTCTAAACAATAACCCTATTTAATATGAAAAAGCACTATTCCGGAAATGACATTTTTGTCAATACCTGATATAAAGACTAAGCAAATTACATGAAATAATTGAAAAAATGGAGGTGCGGTAACACCTCCTTGCATTTCGGCAGTTTACCGGCTCCTGACAATGCAAACACTTTGCCTTAGCAGTGCAGCCGAAAATGATGAGGTGAAGTTACGGAAATAGAGTAGGCGAAACAATAGAAATCAATTTTTATGTCAAAAGGCAAATTAGAAGCATTCAAGTCTGCAAAATTCAGTTTGGATGCAAGTAAAGTTGTTGGTGGAGTAGGGCCAACTTATGGTAACTTTTATGGAACAACAAATGGTCAGAAAGATGTCTATGGAACGATGGATGAGGCTCGCATGACTTATAATGATCCAACCAAAGCTCAACCAAACTCTGGTCAGGATGACCTGACATATTGTAATTAATAATGTGAGGAGCTCAGGACTTTCCTGGAGCTCCTTGTTTTAAACTCAAATTTTATTCTAAAAAATATGAAAATAATAGTGCTGGCTTTTAGTTTGGTTTCCTTCCTCATTCCAGTGTTTTCGCAGCAATATGATCATGTTATTTACAAACAAGATTTCGAGCTGGTATATGAAACTGCGATTCAATCGAAACAATATAAAAAAGCATTGCAATATTGGGACGAGCTAAATCACAAGTATCAGGATAGTTTGCATACAGAAGAACATATTTTAAGAGCTTATTGCTTTTATCAATTGGGAAGAAAAAATAAAGCTGCAAGATGCATGAGAGAAGCCTGGTGTCATCAGATTTGTGATCCATCTTATTTTCATCAGATCCAAAGCTTTAAATGGAAACCAATGGTTCTGTCCTTCAATTCAAGACAACAAAAATTATTGCAGCAAGGGTATAAAGTCAATACTTCTTTGAACAGCAAGGATTATGATTCACTTTCTTATCTGATAGAGAAGTTAATCAATATCGATCAAACGTATAGGTCTTTTCTTAGTGAAGAAGATCGTATGAAACACATGGATAGTTTGCGCATGCTTTCTATTCAACGAGATTCTTTGGATATGATCGAGTTTTTAAGGATTTATAATAAGTATGGTTATCCTGGAGAAAAGATTTCCTGTTTTTTTTCCATGCGCTGGTTGTCTTTCCTCTTGCATACGGCTGATTATGACTGGTTCTATGAAAAAATGTATCCTTTGTTTGAACGGGATGTCAGAACAGGTAGTATGCCCGCATCTTTATTTCTTTTTTGGATTGACCGTCATTCAGCATCCAATGATCAGCGAGCTGAGTATGCTGTTTACCAAAATCCGAATCATTTTAAAGCGACACCTGAAGAGTTGGAAGAAATTAAGAGGAAGCGTTTTGAAATGGGAGTGTCGAAATTGTTTCGAATTCCATATGTTTTAAGCAGTACGGATTAAAATGATCCTAATCTTCACTGAAAATATAAGCTATTCTGCACGTTATGTTGCGCGGCATTTGTTAAAGATGAAGCAAAATTTTGAAGTCTTTCTTGAATCGGATTTCATTGGTTTTAATTACGATTTGAATGCTTCCCATAACAATGTTTCTGTATATAGAAATGGAAAGTTTTTGTGTAAATACGAGGATATCCGATCCATTTGGGCCCATCGAAGTGAGATCAACATTGAAAAATCCTATTACGGAACCAGTGAGGAAGAACAGATCTATCTGAAACGGCATCATGATACACAAGTTCAGTCTATTCAACATTTATTGCACCAAAAAAAGTGTTTGGGCCGGTTTGGAAAACTCAATTTTAATAAGTTGGTTTTCCTGGATGCTTGTAAACAATTGCAAATTCCGATTCCCAAAACGTTGGTCACAAAGAAAAAGAGTGAGTTGATTCAATTTTTTAATGACCTGGAAAATGGGATGATCGTTAAATCCCTGGCGCGGAATTTTCATCACTGTGTTTCTATTTCAGAGAAGGAACAGGTCTGGCAACATGGAATTACAAACGAAGTGAAAGAAAATGATCTGGACGGAATACCGGATGAATTTGATCTGAGTTTATTTCAGGAAAAACTAGATAAGAAATACGAATTGCGGGTGTTTTATCTGGATGGAATGTGTTTTTCTCAAATCATTTTTTCTCAGAAATATGCTTTTTCGGAAGTGGATTACAGGCAAGGTTTGGGTGGCTCCGAAATGCGTCAGTGCAATTTCAATTTACCTGAAAAGATCAAAGAACAAATAAAACGATTGATGAATTTCCTGGATTTAAATATTGGTTGCATCGACCTGGTTGTTACAAAACAACATGAGTATGTCTTTTTGGAGGTCAATCCATCGGGCATTTTTACGGATATGATGGACAACTGCAATTACGATATGCATCACGAAATTGCCAAATACTTAATGTCATGAGATCACAAATTAAAACCATAGACGCTTTGCTCGCAGAAGAAAAAAGTTATCCTGTAAATGTTCAGCCTAAAGAACCTATTGGAATCGAAATGACCATTCTTGGCTTTCGAAATGTTCAATACAAAGAAAAACTTCACCGGCCGATTTCAAAAATTATGGATCCTTTGATGATTATCAATGAAGAATAACCCAACATACATTACACTTTATCCGAATATCATTCCGGTGCGTGGTTATAGCCGTTCGGTGTTGATGGATTTGTATATGGGGAAATTCCAGTTTATTCCGAATTATTTCTGTGATTTTCTCAATGAGAATAAACTGCAAAAGCTTCAGCGTGAAGACTTCCTGGGTCTTGGAAACTTGGAGGGTGATTTTACGGAGATCACAAACCTATTGGAATATTTGATTGAAGCAGATTATTTGACCGAAGCAGATCCGGACTTATTGGAAGGTTTAAATGTTGATTCTCCAGTGAGGACTGAAGATTCGTTAATCAATGATTGTATTATTGAATTATCAAAAGAATCGAATTGGGACTTGGGTCATTTTCTATCTGAAATTGATCGAATAGGAGTTAAATTCCTGGAAATTCGTTTTTTGGATTTTAAAGCATTTACACACTTTCAGTCCCTTATTCAAGCAGCACTTCAAAATCATTCGATTGAATTTTTACATATGATCGTTCCTTTTGCTCCGGAATTGGATCAAATCCTGATGAGTGAAATGCCGGATTTTCATCGGCTGAATCAGTTAACCGTATATCATTGTATTTCACAAGCTGAATTTAAATGGGATGATGCCCCATTCCGGGTAAATTTTTCAACACAGGCCAGTATTGACATTTCTAACTGCGGATGTATTGATCCGGCTTATTTTGGATACAATGTGCTGAACTATTATAGTAACAGGAAAAATAACAGTTGTTTGTCACATAAATTGAGTATTGACCAGTTTGGAGAAATCCGGAATTGTCCTTCAAAAAAAGACTCTTTTGGTAAGCTATCGGATATTGATTTGGAACGAATAATCCAATTGAAGGAGTTTCAAAAAGAATGGCACATTACCAAAGAATCGATTTTGATCTGTTCCGATTGCGAATTCCGTTGGATGTGTTCCGATTGCCGGGTTTTTGTTCAAGATGAATCGAATCCTTTATCTAAACCATCAAAATGCGGGTATAATCCTTATATCAGTCTTTGGAAGGGTGAAGAGAACTACTTGTCGGAACAGGATTGCGGTATATACATCGAAAACGGTATCATTTCCATTCCGGAAGAGAGAATTAATGAGATAAATGAAAGAATATGGGGATGAAATTATTGTTCATATTGATTTTTGGGCTGTTTTCGTGTTCCGGATTACTGGCACAGGATTTTGCTGAAGTGAAACTGGTTGACTCCATTTCCGTCTCATTCGATGTGGGTAGTTCGACAATGAAAAACCCATCCGCGTTTTTAAGCCGGGTCAATAAATTAAAACTGACTTATGGGAAAATAAAAGTGGTTGCTTATACAGATACAGTTGGAAGTATTTCTTACAATAAGAACTTGGCTTCAAAAAGAATGACTTCGGTTTTAAAACTCATTGAGTCGTCAAATATGAAAGCATTTGTGATTGATACGCTTAATAAGAATGAAGAACGAAAAGAGCACTCAACCAATGAAGGATCCTTTCGCAGAGTAGATGTATTTGTATATAGTGTAAAGCCGGTTATTAAGTATAATGTTCCCATGAACCTAAGGATAAATTTCCATTCCGGAACCAGCAATATTGTGAAGAGCTCCATGGAAAACTTAAGAGTGCTTGAAATGCTCATGAAGAATGATACTGCGATTCGTATTAAACTAAACGGGCATGTTTGCTGTGAACCGGATATGAAACTTTCTGTGGACCGTGCAGAAAAGGTAAAAAGTTACCTGGTGGATCAGGGTATCCTGGCTGGCAGGATCAGTTGTAAAGGATATTCCAACGAGGCAAAACTCTTTCCTGAATCAAATGAAGTGAATAAGAGTAGAAACATGCGCGTGGATATTGTTTTTATTAAATCGGAACACTAATGAGACCTTTTCCGGTATATATTCAGCCAGATTCTATGGATTGTGGACCAACTTGCTTGCGAATGATCGTAAAGCATTACGGTCGTTCGATTTCTTTGGAAAGATTGCGCAATTTATCCGGAACAACCCGCTTGGGAAGCAGTTTAAACGCCATAAGCAATGCGGCAGAAACGATTGGTTTTCGAACATTGGCAGTGAAAGTGGATTTGTTGAACCTGAAGGAAAATGCCCCTTTGCCCTGCATTTGCTTTTGGAATGAAAAACACTATGTTGTTCTATACAAGATAAAAAGAGATCAATTTTACATTGCTGATCCTGCACGGGGAAGATTGGTTTATTCGAAAAATGAATTCCTGGAAAACTGGATCGGAAAGCATGCTGTTGAAACAACTGAAGAAGGAATTTGTCTCTTATTGGAACCGACACCTTTGCTGAAAGAGAATGATAGGGAAGAGGAGACTGCTAAAAATGGATTCTCTTTTTTGTTTGCTTATTTGAAAGCTTACCGGAAGTTATTGGTCCAACTCAGTTTTGGACTGCTTGCTGCGAGCCTGCTTCAATTGATTTTTCCATTCCTGACCCAAAGTGTGGTCGATATCGGGATCCAAAACAAAGACATTCATTTTTTGTACCTGATCTTGTTCGGGCAATTGTTCGTGTTCCTTGGCAGGATGAGTGTCGATATTATCAGAAGCTGGATCTTACTCCATTTAAGCGCACGAATCAATATTTCACTGGTTTCCGATTTTCTGATCAAACTCATGAAACTGCCTATTTCCTTTTTTGATGCGAAAAAGATCGGTGATTTGATGCAGCGAATTGATGATCATCAGCGAATAGAGACTTTGTTGACGAATCAAACCCTAAGCGTTCTCTTTTCATTTTTCAATTTTGTTGTTTTCAGTATCATCCTTGTTTTATACAGTGTTCCGGTATTCTTTATTTTCCTGTCGGGAAGTTTAGTTTATTTCCTTTGGGTACAGTTTTTCTTGAAAAAACGAAAAGACATCGACCATAAACGCTTCTCTCAGGGGGGAGAAGACCGCTCGAAAATTGTGGAATTAATACTGGGAATGCAGGAGATCAAATTACACAATGCGGAGCGGCAGAAACGCTGGAGTTGGGAAAGGATCCAGGTAAAGTTATTCAAACTCCGGATCAAAAGCCTTCGCCTGGAACAGGTTCAAAGCAATGGCGCAACGTTCATCAATGAACTCAAGAATATCCTGGTAAGCTTCTATACCGCGAAATTGGTGATAGACGGACAGTTGACCCTGGGAATGATGTTGTCAGTTTCCTACATTATCGGGCAGTTGAATGCCCCGATTTCCCAATTTCTGTCCTTCATTTATTCGGTTCAGGATGCTAAAATCTCGCTTGAAAGACTTTATGAAATTCACGTTCAGGCAGATGAAGAACCGGAACATTCGGGAAGATTGAATGAACTTTCTGTGCAAAATGATTTGGTCCTTGAAAACCTGGGTTTTCGCTATGCCGGTACTGAAACACCTATTCTTGAAAATATAAACCTGACAATCGAGTCTCAGCGTTTAACTGCAATTGTCGGGGCAAGCGGAAGCGGCAAAACAACCCTGATGAAATTGCTTTTGCGGTTTTATGAGCCGACATGTGGGAAAATCAAGATCGGGTCCACTGAATTGGAGCGTTTTACCCAACGTGTCTGGAGAGAAAATTGTGGCTCCGTAATGCAGGATGGCTACATTTTTAATGATACGATTGCCAATAATATCGCAATTGGAGAAGAGCATATCGATAAAGAAAAACTCAGAAGAGCAGTTCAAACGGCCAATATTGAAGAATTTATCGAAGGCCTTCCATTAGCTTACAATACGAAGATTGGAAATGAAGGTCTTGGAATCAGTGGCGGACAAAAACAACGGATTCTGATTGCCCGGGCTGTTTATAAGAATCCGGCTTTCCTTTTTTTCGATGAGGCAACCAGTTCCCTGGATTCCAGGAACGAGCGGGTTATCATGGAAAATCTGAACCGGTTTTTTCAAGGCAGAACGGCCGTAGTGATCGCACATCGTTTGAGTACAGTTAAAAACGCAGATCAGATCGTTGTATTGGATCGGGGTACCATCGTTGAAAAAGGAACTCACCAGGAGTTGATAGCCCTGAGAGGAAGTTATTATGGACTTGTTCAGAGTCAGCTTGAACTGGAAAAAATCGAACATTCAGAGATCAATTCATAGTCATGGAAGAGCATAAAGACAAAGAGATCGAATTGAAAAGCGAGCAAATGAATGAGATGCTCTCGCATCCGCCTGCCTGGATTACACGAGCAGGTAACGGCGTGTTTTTGCTGGTGTTGGGTGTCGTAATTTTTCTTTCCTGGTTTATCCATTACCCCGATGAAGTGAATGGAGAAGTCATTGTAACGACTTCCCAGGCCCCGATCGAACTTTCCAATCAAAGTTATATTCAATTGAAAGAGTTGCATGTTAGGGAGAATCAGGAAGTAAGGACCGGCGATTTAATTGCTCAATTTGATCCGCAGGTAAAAGCAAGTGATATCAGGGAAGCGAAGTCTTACCTGGATAAAGTGGAAATTTTCCAAACAGAGTTTGTGAATGAGATCCCGGAATTCCATAAGAAGCTGAACCTGGGAACCTACCAGGAGCAATGGGCAACACTCCTTTCCAAAATTCATGAGTGGAATGTGGAACATGCAGAAAACAGAATGACGAAAGAGTTGGATTTTATCCGGCGGGAAATTTCATTCAGGGAACAATTGCAAGCCATTTCAGGTAAGAAGATCAAACTTTCGGAAAACGAATACATATTGCTGGAAGAAAAATTGACAGGAAGCGAACGCCTGGCAGAGCAACATGCTATTTCGAAACAACTCCTGACTCAGGATAGACATTCGTGGAACCAGGCGTTGCAAACCGTACAGGGACAAAAAGAACAATTTGTTCTAAACCAGATTGCTTTGAATAGTTTGCGTAAAGAAAGATTTCGCCTGGAACAGGATGCACTAACGAATAAACTTCAGAGGGCGTCCGAAATACGAATTGGCCTGACGAGTCTTGGTAACAATCTGCAGAACTGGGAAAAGAATGTTGCCTGGACAGCACCTTGTTCGGGAAAAATCCTGTTCAATAAACTGCTGCAAGTCAATCGTTTTTACAAGTCAAACGAAGCTTCTGTTGTGATTGTTCCGCATGGAAGCGGTTATTCTGCGGTTGCTTCGGTTAAGAGCTCCGGCTCAGGGAAGTTGAAAACGGGACAAAAAGCATTTATTGAGCTTACGGATTATCCCAAAACAGAATTCGGAATGCTGGAAGGGAAAGTCAGAAGGATTACCCAGATGGATAAAGAAGGAAAATATGAGCTTCAAATTGATCTTTTGCATGCATTGAAAACAACCTACAATAAACAAATTCCACCCAAAGCCAGGTTAAAAGGAAACGTAAAGATCATTACGAAAGACAAACGGCTGCTGCAGCGCTTTTTTGAACAGTTTACAGAATTAATCGAATGAATTGGCTATTGGTCATACTATTCAGTTTCACTGCTTCCATTGTTTCAAGTCAGGAGGTATTGACCTTGCAGTCGTGCCTGGATAAGGTGGCAAACAATTCCCTGCAAACACTTAGCGAAACAACTTCAGTGAAAAGCTCTAAGACCAATAAGCAATTCCATTTGTGGACTTTGCTTCCGGATTTGAATGCGAACGTTGGGATAAATACCTCTTTTGGAAGGAGATTAGATCCGTTTACAAACACTTTTGCTACCAGTTCGGTGAATTCCCAATCCTTCGGATTGAATTCAAGCATCCGATTGTTCAATGGTTTTGTTTATTTCTACAAACAGAACATTCTGAATATAACTCTTGAACTGGATGAGATTAACCTGGATAAGAAACGGAACGAATTGAAACTTCAAGCCATTGAAACCTATTTCGCGCTATGCAAACTTTCCGTACAGACCAAATTAGTGGAATTGCGCATTGAAAAGTACAATCAGATTCAGGGAATTCAAAGATTACTACTTGCCGAAGGAAGAATAGATGTGATTGATACATTGAAAAGCCATAATTCGATTCTGAATGAGCAAAATCTGCTTCGGAGTCTGAGGAACGAATCGAAACTGATATGGATTGACCTGAACTTTCAAATGGGACAAGCTCTGAGAACAGAGCAGATTGTTGATTTTTCCACTGCTTCTGCCGTTAAAGAAAAGATTCAGTTCGGTGAAATTTACGGGATAAAACAGATCGAAATAGAATTGGAATTGCTGGGAAATCAATTGAAGGCTGAGCGATCAAAAATACTTCCGGGGATTTCGCTAAACGGGCTTGTCGGAACCGGCTTTTCAACCAACAATAAAGATTACCTGCTTGCAGGAAACCCAACCAAACCTTATTTCAACCAGATCAATGCGAATTTGTACGAGGGAATTGGGTTTTATTTAAATATTCCCCTATTCAACCACGGTGAATGGCTCAAAACAAAACACCTGAATGCAATCCAACAGGCTGAACTAAGCAGTAGGATGGAAATGAAGAATCAGCTTCTGGAAAAACAAATCCTTGAGTGGGAACAGAAGCGTCTCAATCTGAGAGCAAAACAGGAGCAGGATAAACAACTAGGTGATAACCTGGAAATAATTTACCACAAAAGTGTGCTGCTTTACAAAGAAGGGCGTTTAACGTACCCGGAAATTGAAACGGCTTTTATGGAATGGCAGCAGAAACTAATAGCATACGAAATTCTTCAATTTGACCTGCAACTACTGGAATTATTTGAGTAGGGTGTCTGGAGGCACAAGCAAGATCCCGAAAAGTCGGGACAAGTAGCTTGCGCCAGCTTAGAAATATAGAAAACCGATGAATAACACTAATTTACTGAATATTGCTTTTGAAGACCTGTTTAAATTGACCCTGGGGTTGATTGTAGACGATTTGAAAGTGCACAAGCATTTGTACCATTTGAGCTTGAGCGGCCTGGATACAACCCCGCTGAACCTGAACCTGTATCGGAGGATCTTTATCCTGGCCGGATTTAAGGAGCGGGATATTTCAGAAGAACTGGAAGACTGGTACTTTGAGCAAACCAAGCGGGTGAATACCGTTGACCTGGTCCATGATGAACAGGGGCTTTACGATCTTTCGGGGGAGATCCTGGAAGGATTGCTGAAGATGCGGAATGAGTTGTACGGGAAGAAAATCAGTTTGTAATGGAATGAAAACGTAGGGGCGCGATTAATCGCGCCCCTACGTTTTCATTATTGATTTACCATTCAAATATTTTCTTCGCGTTCGGGTCTTTGACCTTTTTTGTCCGGGTCTTGGTAGATTCAGGGAAATGGAGCGCCACACCGAAACGGATGTTCAGGGAGTTCAGCCATTCTTTGTGTGGTTCCTGTTTGCCATAGATGTTTGTTAGTCCGAGGGAATAGCACGGGATTACGTATGCCGAAACATACTTGGAAAAGCGGTACTGGACCCCAGCCGAGAACAACAAGTTGATCCCTGCACTGTTCAAGCCTTCGATGGTTTTCGTTTCTTTTTCAGGGCTGATATCCGATCCCAATGAATCAACGATCGTATATTTTGTTTTCATGCTCAGTGGAATATACGGTTGAATTCCGGCACCTGCCAGGACCTGTACCCGTTTTCCGTAGGTAAAGTATACCTGAACAGGAAGTGCCAGCATGTTGTATTTGCGGTCATAGGAATAAGCACTATCCGAAGTGGTGGATTCAAATTGGTATTTCTCACCATAACGGTCAATGGACAAGCCGGCTTCAAAAGTGAAAAAGCGGTGAATGCGGTTGCGGACACCTGCCTGGTAGGTCCAGCGGTTTACCATGGTTTCATCTGCTCTTTTTCCTACCGGTCTTCCGAACAGGTCGCCATTTGGCTCCAGTTTGTGAGATCCGATACTGTAACCCGCGCCGATAAACACCGTGAAATCCATCAATCCCGCATCGGGATCGTACTTTTTGGAGGGGTCTTTCGCTTCTTTACCTGACCCGGTTGCGGTTTTCTTTTTAGTGTCTTCTACCTTTCCGGTGGAAATTTGTGCATGATTCACAAAAGGACTAAAAATTAATAATGTTAGGACTGCTAATTGTTTCATGAAAAGCTTATTTTTGGTAGAATTGTAAAGATACAATCTTTGGTTAAAAAATTGGTTATACTTAAAATACCCATTCATGTCTAGAAAAGAAAAATTGCCTAAAAAGAAGAAAAGTTTCATTCGCAGACTTTTCAAATGGACAGGACTTACCCTGTTATTCTTATTAATCGCAATCATCCTGATCCCTATAATTTTCAAGGATGAGATTAAGGAAATGGTGTTGAAGGAGGTGAGCAAATCCCTGAAGGCTGATGTAACCATCGAAGACTTTGATCTGACCTTTCTATCCACGTTCCCAAATGTCACTATCCAATTATATGACACGAAGG
The DNA here is from genome assembly GCA_946480815.1 of uncultured Flavobacteriales bacterium. Next base: position 25,187 of record CAMLLB010000012.1, read on the forward strand.
TAACAGGTAGAACGGAATTTAAGGGCGTAGAGTTGGCAAGTGTTAAAACTATTGAGGCACATGTAGGTTTATGGGATGTAATCGGTGGAGATGAGATCGAAATTGATGAGGTACATATCTCGGATGCGAAGATCGATGTGCGTGTGGACCCGGAAGGAAAAGCGAACTACGATATCGTAATCCCGGAAGAAGACCAACCGGCTGATACGGAGCCTTCTAAATTCAAAATGTCCTTACAGGAATACTCATTAGAGAATATCCAGATCGTTTATGACGACCAGGCTTCGGATATGTATGCGAATATCAAGAACCTGAACCATACCGGATCCGGTGATTTGACGGCAGATGTCATCGATTTTGAAACAAGTACACAAATGGATGAACTGACTTTTGAAATGGAAGGATTGAGCTACCTGTCGAAAGTGAAAACGAATGCAGATGTGAACCTGTTGATGGAATTCAAGGAAGATGATTCCAAATTCACTTTGAAAGAAAACAGTTTTGCGCTGAATAATTTCCATATGTCGCTGGACGGGTTCTACCAAATGCTGAAAGACCACGATCAAATAGACCTGAAATTGAACACCAAGGAAATCAGCTTCAAAGACTTGTTGTCATTGGTTCCAAGTTTCTACCAAAGCGGGTATGAGAGTATGGTAGCGAAGGGTGATCTGAAAATGAACGGGGAAGTAAAAGGCCGTTTGGATGAGAAGAACCTGCCTGGCTGGGATTTCGGTTTGAATGTGAGGAAAGCCATGATCCAGTACGCGGGATTGGGTTCGATCAACAATATTACGGTTGATGCAGGCTCGAAATTCGCGGGAGGTTCCAACCTGGATAAAATGACCCTGGATGTAACGAAGTTCCACTCGGAGTTCGTTGGAAATTTAATTGATGCCAACCTGAAGTTGCGCAACCCGATGACTGATCCGTTGATCAATTCCAAATTGAAGGCAAAAGTGAACCTGGCAACGATCGGAAAAGTGATGCCATTGGCTGAGGGCGAATCCTACAAAGGAAAACTGAATGCAGATGTTGCGTTGAACGGACGCATGAGTGCTATTGAAACGGAACAATACGAGAAGTTTGACGCGAAAGGATTGATCGAATTGTTTGATTTCCTATACAAATCCAAAGATCTGAATGAAGATGTGAACGTGAAAGACCTGACTTTCCGTTTCAGTCCGCAAAACCTGACATTGGAGAAAATGCATGCAAATATGGGTAAATCCGATTTCGCGCTGGATGGAAAGATCGACAATTATTTGGGATACCTTTTCGGAAACAACAAAGAAGACCAATTGCTGAAAGGAGCGTTCAACTTTAACAGTAACAACCTGGACCTGGACCAATTGATGGGAGTATCCGGAACAAGCACTGCTTCTTCAAACACCGCTTCAGCGGAACCTGCACCGGCTGATCCGAATGCAGAACCGTTATTGATCCCTGAGAATGTGGATTTCAACCTGAATACCAGTGTTCAGAAATTGCACTACAATGGAATTGATGTGAACAACATGAAGGGAAGTGTGAACATGAAAGAAGAAGTAGCTTCCTTAAACGGTTTGACTATGAACACAATGGGTGGAACTGTTGGATTGCGTGGAAGTTACAGCTCCAAAGACCACAACAAACCGGCGATCGACTTAGGTTATAACCTGAAAGAGATCGATATCCAGGAAATTTCTTCGCACTTCCTGACAGTAGGGAAATTAGCACCGGTTGCGAAATTTGCCAAAGGAAAATTCAGTTCGAACCTGAACCTGAAAGGTGATTTAACAAAAGCATTGGAACCTGTTTACAATTCATTGACCGGTGATGGGGATTTCTTTACCAATATGGTAACAATAAGCGGTTTTGAACCTTTGAAAAAATTGGGAGACGCATTGAGTATGGACAAGATCTCGAACCAGACTTTCAAGGATGTGAAAGCATTCTTCAGTTTTAAAGATGGAAAAATGAGCCTGAAAAAGCCGTTGAAGATCAAAATGAGCGGAATTGATACGCAAGTTACCGGTTCCACTTCATTCACACAGGATATTGATTATAAAATGGTCATGCAGATCCCTAAAGAGATGATCCCGGGTGGAATTATCAAAGCGGCTGAGCAGGGAATTGCAAAAGTGAACGGCATTGCTCCGAAGTTGAACCTGGGTTCTATTCCGGATGTTATCCCGGTAAATGCATTGGTTGGCGGAACAGTAACGAAACCGGTAATCAAAACAGACTTCAAAGAAGCTTTATTGAAAGCAACCGGAAACCTGAAAGACAACCTGAAGGACAAAGGAAAAGAAATGCTGGATAAAGCGAAGGATTCCGTGAAAACGCTTGTGAAGGACAAGGTTGATGAAGTGAAGAAAGACCTCATTGCAGAGAAAAACAAGATCATGGCTGACGCGCAGAAAGAAGCGGACAAACTGAAAGCAGAAGCGAAAAAAGCTGCTGACCAGGTTCGATCTGAGGCAGATAAGCAATGTGCCGATGCCATGACTGCTGCCGGATCAAATCCGATCAAGAAAAAGGCTGCGGAGATTGCTTGTAAGGAAGGCAAGAAAAAAGCTGAAAACAGTGCAACAAAAATTGAACAGGAAGCTCAAACCAAGGCTGATAACATTATGAAGAAGGCCCAGGAAAAGGCGGATGCTGTGAAGTAAAATACAACAAATCATAAAGGGCCCCGATAAATTTCGGGGCTTTTTGTTTTTAACCACATAGTGCTTTGTTGCTTTTTTACTACGAAGCGCACGAAGTACACAAGGTTTTTACTTTCGCAGATGAACACAAAGAATATTTTGATCATAAGGACTTCGCTTCCATGACGCTTCGGTCAGGATTTTCAAAACTCAGTCACGAAAATTAAATCACATAGAAAAGAGAGTCTGTTGGTGGAAACAAGTAGGGGCAGAAAATTTTCTGCCCCTACTTGTTTTATAAAATGATTTTAATTACTCCGAATCATTTGGTCCGGCACCTGTGCCGAATGATTGAATGTCTCCGTCGTAGAAGATCATCAATTGTGCTACATCCCGTAAGAAATCGATTTTACCAATCTCAATACGGTTGATCTTTAAGCCGGTCCTTTTTTGAACGTCAGCCATCATTTCGTCGTATTTTTCCGGTTGGATCAAATCAATGCGGTCGTAAACGATAATCTTTCTTGTTTCGTGTTTTAAAAGCCACAGGTACTCCAAACCTGCTGTCAGAAGGATCAAACAACCATTCATTAAGGCCATTTCAGCCAGCGAGATCTTGTTTGATGCCAGTGCATTGATCACGGAAAGACCGATCACCAGGAACAGGTAAGTCATTTCCTTGATCTCAATCCCTTCTGTCCGGTATCTCAGGATTCCGAAGATGGCAAAGAGTCCGAGTCCCATCCCGGTATCGATATCCAGTTTCTTTAATCCGAAACACAGGAAAAAGGTGATCATTCCGATCAGGAAGTATGTGAAAAGGTAATCTTTTCGTCTTGCTTTGGTGTAATACATAAACCTGATCAGGATAATCAGGACCGCTAAGTTGACGCACATTCTAAACAGGAGTGCATACAAATCTTCATTGAAAAAGGAAATACCGAACAATTTAAAATCCGGCTGATGGGAGAGAAGCATGTGATGAGTTTTTTATTAGTTTTTGTATAAGTAGTTTTTTTGCTTTGAACCGGTTTGACTTTAAGCTGTTTTCATCGTAAAGGTCAATCATGCCAAAGCAAAATTTGGATATGCGAAACGGGCGAATCAATTCGCGTTTCATTAATTGATAGAATGGAGAAGTTCTGTCGATTTTGGGTTGTTTCAATTCAGCGATAACAATTGCAGAAAGCGTTTGATTTTTACATTCCGGAGCATCGAGAGTTCCGTTCACGATATCAAAATCAATCGTTAAACGCTCTTCCGCCAATTTATTCACCAAAGTAATCCGGCGATAACTGTTTACCATCACGGGTTTTAAGTCTATATGCCTGCGTAAACGGTCCAATAAAAATGAACGTTGATCGTGTGAGAAATCAGAAGTAAAACCATCAATGTTGATGCGATTTTTATCAGTCCTTCCTTTGATCTTTTCCTTTACTTCCAAATACGATTTGTTGCTGTCAAGATAGGTCCGGATCCGTACTTTAAAGCGATTCGGGATCGATTTGTGATGATCCTGGAAAAAGGAGTAAGAAGCGTTGTCGAAATACTGGCTGGTATAATCAAAGATGACTTTTCCGTCAATATTCAACACGTCGTAATAGGGACGCATCTCTTCCAGGAAAGCTTCCAGTTTACTGATCGGGAACGCAAACTTTTCATCCACCCGGTTCATCAGGGGAGCACGGGACAATTCATCTAATGAAATGCCGTGGTAAGTGTGCAACAAATCAGTTAATTTTCGCTTCATGGTAATTTCAAATATAGTTAATATTACCTATGACGATATTTTCAGTCAAAAGTTTATTCAATTTAATTGAAAAAGTTTAAAAGTCAGGAGATCAAAAGTTCAAAAGTTCAAAAGTTCAAAATTCACGTACTTTACTATTGCATGATTTCTATTGGCTGTTGCTTGATTAGTTTTGAACCCTTTCAACTTTTTGAACTCTTTACACTACTTTTGTGCCATGCAAAAGAAAATTTTACTCCTGGGTTCCGGTGAACTTGGAAAAGAACTTGTAATCGCATTACAACGTTTGGGACAGACAGTTATTGCTGTGGACAGCTATGAAAATGCACCTGCCATGCAAGTAGCAGATTCGTTTGAAGTAATCAATATGCTGGATGCGGTTTCATTGGATGCAATCGTTGCAAAACATCAGCCTGATTTGATCGTTCCGGAAATTGAAGCGATCCGTACGGAGCGTTTTTACGAGTATGAGAAAATGGGAATCCAGGTAATTCCTTCTGCAAAAGCGGCCAATTTCACCATGAACAGAAAGGCCATCCGCGACTTGGCGGCCAAAGATTTGGGTGTAAAGACAGCCAATTACCTTTATGCAAAAACAGGTGATGAATTCGAAGAGGTAGTTCTGAAAATCGGGATTCCATGTGTTGTAAAACCATTGATGTCCAGTTCGGGGAAAGGCCAATCCGTGATCCGTTCCAAAGAAGAAATTTCGAAAGCATGGACCTACGCAATTGAAGGTTCGCGTGGAGATTTGAAAGAAGTGATCGTGGAGGAATTTATTCCGTTCGACTACGAGATCACCTTGTTAACGGTGACGCAAAACAGCGGCGAAACTCTATTTTGTGCACCGATCGGTCACAGACAGGAACGCGGGGATTACCAGGAGAGCTGGCAACCAATGCCTATGAACCCGGAGCACTTGAAAGAAGCACAGGAAATGGCTGCGAAAGTTACCAAAGCATTGGGCGGTTCAGGTTTGTGGGGAGTTGAATTCTTCATTACGAAAGATGGAGCTTATTTCTCCGAATTATCACCACGTCCGCACGATACAGGAATGGTTACACTTGCAGGTACACAGAACTTCAGTGAATTTGAATTGCATGCACGCGCAATTCTTGGCTTACCGATCCCATCGATTATTTCTTTGAAAAATGGAGCAAGTGCGGTTGTTTTGGCAGATAAGGAATCTGATCATGCACCAACTTTTTCAGGCTTGGAAGAAGTGTTGAAAACAGAAGGTTCCGATGTGCGCATTTTTGGAAAACCAACTACACGGCCTTACAGAAGAATGGCGGTGGTATTGTATTCCGGTGAGCAGGAAGTGAATCAAATTACCGACAAAGCGAAGGAACTGGCAAAGAAGATCACGATTAATTACCGTTGATGTGCTTAGTGAATTCTCTGAATTTCACTAATAGTGCGCCCCTAAGTGTTTTTAACGGTTAATTCCATTCTTTGAAAAGCAGTTTTTCCGAAGAGTATATTTTTCCGGAAACGCTCTGATAATGTGTCTCTAAAGGTTTTTAACGGTTAATACAACGGCTAAGTTTAAACAATTGTTTTCGGTAATGAAAAAATCACTATATTAAAAGGATATGCCCCGTATAATTATCATTGGCGGAGGACCCGCAGGTCTTATGGCCGCAACGCAATTGCTGAAAAGTGAGTGCGAAATCCTATTGCTGGACCAAAAATCAAGTGTAGGAAGAAAATTCCTCGTTGCCGGTGATGGCGGATTTAATCTCACACATTCCGAAACTCCGAGTGAATTTAGGGAAAAGTATGATTCGGACTGGATAAAACAAGCTGTTAGGCAGTTTTCGAATAAGGATTGGATCAAATTCCTGAAACAGATTGGTATTGAGACGAAGGTCGGCTCTTCAGGGAAAATCTTCCCGGAGGACGCGATCAAACCAATCCAGGTGTTGAATGCCTGGAAGGAATTCCTGGGATCAAAAGTGCAATTTGCTCTAAATACCCGATTCATCGACTTCAATCAAAAACAGGTGGAGATAGAACGGGATACTTCGACTACGCTCAGTAACCCTGGAAAAACAGAGAAAATCAATTTCGATTACCTGGTTTTGGCTTTGGGTGGAAAATCCTGGCCGGTTACAGGTTCGGATGGCACGTGGACTGAGATCTTTGAGCAAAAAGGAATTGGTTTGAATCCTTTTCAGGCCAGTAATTCCGGACTCGTTCTTTATGAAAACTGGTTGGGAGATCTGGAGGGAAAGATCCTGAAAAATATTCGCGTTTCCTGCGGAAATCAAAGTTGCTCCGGAGATTTGGTTTGCACGACTTACGGTTTGGAAGGAAAACCGGCTTATGCGATCAATGGTGCGCTTCGAAAGATGGAAAAACCGGTCTTCAAAGTAGACCTGAAACCCCAAATGACACAGCAAAGAGTCTTTGAAGTTTTGAAAAAGGCAAAGAATCCGTCGCAAGGGCTGAAAGAGTTGAAATTGGGTGAAGTAGCCATTTTTTGGATCAGGAATTTTGTGTCCAAGCAACGTTTTTTGGATCCAAAGGAATTAGCGAAGGCGATCAAAGAGTTCCCCATTGGGATTAAGGGTTTCCGACCAATTGAGGAAGTGATTTCCTGTGCCGGAGGTGTCGCGGATTCTGAAATCTCGGAATCGGGCGAGCTGAATAAATTTCCGGGTGTATTTGTTGCCGGTGAAATGATCGATTGGGATGCACCTACAGGCGGTTATCTCATACAGGGATGTGTTTCCAGTGGATACGTTGCGGGGAAAGCGATTTCTCGTGCCTTCGACTCCGCTCAGTCACCGGAGTAAAATATAGTATTGAATTTCAGCGGGGTTGTAGCTAGAATCATGAAGAAATAGTGAATCAGATCAATTACAAATAATTTCATCGACCAAGGCGGCTGAGCGGAGTCGAAGTCACTGGTCGATCCGCGGTAAATTAATCTTCTCTTTTACAATAAATCCTGTTGGGAATTGCGCCACAGTAGCGGCTTTTACTTTTTCAGCTTCCAATTGCGTTCTGAAATCACCTACTTTCAAAAAATAATGTGGAGCAACAAATTCTACGTAGGTGTCAACCTTCGGAAATTGTGCCGAAAATTTTGATCGTGCATCATCAATAAACGATTTATTGGAATCGAACGCCAACTGCAAACGGTACCCGTTAATTTCAGTTGCCGCAGCTGATCCCTGACCTTGAGCACGCACCAAATCATCGATTCTACTGTCTTTTACAATAGTAACCTGTGCATTTCCAAATGAGGAGATAGCGGATAAGATTGTAATCAGAATCACATTTTTCATAACAAATCGCTTTTGGCAAAGTTAATTGAATTTTTGCACGTGTTGAATTTCACCGGAATTTCAAGAATCTGTTTGAAAAAATCATGCCGTAAAACAAGGCTTAGAATGCCCAAAACGGATGTAAGTTGTAGCAAATTAGGGGATTGTTAAGAAATGTGAAAGAATCGAGTTATTTAGAATCATTTTAAATTAAAAAATCGGGCGCAGAAATTGTCATAAAACTGTCACAGAAACCCCTTATTCTTCTAAATTTGCCATCGTTAATTGCTGTGTTAACATAGGGTTGACAACTTATTTTAGAAACAAAAATATCTAATAATCAGATGTTTAGAAGTATAAAACAATGGTGTATCGGTGCGCTTTCAACAGTATTTGTTGTTGGTGCATTTGATAGTTTCGCTGCGGCTCCGGATGGTGGAGCGCTGTTCAAGGCAAAGTGTGCTACATGTCACTCTCCACACAAAGATGGTACGGGTCCTAAGCTCTTTAAAGTTCGTGAAAAATGGGCTGCTGAAGGTGCGAAAGAGGGGTCTATCTATCAGTGGGTAGCGAACTGGAATGCCGCTGCTGCCGCAGATCCGTATGCGAAAAAAGTTTCTGGTTTGAAGTCGACGGCAATGAATACATTCCCGGATTTGGCTGGAAAAACCGAAGATATCGATGCGATCTTCAATTGGGTTGATGAGCAACCAGATCCTTCTCAGGTAAAAGAGGGTGATGTTGCTGCAGGTCCCGGTGCTGCTGATGAAGTAGAAGAAGATGGTCTTTCATGGGTTTGGATCCTGATGGGAGTTGTTTTCATCGTGATCATTATGGCTGTAGGTGGTGTTCGTCGTCAGTTGAGAAACGCAACGAGAGAACATGAAGGTCAGTCTGTAAATGATGACCTTTCATTCGGACAAGAATTCAAAGCATGGGCTTGGAAATACAAGCGCTATGTAGGGATCGGAGGATTGGTGATTACACTTTCATTGATCGTGTCTTTGTTCCTTTCACTTTATTCAATCGGAGTATTGGAGGATTACCAGCCGTCTCAGCCGATCGAATTCCCACACGATATTCACGCCGGTAAGAACGGAATTGATTGTAAGTATTGTCACAATTCTGCAATTGACGGGAAAACAGCAGGGATCCCTACTGTAAACGTATGTATGAACTGTCACAAGCAGATCAACGGGAATACTCCTGAGCAACAAGAGAAAATTGCTAAGATTTACGCTGCTGCAGGTTATGATCCTGCAACTCAGAAGTACTCCGGGAAAACAAAAGAGATTATCTGGAATAAAGTTCACGTTTTACCTGATCACGTTTATTTCAACCACCAACAACACGTAGTTGCAGGGCAAGTTGATTGTAAGCAGTGTCACGGTGATATGACAAAAATGAACGAAACTGCAAAAGTTCAGCCGGTTTCCGAATTGAATAAGATCGAAGGTAACGTTCCATTGACGAAAGCAACGTTGACAATGGGGTGGTGTATCGAATGTCACGCTGAGAAAGAAATCTCCGCAGGGTCATTGGATTCAAAAGGAAGCAACTATTACAATGAAATACATAACCGTTTGTTAAAAGACAGAAAATTATACAACAAGTTCCTTGAGGACAAGAAAATAACGGTTAAAGAATTAGGTGGTTGGGAATGTGCTAAATGTCACTATTAATCAATCTAGAACAGTAGAACAAAGATTATGGCTATGTCAAAAAAATATTGGAAAGGTCTTGATGAATTGCATGAAACACCTGCATTCGTTGAGTCAAGAGATCGTGAGTTTTCTCCGTCTGTTTCTGTTGACGAATTCTTAGGTGATGATCAACTTGCTGAAACATCTACGGCACGTCGTGACTTCTTGAAATTCTTAGGATTCAGTGTTGCAGCTGCTACAGTTGCGGCATGTGAGGCTCCGGTTACAAAAGCTATTCCTTACGTTGTTAAACCGGAAAACGTAACACCGGGTGTTGCGACCTGGTATGCTTCTACGTATTACGATGGAAATGCATATGCAAGTATTGTTGTTAAAACACGTGAAGGTCGACCTATTTATATTAAAGGAAACCGTGATTTCGGATTTACGCAGGGAGCTTTAACTCCTCAGATCGTATCTTCTGTTCTTTCTCTTTACGATAATGCTCGTTTGAAAACAGCACAAGCTAAAGGAGGGAAAGATATTTCATGGGATAAATTAGACGATGCTGTTCAGGCAGAATTGGCTAAGATCAAGAAATCAAACGGTAAAGTTGCATTCGTTGCAAACTCGGTAATTTCTCCTTCTATGCAAGGTGCAATTGTAGATTTGTCTACAAGTATCTATGGAGAAGTGAAAGATGCAAACGGAATGGCAACGGTTCACCCGAACTTTAACTTTATCCAATACGATGCGATTTCTTACGCAGGAATGCGTGAGGCAAATATGGACTCATTCGGAATGCGTGCTATTCCTGATTATGATTTCACACAAGCTAAAACAATCGTTAGTATCGGTGCTGACTTCTTGTCAACCTGGTTACTTGGAAATGCATTCTCTGCTGATTACGGAAAACGCCGTAACCCTGATGGAGAATGGATGAGCAAACACTTCCAGTTCGAATCAACGATGTCTATCACAGGTTCAAATGCGGATTACCGCGGAATGATCAAGCCAAGTGAGCAGGCAAATGTATTGGCATATATCCTTGGTAAATTCGGAGTAAATGCAGGAGTTTCTTCTGCTTTACCGAAAGAAGCACAAGCTGTTGCTGATAAAGCAGTGAAAGCATTGAAAGCTTCCAAAGGAATGTCGGTGGTTGTTTCAGGTTCCAATAACAAAGCAATTCAGATCCTTACAAACAAACTGAATAGCGTGTTGGGAGCTTATGGAAAAACAATCCTATTCGACAAGCAATTACAAATGTTCCAGTCCGAAGATGCGAAAATGCAGAAATTGGTTTCTGATGTAATCGCAGGAAAAGGACCGGATGCGGTATTCTTCTTAGGAACAAACCCTGTTTACAACTTGCCGAACGGTAAAGAGTTTGCAGCGGCTCTTGATAAAGTAGCATTAAGTGTTTCATTATCCGGATACGGAGATGAGACAGCTACAAAATGTACATACATTGCTCCTGACCACCATGCATTAGAGTCATGGATGGATTACAATCCGAAAGCAGGTCATTACGCAATTGCACAACCTACAATCCGTCCGCTATTCGATACAGCTTCTTCTATGGAGTCTCTATTGGTTTGGGCAGGAAAGAAACACCGTGGAGGAAAAGATTCACGTGTAGCATACGAATACATTCAAAAGAATTGGGAAATCTACGGATTCCCGATGCAAACAAAATACGCGGATTTCAATACGTACTGGGAAATGGCTATTCACAATAGCTGTAACGAAGATTTCGTAATGCCGGGTGCTCCTGCAGTGTTCAACGACGCTGCAATGGGTAAAGTAGCTGGTAAATTACCGAAAGCAGGTTCCCTTGAAGTAGTATTGTACCAAAAAGCAGGTATCGGAAATGGAGATATGGCAGGTAACCCTTGGTTACAAGAGATGCCGGATCCGATTTCCAAAGTGACTTGGGATAACTATATCACCATGTCGCCTGAGACAATGAAAAAAGAAGGTTACGCAACTACTTTCGACCAGGAGAACGGATTGAACATGGCAACTGTAAAAGTTGGTGGTGAATCAATCACGCTTCCTGTTTACCCTTCGCCGGGACAAGCTGCCGGTACAATTGGTATCGCTCTTGGATACGGACGTGGGGAAGGAAACGAAAACATCGGTAACGCAGCATTCGTAACAAAACAATACGGAGGTTTCGAAACAGATGCTAAAGGTAACCGCGTTTCAGTTGGTAAGAATGCATACCGCTTCCTGACTTGGGAGAATGGAACTTACCAAAACAATGTAACGGGATCCATTTCAAAAGCAGGAAATGATCTTTATCCGATCGCAGCAACACAAATTCATCATACGGTAATGTCCCGTAACTCTATCGTTAGAGAAACGACATTGGACATTTACCAAAATGAAGAGCCTGGAGCTTACAACCACAAGCATGTATTGCACACGCATGAAGGTGAAGTTCCGATCTCTGAATTCGATTTATGGGATGCACATCCGGTAGAAAATATCGGTCACCGTTGGGGAATGACAATCGACTTGAACCAATGTTTTGGTTGTGGTGTTTGTATCATTGCTTGTCAGGCTGAAAACAACATTCCTGTAGTTGGTAAAGACGAAGTTCGCAGAGGCCGTGAAATGCACTGGTTGCGTATCGACCGCTACTTTGCTTCAAGTGAAGAAGCTGCTGTAGGTACACGTAAGGATCCTGTTTTAGGGCATTTGGATTATGTTGAATCTGAAATTCCTACTGCAAATCCTGCTGTAGTTCACATGCCGATGATGTGTCAGCAGTGTAACCACGCTCCGTGTGAAACGGTTTGTCCGGTTGCTGCAACAACGCACTCAAATGAAGGATTAAACCAAATGACTTATAACCGTTGTATCGGTACACGTTACTGTGCTAACAACTGTCCTTACAAGGTTCGTCGTTTCAACTGGTTTAACTACCCATCTTATAAGAAATTTACAGAGATCAACCCTGCTCAGGACGATTTAGGACGTATGGTATTGAACCCTGACGTTACCGTTCGTACACGTGGTGTGATGGAGAAATGTTCATTCTGTGTTCAGAAGATCCAATCTGTGAAATTAGAAGCTAAAGTTCAGAACCGTACAGTTCAGGATAGCGACTTCGAATCTGCTTGTTCAGATGCTTGTCCTGCCGGAGCGATCGTATTCGGTGACTGGAACGACGTAAACTCCAAGATCCGTAAAGTATCTGCAGATAAGCGTTCTTACCAGGCTTTGGAAGAAGTAGGTGTGAAGCCGAATGTTTGGTACCAGGTGAAAATTCGTAACAACGAAAATGCTGATCTGGACAAGTTGGTAGCAGCAGAGTCTCATCATGGAAGCCATGGAGCACACGCTGAGAAACATGAAAGTAAGTCAAATCATTAATTGCTTAAAATTAAAGTCTAATGCATAAGGAAGCTGCAATTCGTGAACCCCTCATATTAGGTCACAAGACGTATCACGAGATTACCGAGGACGTATGTAAACCGATTGAGGATAAAGCACCGCGCATGTGGTACATTTTATTCGGTATCGCTTTAGTTATCGGATTATATGGAGTAGGATGTATCTTTTACTTGTTAGGAACAGGTATCGGAGTTTGGGGTCTTAACAAAACTATTGGTTGGGCTTGGGATATCACCAACTTCGTTTGGTGGGTAGGTATCGGTCACGCCGGAACCCTGATCTCAGCAGTATTGTTATTGTTCCGTCAAAAATGGAGAATGGCTATTAACCGCTCAGCAGAGGCGATGACCATCTTCGCGGTATTCATGGCAGGTTTGTTCCCGTTAATTCACATGGGTCGTTTATGGGTAGGTTACTGGACACTTCCATTGCCAAACCACTTCGGTTCATTATGGGTTAACTTCAACTCACCATTGTTATGGGACGTATTCGCGATCTCAACGTATCTTTCCGTATCACTTGTATTCTGGTATATCGGTTTGATTCCTGATTTCGCTACGATCCGTGATCGCGTGAAGAAACCTATTCCAAAGAAAATGTACTCAATCCTTTCTTTCGGTTGGTCAGGTCGCGCTAAGCACTGGAACCGTTTCGAATTGGTTTCATTGGTACTTGCAGGTGTTGCTACACCATTGGTATTCTCGGTTCACTCGATTGTATCCTTTGACTTTGCTACATCGGTTATTCCGGGATGGCACACCACGATTTTCCCTCCATACTTCGTAGCTGGAGCGGTATTCTCCGGGTTCGCGATGGTACAGACACTTCTTTTGGTCATGCGTAAAGCAATGAAACTGGAAGCGTATATCCATACGAAGCACGTAGAATACATGAACATCGTAATTATGGTTACCGGATCTATCGTAGGTACGGCATATATTACCGAGTTGTTCATTTCATGGTACTCAGGTGTTGAATACGAAGCATATGCATTCTTCAACAGAGCAACAGGACCTTACTGGTGGGCTTACTGGTCAATGATGACTTGTAACGTGGTTTCACCTCAGTTGATGTGGTTCAAGAAATTACGCAGAAGCTTATTGTTTACATTCATCATTTCAATTGTTGTAAACATCGGTATGTGGTTTGAGCGTTACGTAATTATCGTGACTTCCATCCACCGTGATTACTTGCCATCTTCCTGGTCTATGCACTACCCAAGTCACATCGACTTAGGTGTATATATCGGAACGATCGGTTTGTTCTTCGTATTCTTCTTATTGTTTGCTCGTTTCTTCCCGGTATTGGCATTGAACGAATTGAAAACAATCTTGAAATCATCCGGTGAATCTTATAAGAACGATACCGCTCCGGTTCACCCTTATTTTGCAAAAAACGGTCATGGTAGTCACGGACACGATGATCACGATACTCATAATCATTAATAGAGAAACATGGCAGAGAAAGTAATTTATGCAATGTATGACGACGACGATGTGCTAAAAGACGGCGCAAAGAAGTTAGTCGCTAAAGGAGTTAAAGTAGCTGACGTGTTTTCTCCGTTCCCGATTCACGGAATTGATCCGATTATCGGTGTAAAGCACACACGTTTGGGTATTATGGCATTCTTGTATGGTTTGACAGGTACTACATTGGCAACGTTGGGAATGAACTATTTCATGATCCACGACTGGCCGATGAACATTGGTGGTAAACCGAGCATGAGCTATTTGGACAACGTTTTGGCTTTCATTCCGATTACGTTCGAGTTCACAGTATTGTGTGCTGCTCACGGAATGGCAATCACTTATTTATTATTAAATAGGACTTTGCCGGGAATGCCAGCAACAAACCCTGATCCTCGTACGACAGATGATAAGTTCGTAATGGAATTGCGCTTGTCTGATAACGGTCAGTTCTCTGAAGCAGAATTGATGACGATGTTGAATGAGACAGGAGTGATAGAAATAGATCAAAAAGATATTCATTAATTAACTGTAGATAGTAAGTCTTACAGAGTTTAAAGACCAATACAGATGAAAGTAAAATTCAAGGCATTTGCACAGTTTTCTTTGGTAGCGTTGCTAGCTGCAGCGTGTACTTCTGATCCTGATAGTGCAGGTTTAGAATACATGCCTGATATGTATCGTTCTCCTGCGGTTGAGCCGTATGTTGATTATGGTGAAGTTCGCGGTCAGATCAATGACGAAATGAAAATGCGTCGTTCCGCAATGGTTCCGCCGCGTTATGCAATTCCTTATTGGGGTACAGATTCGGCAACTGTTCACACGTTGCTACCATACCACCGTATGCCCGGCAGATTGTTTGCAGAAACACATGGCTTGTACCAATATGATTTGTCTTCGAATGAAGATGCGGATTATGAATACAAAATGTCTGCTGCAGATGTGAACCCGATCAAGTTAACTTCAAAAGAAGTTGCTGATAAAGTGTTCGCAGAAGGAAAGGCATTGTACCAGATAAACTGTAATCACTGTCATGGTGAGAAAGGTGACGGAGAAGGACCGATGGTTAAATCCGGAGCTTATACCGGTGCAGCTGTATTGAGTGGTTTGGCAATCCAGGAAGGACAAATGTTCTACTCTATTTACTACGGTAAAGGAATGATGGGTTCTCATGCATCTTTATTGAATAAGAAAGAGATCTGGACATTGGTTCATTACGTAAGAAAGTTCCAGGACCAAAAGTATGGTACGTTTGATGCTAATGGAGCTCCGGCTTGGGGAACAATGGCACCAGCTGATACATCAGCAACAAACTAATATTTACTAAGACAGAAAACAAATAGAAATGGAATTCAAGATTTCATCAAAAGCAAAATCCCTTACGGTAGTCCTGATGTTGTTAGGAGTTATCGGCCTTTGTTTGGGTATTTGGGTAGAATTTAGTTGCCATGGAGGTGAGCATTTTAAAACACGTTTCTTAGGAAACTTGTTAGTAGATAGTTTCTTCTTCTTCGCTATCGGTTTGGGAGCATTGTACTTCCTGGCGTTGCAATACGCAACGGAAACGGGTTGGTATGCATCCGTTAAACGCATCATCGAAGGAGTAGCAGGTTTCTTGCCTTACGGTATCGGATTTATGTTGATTACCTTATTGACACTTTCTCTAATGAAAGGTGGAGGCATCTATGTTTGGATGGACAATGCACATGTAGAGCACGATCCGATCTTAGTGAAGAAGTCAGCTTATCTGAACCAAATTTTCTTCTGGATCAGAACACTTGCTTACATGGGGGTTTACTTCATCTTCTGGAGAGGTTTCAAAATGCGTTCATTGGAAGAAGATCGTGTAGGTGGTACAGCAATCCACTTCACGAACTATAAAAAAGGAGCATTGTTCCTGGTATTCTTTGCTGTATTCTCTTCAACTTCTGCTTGGGACTGGATCATGTCAATCGACGCACACTGGTTCTCAACATTGTTCGGATGGTACGTATTCGCAGGAATGTGGTGTTCTACAATGGTTGTTTTGGTAACATTGACATTGTATTTGAAGAAGCAAGGGTACTTGAGTAAAGTAAATGAAAACCACATCCATGATTTAGGAAAATGGACATTTGCAACTTCATTCCTGTGGTCATACTTATGGTTCTCTCAATTCATGTTGATCTGGTACGCAAACATCCCTGAAGAGGTAACATACCACCTGACACGTATTGAAGATTTCAAAATGCTTTATTTCGGAATGTTCTTCATCAACTTCGCATTCCCAATGTTGTTATTAATGTCTCGTGATGCAAAAAGACACGCTGGTGTATTGACTGCAGTCGGAGTAATCATTTTCGCAGGTCACTGGGTTGATGCATATTTGATGGTAATGGGAGGTTCAATGGGTAAACATGCTTACATCGGTGCAATGGAAATTGGAATGGCGTTATTGTTCTTAGGATTCTTTATCCGAATTATCTTAACGAACCTGACTAAAGCTCCATTGATGCCTGTAAATCACCCGTTCCTGGACGAAAGTATTCACCACGAAATTTAATAAGGCACTTGTTGTTACGATAAAATAAAAAACATGACAAAGCTAATCGTATTAATAGTTATCATTTTAGGAGTTATTGCTATCGCACAGTTGGTGCGTATGTATGAGCTTTCTTCTAAATTAAGAAACCGTCGTGAGGAAGATATTCCGAATCGCGACAACCGTTTAAACGCAACCTTATTATTGGTGTTTATGTTCGCGTTTTTTGCGTCAGTATTGTATTTATTCGCTGAATATGGGTTTACTGGTCGTGGAGAAGCTGCTTCCGTTCACGGAAAAGGAACCGACTGGTTGATGGATTTGAACTTGTGGATCATTATTGCAGTATTCTTCTTAACGAATGCTTTATTGTTCGGATTCGCATTTAAATATGTACGTAAACCAGGAGTAAAAGCATATTGGTTCCCGCATGATAATCGTTTGGAGTTGGTTTGGACAGTAGTTCCTGCAATCGTTTTGGCGGTGATCATTATCTTAGGTTTGAGATCATGGAATGAGCAAACTGATAATGCTTCAAAAGAAGCGATCAAAATCGAGTTATTCTCTAAGCAATTTGACTGGACGGTTCGTATGTCAGGTGATGATAACACATTGGGTTATTTTGATTACAAATTGACAAACGAAAACAACCCGATGGCTTTGTTGACAACGAAAACTATCCAGGATGCAATTGACAGTATGGAAAACAGTTCAACTGGTATCCGTGCATTGGAAGCTAAATTGAACGATCCTAAATTGATTTTCGTTCCTGAGGACCACGACTTAATGGTAAAGGATTTGGCTAGAAAAGAGCGTATGATCCGTATGTTGTACCAATTGAAAGCGCGTCATAACAGCGCATTGGATGCACGCGCTATGGATGATATCGTATTTAATGCGAATGATACATTATTCTTGTGTAAAGGACAGGAGTATGAATTCAACTTCCGTTCGAAAGATGTTATTCACTCTGCTTACTTCCCTCATTTCCGTGCTCAGATGAACACGGTACCGGGACAAACTACACGTTTCAAGTTTACACCTTCCATTACAACTTCGGAAATGCGCGACAAAATGCATAATCCGCAGTTTAACTACGTGTTGATGTGTAATAAGATCTGTGGTTCTTCTCACTACAAGATGAAATTGATGGTTGTAGTATTGGATAAGCCTGCTTACAAGAAATGGTATAAGAAAGTTTCCAAATTGGATCCGAAAGCTGCTGATCTATGTAAGACATTTAGAAACATCTATCCGGTTGGTAAACCAAAACCGGTAGCAGCTCCGTCTGATTCAACTGCAGTAGTGGACTCAATACCTGCGGTTGTAGCAGCAGTACAACAATAATTAGTTAATTAAGTAAAAACAGCATAATAAATAAAATCATGGCAGCTCACGAAGCACACGCACATCACGACGCTCATGGACATCACCACCATGAAGAAGGTTTTATTTCTAAATATATTTTTAGTCAGGACCATAAAATGATTGGAAAGCAGTTCTTAATGACTGCTGTATTTATGGGAGTAGTGGCGATGTTACTATCGATCTTGTTCCGTATTCAGTTGGCTTGGCCAGGTGAGGAATCAGATTTCTTGTCATTTTTCCTGGGTGAAACCTGGGCTCCGGGAGGTGTAATGAAAGAAAGTATGTACTTAGGATTGGTTACGATCCACGGTACGATCATGGTATTCTTCTTGTTGACAGGTGGATTGTCAGGTACTTTCTCCAACTTACTTATTCCGTTGCAAATTGGTGCGCGTGATATGGCTTCAGGTTTCCTGAACATGTTGTCATACTGGATGTTCCTGATCTCTTCATTGATCATGTTGTTCTCTTTGTTCATTGAAACAGGACCGGCATCTTCAGGTTGGACGATCTATCCTCCGTTATCTGCATTGCCTCAGGCAATCGAAGGTTCCGGTTTGGGTATGACATTGTGGTTGGTTTCAATGACTATCTTCATTGCATCTTCTTTGTTAGGTTCATTGAACTACATCGTAACGATCTTCAACTTGCGTACAAAAGGAATGAAAATGACTCGTTTGCCATTGACAATCTGGGCATTCTTCATTACTGCAATCTTAGGGGTATTGTCTTTCCCGGTTTTATTGTCAGCAGCATTGTTATTGATGATGGACCGTTTGGCAGGAACTTCTTTCTACCTTTCTGATATCATTGTTGGTTCTGAAATGTTGGAAAACCATGGTGGATCGCCATTATTGTACCAACACTTATTCTGGTTCTTAGGTCACCCGGAGGTATATATCGTATTATTACCTGCATTGGGTCTGACGTCGGAGATTATCTCTACGAACTCACGTAAACCGATCTTCGGTTACCGTGCGATGATCGGTTCGATCCTTGCAATTGGTTTCTTATCGTTCATTGTATGGGGTCACCACATGTTTATTACAGGTATGAACCCGTTCATCGGATCCGTATTCGTATTTACAACCTTGTTGATTGCGATTCCTTCTGCTGTAAAAGTGTTTAACTACATTACAACAATCTGGAGAGGGTCGAACATCTACACTCCTGCAATGTTGTTCTCAATAGGATTGGTTTCTACGTTCATTACAGGTGGTGTTACAGGTATTATTCTTGCTGACTCTGCTTTGGATATCGCAGTTCACGATACCTACTTCGTTGTAGCTCACTTCCACATTGTAATGGGTATGTCGGCAGTATTCGGAATGTTTGCCGGTGTTTATCACTGGTTCCCTAAAATGTACGGACGTATGCTGAATACGCGTTTAGGATACGCTCACTTCTGGGTAACGATCGTTGGAGCATACGGAGTATTCTTCCCGATGCACTTCGTTGGACTAGCAGGAGCTCCTCGCCGTTATTACGATTACTCTGTTTACGGTGATTTTGATAAGCCTACACAAGACATGATCATGGACTTGAATGTGATTGTTACTGTGTTCGCGATCATCGCAGCATTCGGTCAGTTGATTTTCTTATTCAACTTCTTCTACAGTATTTACAGAGGTCCGAGAGCGGTTCAAAACCCTTGGAGATCCAATACACTTGAATGGACAACTCCGGTTGTACACGTTCACGGTAACTGGCCGGGAGCAATTCCTGAAGTTCACCGTTGGCCTTATGATTACTCTAAGCCGGGAGCAGAGGAAGACTTTATTTCTCAGATTGTTCCTTTAGCTGAAGGCGAAGAAGGAGATCACTAGAAATTTGATAGATATTAGAAGGCGGTTCGGAAGAGTCGCCTTTTTTATTAACCACATAGTTCACATAGAACACATAGCTATGTCACTGATTTTTTTTATATTAAGTATATAATCCATTATTCACACTAATATGACAAAATCTTACTTAGATCAATTGACCTATGAAATCATTGGAGCTGCTATCGAGGTTCATACACAATTGGGGCCAGGTCTGCTTGAAAGCATTTATCATGAATGCATGAAAATCGAATTGGCTAATAGAGATATAAAGTTCAAAACAGAAATGTCTGTTCCCATTTTCTATAGTAAGCGAAAGCTCGAAACCATATTAAGATGTGATCTATATGTTGAAGACTCTATTGTCGTTGAGTTAAAGGCAGCAAAATCCATTGAACCTATATTTGAAGCACAGTTGCTAACCTATATGAGGCTTTTGGATTCTCCCAAAGGGGTTCTCATTAACTTTAATTGTATGAGTATATTCCATGGAGGCCAGAAAACCCTCGTAAGTGACAAGTATCGAATGCTTTTGGAATAAAAACTATGTGTCCTATGTGCTCTATGTGGTTCATGAAGATGATTTTGTATTTTTGTAACTGTACATGGAAGAATCATTCGACTATAGATCCGAAGTATCGAATCCTGAAAAGGAATACGATAAAGTATTGCGCCCGAAATTATTAAATGATTTTGCCGGCCAGCCTCAGGTTGTTGAGAATCTGGAGATCTTTGTTAAAGCGGCTGTGCAGCGTGACGAACCATTGGATCACGTTTTACTTCATGGCCCTCCGGGACTTGGAAAAACAACTTTGGCGAATATTATTGCGAATGAGTTGAATGTCGGGTTTAAAGTGACCAGCGGGCCTGTTTTGGATAAACCGGGTGATCTTGCGGGACTTTTGACCAATCTAAGTAAGGGAGATGTGCTTTTCATCGATGAGATCCATCGTTTGAGTCCTGTTGTGGAAGAATATCTGTATTCAGCTATGGAAGATTACTGCATCGATATTTTAATTGATTCTGGAGCGAATGCACGGACCGTACAGATCAGTTTGAACCCATTTACGCTGATTGGTGCTACAACGCGTTCAGGATTGCTTACGGCACCTTTAAGAGCCCGTTTTGGGATCAATTCCCGTTTGGAATATTACAATGTTGAAACGCTGGCTTCCATTGTTGAGCGTTCGGCAGAATTATTGAATATCCCGATCCAGGAACAGGCAGCTTTTGAAATTTCAAGAAGAAGTCGTGGTACTCCACGGATTGCGAATGCCATTTTGCGCCGGGTACGTGATTTTGCACAGGTAAAAGGTGATGGAACAATCACATTGGCAATCACGCAGCACGCTTTGGACGCATTGAATGTAGATAAATACGGTTTGGACGAGATGGATAATCGTATTTTGAAAACCCTGATAGATAAATTCAAAGGCGGACCGGTCGGATTGACAACCATTGCGACTGCTATCGGGGAAAATGCCGGTACCCTGGAAGAAGTATATGAACCGTTTTTGATCCAGGAAGGATTTTTAATGCGAACACCAAGAGGACGAAAGGCTACTGAAAAAGCATTTAAACACCTGGGAGTTGAGATGGGCTGGCAACAAGGAGGGTTATTCTGACAGTCTTCGTTATATAACGAAATCATAAAAATAGGATATCATGTTTTTATGATTGATTTTTAAAAAGGATAAATGTAGGGAGCAAAAATTTTTGCTCCCTACATTATTTATAAATATTGGTTTGCCACCAACCATTTAACTATGCGCTCCAGCACCAATTGGTTACGATCGATAGCAGATGCACTGAATTTAACATTGTCTGCTGATGCAATAGGAACTACCCGCTTTGAGTTATCCTTCATTGTGTGCATCTCACAGTTTTGAGCATTATTACCACCCGTAAATGTGGCTTTGGCAATCGTTACCCCGGAAGGCAATTTAAATTCATAAGTATCATTCCCTGTACTTTTAACACTGATATCCCTGAAACTTCCGATTATTTTGGAGTCCTGCTCGATGTTCTTGTCTTCTTTTAAGTTAATAGGCCAGTTTTTGTTTCGGCCCACAAGCGTGTAATCCATGGCGATCTTTGGTGCTTTGCCTTTTTTGGCGATGAATTCCTGTACTTTTTTCTCGTCTAGTTTTCCATCGACAAAAATGCCGCTTTTTCCCAGTAATTTAGCGAACGATTTTTCAGTTCCCATTTTGGCTACCATGAAAATTCCAATTTGATTAGCCGTTAAGAACGTAATACGGTAATAATGGTCCATATTGTTATTGGGATCCTGTTCAAACTCTCCGGCATAAGCCGCGATGATCAATTTTTCCCCGTCCATTGAGCTTACTTCAAACGTGCTGGTAAGCCCTATGTTTTCAGTGTCTTTGATTTTGGTAATTTTTGCTACATCAGTACCATCAATCGTTAAAAGACCGTCTACGTAAGTATACTCTGATTTTTGGGCTAATAAAGAGAATGCTCCGAATATGGTAAGCATCATTAAAAAGTATTTCTTCATAAATAAAATTTTTGTTGTGACTACTTACACTCAACCAGTTAAAGTGTTCAATAAAGATACGGAAACAATTTATTATCAGCTGGTTAATGACTTATCCGGAATGTTTCAATCAATAGTTAGTATCGGATTTTGTTGTTTTCAAAAGTCAATCGGTATGACTAATTTTATTTAGTGTACCCGATATTGTAATTTTGCTCTGTGTATAAACAGTTGATTCGAACTAAAGCGGAAGAGTTGGGCTTTCTTCATGTGGGTTTTTCAAAAGCAGGTTTCCTGGCATCTGAAGAACCCCGACTTATCAATTGGCTGAAAGCAGAAAAGCATGGAAAAATGTCCTATATGGAAAATCATTTTGACATGCGGCTCGATACACGCTTGTTGGTTCCCGGGGCAAAAACGGTAATTTCTTTAGCTTACAATTACTTCCCAAAGACAACGCAACGAAACGATGTATTCCAGATCTCCAAGTATGCATATGGAAAAGATTATCACGATGTAGTTCGTGCGAAACTGAAACAATTGGTTTCCGAACTGCAACAGGAAATCGGGGAAATAGAAGGGCGTGTTTTTGTTGACAGTGCACCGATCCTTGAAAAAGCCTGGGCTGAAAAAAGCGGTTTAGGCTGGGTAGGGAAAAACGGAAATTTAATTCAACCGAAAACAGGCTCCTTTTTCTTTCTTGCGGAGATCATTTGTGATTTGGAAATCGAGCCCGACGGCCCGATCCGCGATTACTGCGGTAGCTGTACCAAATGCATTGATGCCTGTCCGACAGATGCGATCGAAGCACCATACATAGTAAACGGATCCAAGTGTATTTCCTATGCCACTATTGAACTGAAGGACGCGGATCTCCCGGAACTGTTTCGTGGCAATATGAACAATTGGATATACGGATGTGACATCTGTCAAGATGTATGTCCCTGGAATCGCTTTTCGAAACCACATTCCGAACCGGAGTTTGAACCCAAGCAGGAGATACTGAACTTTTCGGATCAGGACTGGCTTGAATTAAATGAGTTGACTTTTCAATCTCTTTTCAAAGGAAGTGCTGTCAAGAGAACCAAGTTTTCCGGGTTGAAAAGGAATATCCTTTTTGTCAATTCCACAACTGAGTTTCCTGAAAAAAAGTGATTTGGTTCATTTTATTTTAACATTGAATTAAACCTTTGGTAATAAGTTGTATCAAAGAGAAAACTACAACATGAAACAAACTATCTTATTACCCGTGCTTATATGCACTCTTTTTGCGGGATATTCACAGGCACAAGGATTTTACGATCGCTCAACCGTTCAGAAAATAGAGATCTTCTTTGGTTTTTCGGATTGGGACACTCAGCTGGATGCACTTGCCACAACTACAGAAGACTATTTGCTGGCGGATTCTGTCCGGATAAATGGAACTGCATATGACAGTGTGGGAGTGAAGTACAAGGGAAACAGTTCTTACAATCAGAATAATAACAAGAACCCGCTCCACATTGAACTGGATTATGTTCACGGAAGTTATGACTATCAGGGTTATACAGACATCAAGCTCCAGAACGGCTATCAGGATCCGTCCATGATCCGGGAAGTACTGGCTTATGCAATCCTGGAACAATACATGGATTGTCCGAAAGCGAATTTCGCGAATGTATATATCAATGGAACTTTACGGGGAGTGTATTCCAATGCAGAATCGATTAATTCTAAGTTCAATGGGGAACATTACTTCACCTCAGACGGGAGCTTTTTCAAATGCAACCCGATAGGTGGTGCAGGACCCGGGGCAAGTATCAATCCCGACCTGAAGTATCTCGGTACAGATAGTTCATCATATGCAAATGGCTATGAATTGAAATCGGATTACGGATGGAATGACCTGGTAGATTTGATCAATACACTGAACAATAATTTTGCAGCCATTGAAAGCAAATTGGATCTGGACCGTGCAATCTGGATGCTTGCTTACAATAATGTATTGGTAAACCTGGATTCATACTCGGGAGCTTTCCGTCAAAATTACTACTTGTATAAGGATTTGAATGATCGTTTCGTACCTACCGTATGGGACTTGAATATGAGTTTTGCGGGTTTCCCCGGAGGCCCTACACAAGGACAATCCTATACAGCAACAACCCTTGATCCTTTTTCAAACAGCACATCTGCGAACCATCCGTTGATTCAGAAGATCATGGCGAACCCGATGTATAAACGCATGTACATGGCCCATTTACGAACCATTGTACAGGAAATCTTTGATTCAGGTGATTACCTGACAACAGCCAGTACTTTACGAACAACAATTGACGCCTCTGTTCAGGCGGACCCATATAAATTCTATACTTATACACAGTTCCAGAATGGGTTGACAACTTCTGTAACAGGTGGCGGACCTGGTGGAGCATCCATTCCGGGAATACAGCAATTGATGGATGCGCGTGTTTCGTTTTTTGAATCCAATGCTGATTACCTGTTGTCGGCTCCTGCAATTACTTCGTATGCAGTAAGTAATAATGCTCCAAACTATGGAGAAACAGTGACTATCACTGCAGTATGTTCCAATGAGACCACGGTTTATCTTGGATATCGTTTGGAACACCCCTTGCGTTTCAATCGCGTTCAGATGTTTGATGATGGCGCGCACAATGACGGAGCGGCAGGCGATCATGTGTATGGAGCAGATGTAGCTTTAAACGGAATTGTATTGGAATACTACATTTACGCAGAAAATGCAAATGCGGGGATCTTCAGTCCTGCACGTGCGGAACATGAATTCCATTCCGTGAATGTTACCATTGTTCTGCCGGCGGTGGGTGACATTGTAATCAATGAGTTTATGGCAGATAACGGGTCAACAGCGTACGACTCAAACGGTGAGAATGACGATTGGGTGGAACTGTACAATCACACTTCTGTAGCAAAGGACCTTTCCGGGTTGTACCTGACAGATGATATTACGAATCTGACCAAGTGGCAGATCCCACTGGGAACGGCTGTTAATGCAAACGATGTATTGATTGTCTGGACAGATGACGATTCGGAGCAAAGTGGATTACACGCCAGCTTCAAATTGAGTGCTGTCGGGGAATCTGTTATTCTTTCGGATGGAAACACTATTTATGACCAGGTTGATTTCGGACAGCAAACAACCGATGTTTCATACGCACGTTGTCCTGATGGCGGAACGTTTACATTTACAAGCCCAACGTTTGATGCTTTGAATAATTGTGCTTTAGGTCTTGATGAAGAAACTGCCTTTACACTACTGGTTTACCCGAATCCAAGCCATTCGAATTTCACAATTCAAAGTGATGTTAAGGGATTGTATGAAGTAGTTGATCTATTGGGCCGTCAGATTGTAAGCGGATCGCTTGACGGAACTCCTGTTTCGCTCGATGCACAGGACTGGCAAACTGGAAATTACCTGATGCGGGTTCAGGATGCATCCGGAAATTTCAAAACCATTCAATTAATTAAGAATTAAGTTGAAATTTGACTTGTTGGGAATTGAGTCAATTCAGGACAAACCGGTTGAAAATTGAAACAGGCAACATTCAGCTTGCCTGTTTCGAGTATTTATGTTAATTTGCCCCAGCTAAAAACGTACTATTATGATTCCTGAAGAAAACGTACAGGAGCCCATTTCATTGAGTTTAACACCATACACAGGTGCCTGGACAAAGGCGGAAGCTGCACATTTATTGCGCAGAACCATGTTTGGTGCAACACTCACCCAGATTACACAAGCTGTAACAAATGGAATGAATGCAACTGTTGCTCAATTATTGACACTTCCAAGTGTTTCTCCACCCCTGGCTTTTCACCCGGACGAAGCAGTAACCGCCGTTGGTTCAACGTGGATCAATGATGTTTATCCTGCAAGCCCCGGCCCAACAAATAACGCACGCTTGTATTCCCTGGGAGCCTGGTTCATGCAACGAATTAACCAGCCAACAGTGAGTATACAGGAAAAAATGTGTTTGTTTTGGGACAACCATTTCGGAGTGGATGGAACCAATGAGGCGAAAGCAGTTTACGGAATGCATGAAAAGTACCGTTTGAATTGTCTTGGAAACTTTAAGCAATTGGTAAAGGACATGACCATTGATCCGATGATGCTTTTGTTCCTGAACGGTGCAACAAACAATTTGTTTTCCCCGAACGAGAATTACGCCCGCGAGTTATTGGAACTATTCACGGTAGGTAAGGGCCCGCAAGTCGGGACGGGTGACTATTCCAATTATACGGAAGCAGATGTTGCTGCCGGAGCTAAAATTTTGACCGGGTGGACAGTTGCAGATTTATACAGTACTTCAGCGAGTCAGCCATCCAGTGTGTTTTACCCGGTATTGCACGATACGTCCAGTAAAACGTTGAGTTCGTATTTCGGATCGGCAGTTGTTACAGATGCAGGAAATACCGAATATGCAAACTACGTAGATATCATTTTCAGTCAGCCGGATATGGCCAAATATCTGTGCCGGAAGATTTATCGCTGGTTTGTCAATTATGATCTGACTGCGAGTGTGGAAAGTACGGTGATTGCAGATATGGCGTCGACACTTAGCTCCAACAACTTTGAGGTCCTTCCCGTAATAGAGCAATTATTGAAAAGTGAACATTTTTACGATATCTCTGTTCGTGGGGCAATGATCAAGAACCCGTTGGAGTTGTTATTCACGATGTTGAATGCATCCGGTTCGGTCCCTGGATATTCCGTTCCGGTTAATTATGAAATTTACCTGAATCTTTACTACCTGTCCCAGGTAATGGGAATGGAATACCTGAGAACTCCAAGTGTAGGAGGTTGGACAGCATATTATCAAACTCCTGCTTTTACGCGGTTGTGGGCAAATTCCAGTTTGTTAAAACTCCGTTTTGATTTGGGAGCACTGATGACGGTGACAAACGGGATTGTAGTCAATGGAAATCCTTTCAAGCTGAATGCATTGAATTTCCTTGATAATTTAAGTTTACCATCCAGTGCGCCACAAGTAATTGACGATATTTTGACTGTCTTTACCTGTAAAGGAGTTTCTCCTACTGAAAAAATTGTTTTGAAATCCATTCTAACGAATGGTCAGCCTGATTTTGAGTGGACGATCCAATACAATGATTACCTGGCGGATCCGGGGAATACCACAGTAAGTGGTCCGGTACGTCAACGGGTTGAATTGGTACTTTACCGATTGTTCCAGTTGCCTGAATCACAAGTAATGTAAGTGTAGACCAAAATCAGAAACTATGAAAAGAAGAAATTTTGTACAGTCGGTTGCACTTTCATCTATTGGAGCACCACTGGTTTTAAAGAATTTTAAATTTGGAGCAGTAACGGAAGATCTGTTTAAGACATCCAAATCTGCAGGAGACAGGGTATTGGTAATTATCCGGTTGAATGGGGGAAATGATGGCTTAGGGACCTTGGTTCCTTTAGATCAATATGCCAATTTGTCCATTCAACGACCGAATATTTTGATCCCGCAAAATCAATTGCTGACGATTACTCCGACGAATGCCCTGCACCCTTCCATGTCGGGAATGAGAGATATGTTCAATAACGATCGTTTGTCCATTATTCAGAATGTGGGCTATCCGGAACAGAATCGCTCGCATTTCAGATCCATGGATATCTGGACTTCCGGAATGCTGGACCAGAATGCAACACGTGGTTGGCTGGGAAGATACCTGGACCAGGAATTCCCGAACTTCCCGGATGATTATCCGGATACTGCAAACCCGGACCCTTTTGCGATCAGCATGGGTTATGAAGTCTCTGCAACCTGTCAGGGATTGGCAGCCAACTTTTCTGTTGCGATCAATAATCCGTTTGACAGTTATAACCTGGTTGAGACCGGGCAAGTGAACGATGGAACTTATTACGGTTCTCACATGGAATACTTGTCTACTTTGATCATGCAGGCAAATGCTTACGGAGCTCAGGTAAATGCTGCTGCAAATGCCGGGAATTCACTTTCTACTATGTATGATCCGAACGACGAAGTTTCTAAAAACCTGAAGTACATTGCACAAATGATCTCCGGAGGTTTGAAAACAAAGATCTACATTGTCAATGTGAATGGTTTCGATACGCATGATGCCCAGGTTGTTGACGGAGCACCTGCAACAGGTGTACATGCGAATTTGCTTTCACGCATTTCAACGGCTATTGCAGCTTTCCAAAATGATTTGAGCTTACTGGGACTGGAAAACAGGGTTGCCGGGATGACATTCTCTGAATTCGGAAGACAAATTGCTTCGAATGCGAGTGATGGAACGGACCATGGGGATGCTGCACCGTTGTTCTTATTCGGTTCGTGCATCAGCAGTGGAATTATCGGGCCGAATCCGGTTATTTCCAATACGATCGTTGATCAGGCAGGTATACCGATGCAAATTGACTTTAGAGATGTTTATGCGTCTATTTTGAAAGATTGGTTCGAGGCAGACGCCACGGAAATTCAAGGGATGTTTGAACAGACAATTAATTTCATCCCTGTTCTGGATTCGTGTAATTTAGGGTTGGAAGAAAAATCCAATGAAAACGATGTGCTGGTATTCCCGAACCCTTGTGTGGACCAAACAACTCTGAAGTTCAAATGTTCCGGTGAAAAAGTGACCATTCACGTTTACGATACGGCAGGAACATTGATCAGCGAAGTGTGTTCGAAGGAGTTTCAAGCCGGAGAGCATTTGGTTCCGATTGACATGGATGGAACTCCATCTGGGAACTACCTTGTTACGGTACATAAAAATTCAGGAACATTTACCAAGAAGTTCATCAAACTGAAAAATATCTGATACTAAAAAACCCTTGGTCACTGAGCGTAGTCGAAGTGAACCAAGGGTTTTTATTTTTTTGATTTCAGAAATTACATTCCTCCACCCATATTCTTCAAATCTTCTTCAGATACTTTTGTGTATCCTTCAGGAATTGCCAAACTGAATAGTTTCTTGTTCACTTTCTTGTTGAATTTCGTAGCAATGAAGTGAATAGTCATACCGTTGTTTACAGTTGAGAACTCTAACGGAACTCCTTCGATCTTGCTGTTCCCGAATTGTTGCTGCCCTTTCAAAGACGCTTTCAAGTCAGTTGCGATCCACATAATGGTCTCGTTTCCTTCCGCATCACGTGCAATGGTTTTCGTACACTTATATCCAACGATTTCTTTTGTTTCAGAAGTTACCTCAATTTTAGGCTCTTCCGGTTTTTCTTCTTTATCAGACTTGGACAATGTCAATTCAGTAGCGGTCTTGTTACCCATTACTTCCATTAACATCAAGCCTTTGTCAGCTTTAACGTCAGCTACGGTATTCATTTTCATGAATGTCCCCATGGTCATTTCGATTTTGGATTTGTTCGGCATGAAGTACAATTCCATTGTGGATCCCTGCATCATAGGAAGTGCCATAGCCATATCAGGATTGTCACTGGAAAAATCCATTGTATATGAGATCTGACCTGTGGTTTGTGCTATAGAAGTTCCAACTACAGCCAAAAATAAAATTGATAATAGTAAATGTTTCATGTTGTTTTTTTTTTGATCCTGTCCCGCACGTGCGGGATCAGGGTGTTTCGTTTTTACAAAAATGGCATAAATCTTTCGACTTATGCCACCATTTGTATATTTCGTGAATTTTTATTTATCTTGAAAGTAGAAGGGATCATCAGTTTCCCCCTTTGGAGGGGGATGAAAGGGGGAGGATATTTCTAAATTTCATTGTTTCTATCCTGAAATAGCCCCGATCAAATCTTTTCCGTTAGCATAAAGGATCAATCCTAGAAGTAGGAAGAACCCTACATATTGGGCATATTCCATAAACTTTTGCCCCGGAGCACGACCTGTGATCATTTCGTATAAGAGGAACATCACGTGTCCGCCATCCAATGCCGGAATAGGAAGCAAGTTCATAATTGCAAGCATCATGGAAAGAAAAGCTGTTAATGTCCAGAATGCCTGCCAATTCCAGGTTGCCGGGAATAATTTTCCGATTGAACCGACACCACCAACCGATTTAGCACCTTTTGCAGTAGCAACATACTTGAATTGTGCCACATTCATGTACATGGTGCGCAATCCTTTTCCGAAGCCGGATGCAAACGCTTCTCCGAAGGAATAGTTTTGTGTGTAAAAAGCACTGGTGTCCGTACTGATTTTTAGGTTTTTGAAATTAACACCCAACAGACCATCCTGTCCGATGAACACATCTTTCTCCAATTCTTTTTCACCGCTTAAAAAAGTGATGTGTGCTTTTTTTCCTTTGCTGTGATACAATTGAGAGGTAATTTGATCATGAAAATCAATATCCTGATCATTGATTTTTAAGATCTGATCTCCTTTTTTCAAACCGATTCTGGCTGCAGCTGATTTCGGTGCCACACTATCCACCTTTGAAATAAAGTATCTGAAGTCGAAAGTTCCTTTCTCAGCACCATTTTCCCACATTTTATTTCCGATATCTTCCGGAAGGACAATGGTTTCAATTTTGCCGTCCTGGTGCTTTACTTTGAAATGACGCATATTGAAGATCAGGATCTCACCACCCAATTGTTGTAATTCATCCAGTTTCTTCCCGTCAACCGTTAATACACGATCACCTTGCTGAAAACCAAACTGTTCCATGTACGGATGAACCGCCATTCCATTGACCATTTTGTCCTGGTCGATCTTTTCTTCTCCCCAAACAGCAAGAACCATAATGTAAAGCGCAAAACAAACGATCACGTTCACGATGATTCCCCCCAACATGATAATCAAACGTTGCCATGCCGGTTTCGATCTGAATTCCCAGGGTTGCGGAGGTTGCGCCAATTGCTCTTTATCCATGGATTCATCCACCATTCCGGCAATTTTCACATAACCGCCCAGGGGAATCCATCCCAGTCCCCATTCCGTTTCTCCGATCTTTTTCTTGAAGACAGAAAAATACGGGTTAAAGAACAAGTAGAACTTCTCCACTTTGGTATTGAACCATTTTGCCGGTAAATAATGCCCGAACTCGTGTAATACAATCAGAAGAGAAAGTGATAAAATCAGCTGAGCTGCGCGAACCCAAAAATCCATAGTTTTTATTTAATGTAGGACAAATATAGTTAATTAGGCAATAGTAAAAAGGCAAGAGGCATTAGTCGTGTGAGCTCACTAATGGCTAATCACTATTGCCTATTTACTAATGGCTATTGCCTGATCTAAGGCTGTACATTCTTTGTGGAATACCCATGGTGCTCAAAGTATTCCAAAATAGCTTCTTTCATGAAAGCCTGTTGTTCTTCTTCACTTAAAGGCGGAAGTTCTTTCAGGAACTCAAAATGCGGCCAGTTGTCCGTATCTCTTCCTTTAAATTCGTAATATCCGTAAGGTTCCAGCAAGGTGCAGATTGCAACGTGCATTAAATCTGTCTTCTCGTGTTTTTTAAATATCTTATATCCGATGCCCAATTCCTCCACTCCGATTAGAAAAAGGATGGCTTGTAAATCCAATCCCGGCCCGAACGTCGGTTCCAATTGCTTGGTGAGGTTTTGGTAACGTAATTCCAATGCGTAATCCATAATTACAAAATTACGTATTTAAAGCGAATGGGGTCTAAGGATATTAAGACTAGTTAATCAATATTCAAATACGGAATTATATATGAAAGTATATTTTTATCTAACGGATAATTTTTGGCCCTTGCGCTGAAAGTGTAGAAAATAAGCTGAATGGAACGAAGACGAACCCATGTTTGAGGCCAGCTGTCATTTTTATTGTAAAGAAAAATGGAAACAGCGTTTCCGAGTTTGGGTGCAGTCAGTGAAATGAAGCGTAATTTTCAAACTTTTGAGTATAGGCCTAGACCTTTTTGGCTCCACCTTTTTATGGCAATGAAAAAAAGGTGGAGAGTATTAGTGGATATATCCTGGCTGTCCTTTTTGGATCCGGTCAAAGATCCAATCGTAACTGTAAACCATGTGAGAATGGACGAAATGCTTGTTCGGCCAGTTGGATGGAGAGCAGACCCGGCCGACATGTCCTGATCGTTGTGTTTCAATTCCCCAAACGGTAGTTTGTGGTGCAACACCATCCTGGTAACATAAGGGATCGGCATCTTTTTCTCCCAGGTTTGAACCGTATTGCCATACTTCTTCAAACTGGTTCCAGTCCAAACCCTTGTATCCGGCATTTTCAGGTGCCAGGAAATACAATTTGCCAAAGACTATTTGATCTCTCAAAGTCTCCAGCATGCCAAGTGTATAGGCATAACCCATGCTATGACAAACAATGTCGATCGTGTCTTTTACCAGGTAACTGTTCGGGGTATTACGGATCTCATTCAAAAACGCTTTTCCTGCCAGTACTCCGCGGGAGTAACGATAATCAAACCCTTCCGGATTGGAGTTGAGGTTCAGGCGTTTGTATTTTTTATTTGAAAGACGTGAACTCACTGATCGAAGGTAACTCCATCCAAATCCGAGTTTTGAATGATGATTGGATGTTCTTACCGGGAAACTTCCATCGAGGTAGAAACTGGTATCCGGATTTAATCGCCTGATAAACCGATCATCTATTTTGAACCAGTAATTGGTGCGATCATTCAGATACACTTCATTCCGGCTTTCGTCTTTGTCGTATTTCGGACCGCGGTATCCGTTTATAAAAACCAGGTATCGATTTGCTTTCGGCTGCTCTTTTCGGATAATCTGTTTACTCAGTTCATCTCCGGTAAATCCAAAAACGTGTTGGAAAGCCGGATTTTCTCTTGGTCCACCGGCGTTATCGTGATAAAAATAAGAAACCACACGATAGGTATTGTTTTTTATAGCAATCTCTTTTTGGTTGTAGAGAAGCAGGTTTGTTCCCGAAGATCTGAAGGTTAGTTTATCCTGAAAAGAGGTAAAATTCAGGACCAATCCGCCGTTGTAACTATGCCATTTTCCATTCCGTTTGATATAAATCACTGTTTGAGGCTCGGAAGGATAAACACAATCGAAAACGAATTTGTTCCCCTGCAATTTTTTGGTAAACCGGTTTTTGGTATTATAACTTCTTCCGATCAGCAAAATCTGACGCATAAATGTAGTATCGCTCAGGGTACATTTTTTGGAGGATTTCACCGTGTCAACCAAAACAACCCGATTCAGGCTAAATGGAGCATAGGTTTTTGAGCCGGTAATTGAACCATCTTCATTTTCCTCCCAGAAATAATAATAAACCAAACTTATTTTAGTTTGGAATCTCGGCCGGCGGATTGCTTCATTCTGACCGGATACGGAGAGAACGGATAAGCAGAAAATCGTAAAAATTACCACGAAGCGCTTCATTTTGTAAATATATTAACTTTTGGTAAGAGTCGAGACTATGAGAGGCAAGAGTCAAGACAAGCAGCGATAAAGTTTGATGAATTAACGCAATTATTTCAGTCCTGACTCTTTTGCTCTTGTCTCATGACTCTTTTTCAATTTTCAATTTTACATTTTCAATTAAAGAATTATTTTTGCGGATAATATAAAAAACAACAGAAATGGGAAGAGCATTTGAATATCGCAGAGCAGCTAAAGAGAAACGTTGGGGCAAAATGTCTAAATTATTTCCGAAACTAGGAAAGGCAATCACTATGGCAGCAAAAGAAGGCGGACAGGATCCGGCTACGAATGCAAAACTGCGAACGGCTATTCAGAATGCGAAGGCAGAAAACATGCCGAAAGACAATATCGATGCCGCAATTAAAAGAGCAGCTCAAAAGGATGTTGCCTCTTTCACCCAGGTTGATTATGAAGGAAAAGGGCCTCACGGAGTATTGGTATACGTGGAATGTGCAACCGACAATCCAACGCGTACTGTTGCTAACGTGAAATCCTATTTTAATAAAGCGGGTGGTGGAGTTGTTCCAAACGGACAGCTGGAATTCATGTTCAACCGCAAATCTGTTTTCGAATTGGAAAATACAGGATCAATTGACCCGGAAGAACTGGAATTGGAATTGATCGATGCAGGATGCGAAGAAATCGAAGTGACAGATGATCGTATTTTCATTTACGGTGATTACACAGCATTCGGAACAATCGGTTCTGCTTTGGAAGAGCGCGGAATTGCGGTCTTGAAATCAAACCTGGAGCGTTTCCCGACAACACCGGTTGAATTCACAGAAGAACAATTGGCTGACATCGAAAAAATGATGGATAAATTTGATGACGATGATGACGTGCAGCAAATTTTCACCAATATGGGTTAATCCTGATTCTTATAAGATTATATAAAAAGAAAAACCGGCAAACTTGCCGGTTTTTTTGTGCTGTAACTCGTTGTAGTGTTATTGTTTAATGAACTTCACAGTTTGAAATCCCTGTTTGGTCTGTACCTGGAAGAAATAGATTCCCGGTGCCAATTCATCTGATTCAAAAGAGAGGATGTTTGCACCATGGGCAAGACTTGCCGATTTGGAAGTGATCTCAATTCCTTTGCTGTCCATAAGCTTGATTACTGCAAAACTTTCTGCCTTGCTTTCAATACTCAAATCGAATTTACCCTCTCTTACCGGGTTAGGTGCAACCAGTATCAAATCATCTGTTTGCATTATTCCTTTGGATGATGCAAGACCGATCTCTTTTCTGTTACCATTGCGATCTGTTTGTGTTAATCGGTAGTAAATTATCTGAGAAGAAGTAAGTGAACTGATATCATCCATATAATTGTATTCGTACCGGAAGGTATGGTTTCCAATGGATTCCATTTCTGTTACCTGCTCCCAGCTTTGTCCGTCCAGTGAGCGTTCTACTGTAAAATAATCGTTGTTCTTCTCTGATTCGACGACCCATTTCAGGTATACTTGTCTTTCAAAGCGTTGCAAGGTAAATTGAGATAATTCAACCGGTAATAAGACACATCCGCCCGAAATATTGGTAAGTGTATAACTGTAAGTACATTGATCTCCTGCAAAACCGTCTACTACAAGGTAAGCACATTGACCGGCAGCCAGGCTAATGGTAGAAGAATTCCAGGTTGCGCCCGGCGCTGTCGGATTCGGAGCATTTTGAATATTCGTCAGGTTGGTGGATGTACCTGTCAGAATAGACATTTGTAATCCGTTGTTCGGAGCCGATTGGAAACAACTTCCAACAGTAAATGAAACCTGCCATTGACCTGCATTTGCAGAGCAAAAGTTAAACCAGGAATCATTATTCACGACAAACGGGACGTCATTTCCTGAAGTACAGGTACCACAAGTCGTACCGGCATTCCCATCCAGGTTTGACAAGGAAGTTCCTGTTCCTGAAGGAGAATAACCCTGAGCATTATTTCCGTTGAATGCACTTCCGCAGGCGTTGATAGTGGTAGCCGATGTAGGGGCATTGTTCGCTGCTGCATTACTGATCCCAATACAAAAAGATGCTTCCCCGGAAGCACCACCACCACAATCCTTATTCAGGATTTGAATTAAGTAATCCTGTCCAACGACAAGCCCGCTTAGTAAATTATGATCACCCGGATCGCCGGCAGCAATACCGGATTCACAATAGATGGATTGTGCCGCAGTTGGCAAACATCCTGCTCCCGATGCAAATGGACCATAAACGGCCAAACTGGTAGCACAGTTTGTTTGAACAGTACGCATATAATCAAGCACCATTTGGGTGGATGTTGCCGTAAACCTGAACCAGGTTGTGCGGTCGGTTACTCCACCACCTCCAAATGCAGAACAAGGTGGGGCTATTTCACCAGCCTGGGTATTATCCCCGACAGTATTTGCACAAACTAATGCAGCTCCGGGAGTTAAAGTAGGCGCAGTGGAACAACCGTTCCCTGTACTTTTTTCATAATAGAGCCCGGTATAAACACCAGAACCTTTGAAAAGTCTGTATTCGAATGATAAACTGTCTTCGGGGGAGAATTGGATCTGCTGAGAGTAGGCAGTAGAAGAAAGGCATAGTATTAGCAATACCTTACTTAAAAAGTTAGTTGTTGTAGTCATAAAAGATTCCAGTTTAGAAAACTGAAGCAAAAGTAACTTTGGGAACTCAACCCGGGTAATTATTATGTTAAAAAATTAGTTTAAAAAATGGTATTTAGTTGAAATGCTAAAAAATGGCGCGAAAGATAAAAAGGAATACCTCTGATTTTCAATTAAATACAATTGTGTTAGGTGAAAGCTGAACTAAACCGATTTTAGTGAAAGAGGCTGAAAAAAGTTTAGTAAAAAAAAGCAGACAGAATTGAAAGCCTATGATTTCTATGGATTAAGAACAATATATCCGGCATTATGTAGTTGATTTCCATTTATTTCCGGTACGGGTAAAATACTGTCCTGATAACTCCCTGTTGTAGGTATGATGTGTAAACTGTAATTGCTTCCCTGTACACCGGGAAAGCCGAAAAATCCATCCGCTTCCGGAACGGTTACCAAGGTGTCAGTTCCCCGGAATAATTGAACATAAGCATTGGCAGTTAAAGGAAGTGCATACCCAACAATTTTTCCATTTGCCTGCGCACTGAATGAACGGAGCACCGGGATCATCTGGTAATTTCCATTTCCTAATTCAATAATAGAAGAACCGGCTTTGAAGTCCAGCCAGTGTTCAGTAGTCCCATCCGCTTCAATGGCCACGTTGATATTTATCTTCAAACCACTTTGTCCTCCGGAAGGAATAGAGAGGTTCCTGGTGATACCATTTACAACCAGTGTATTATTGGAACCCAAAACCATTCGTATTTGACCCAGACTTCCGACAGGAAGTTCTGCATTTGCTATTAATGTATCGAAGGTATTGTTGAATTTTAGAATATCCAGTATTCCTGGAACGGTTGGCCCTATTCTGATCCAACCCTGCGAAGAATGGTTCACTTCAATACTCTGAATATCCAGGTAAATATGATCGTAATCTGCCGGAGAATCCGTCAGATGAACAATAAAGTTTCCTGTTTGCGGAAAATCATCGGTCTTTTTCTTACAGCCTAAAAGAAATGTAAGTATCAGAAAAAGAGTAAAATAGAGTTTTGTCATTGTGGGGGCGAATTTAAAATTTTATTTAATGGAAACAAAATGAAGGGCAGTTTTTCATTACCTCCTGCTTGTTTAACAATGGGTCGTTTGTATCTTTCTCCCTATCTCAACGATCCCGAAACGGAATTTCCCAATTTTGGGACATGAATTTCCTGGACATCCTCATTCTTCTGCCAATCTTATATGGAGCCTATAAAGGATTTAAGCATGGCTTTATCATCGAATTGTTTACTTTACTGGCGATCCTTGTTGGGATTTACGTGGGAATCCATTTTTCGGATTATACCGCCAATTGGATGAAAACCACTTTTGAATGGGATTCCGAATACCTTCCGGTTATTGCATTTACGATCACTTTCCTGGCAGTTGGGGCAATGATCTATTTCGGTGGGAAAATGATCGAAAAGATGATCAAAGTCGTCCAGTTATCTCCGCTGAATAAGTTTTTGGGTGTTTTGTTTGCAACCATTAAGTCCCTATATATCGTCAGTGTTTTATTGGTCCTGGTCGAATCCTACGATGAGAAAAGTAAGTTCTTCCCGGAAAAAACAAAGAATAATTCTCTTTTATATGAACCCGTTAAAGCAGTATCAACGAAAACAGTTCCAGCATTAGGAGAAAGTACCATTTTCCTGAAAAATGCTTTGCATCATGAAACAGATAGTACCGGGCTCACGGTTGACCAGGTACTTCGTGCCAAAGAGATTGCCGATAGTTTGGGAATTGATGCCAATGATGCGAAACAAATCCTGGAAATTCACCGAAAATACGGGGATAAAGAACCGGACTTAAAATCTGAATAGAAATCTTGATCCTAAGTGGAATTTAGAAGCTTTCACAAAGGCTGTTTTTTAGCAGA
The DNA here is from genome assembly GCA_946480815.1 of uncultured Flavobacteriales bacterium. The sequence continues at coordinate 63,406 of CAMLLB010000012.1, forward strand.
TAACACCATCTAATTACCGGATTTGGAATTGATTTGATAAACAAAACAATATATTTGCCATTTGTTAGTTAATCTTTAATCACATCGGCGCAGATTTTTCATTCGAATGAAGAAAACACATTTTTTGATTTACTTAGGAATTCTTTCCTTTATATGGGCATGTTCTACTGAGAAGAATACCATGCTTAGCAGGGCTTACCATGGCACTACGGCACATTATAACGGATACTTTAATGCGAATGATTTGCTCGAAGAAGCAATGAAAACCTTCCGTGAAAATCAAAAAGAAGATTATTACAGCGTACTTCCAATCCTTCAATTACCCAGTGAAGAGGAAGTGAAGAATATGTACGCTCCGATCGATACTGCCATTGCCAAATGTACCAAGGTTATTCAACGTCATGCTATGCCATCGATGGAAAAGCCTGCTTCCAAAAAGGAAGAGCACAACCGCTGGATCGATGAAAACTGGATTACGATCGGGATCGCGAATTTCTACAGACGCGATTATGATGTGGCCTTTAAGAATTTTGAATACACCAAAAAGTTTTTCTCAGAAGACAAGTCTTCTTACATCGCTGAAATGTGGATGGCGAGAACTTACATGGAGCAGGGGAAATTTACCGAAGCAAATTATGCGATCACCAACCTGGAAAAGGCACAGGAATCTATGGAGAATAGTGATTCAAAAGGTTCTAAGGGTGATAAAAGTTCCAAATCGAAATCTAAAAAGAAAAGCAAGAACAAACAAAAGGAAATACCACCTTTCCCTAAAAAACTCAGATATGATTTGGCAATTACAAGAGCCATGTTTGCTGAGAAAAGAAAGGATCCGGAAGGAGAGATAAAAGCATTGACAAAAGCGTTGGAATACGCTAAGAAGTCAAAGGATAAAGCACGGATCAATTACATTCTTGGCCAATTGTACGAAAATGCAGGTGACAGAGGGAAAGCGGCTTATCATTACGACCGGGTGAAGAAGTACAATGCCGGTTATGAAATGAGCTTCAATGCAAATCTGAAGAACGCCTTGAACGCCGGAGGTGAAAAAGTTCGCAAAAACCTGAAAAAAATGCTCCGCGATACCAAGAATGCGGAGTTTAAGGATCAGATCTATTATACCCTGGGTAAAATGGACCAAATGGAATCAAATGAAGCAGGTGCGAAAACAAATTACACCCGTTCGGCATTTTATTCTACTTCAAACAACCGTCAGAAAGGAATGGCTTATGAACGTTTGGGTGATATGAGCTTTGCTAAAAAGGATTACTTGAGTGCACAAAAGTATTATGACAGCTGTGCGAAGGTGATTCCAGAAACTTATCCGAATTACGAAGGGATTCAGAACAAAGCTTCCAAATTGCAAAGCCTGGTGAATGCATTGGAAATTGCTCATTACGAAGACAGTGTTCAGCGCATTGCGAAACTTTCCCCCTCAGATCAATTGGCATTTGCCGATGGTGTGATTAAGAAAATGAAGAAAGACGAAGAAGAGCGCAAAAGACAGGATGCGATTCGTTTAGCGGCTTTACAGGAAATTCAAAGCAAAAAGACTTCTGACGGAAGTGGTAATAAGTTCTATTGGAATAACGAAAAAGCCAGAATTGAAGGCTTTGAAGAGTTCAAAAAACAATGGGGGCAACGTGCCAATGAAGATGATTGGAGACGATCAGAAAAAATTGTTTTTGCGAGTTTTACGGATCCTTCTGATTCTATCACTTCTGCAGATGAGTTGGTTCCTTCTGATGAAACCGCATTGGATTCATTAACGCCTGAAATGCTCGTTGCAAAACTTCCGTTATCCGATTCTGCAATGAAGGCATCACGTGACCGAATGATGAACGCTTATTTTGATGCAGGAGCAATTTATGATGAGCAATTAAGTGAATCGGCGCTTGCAGAGAAACAATACCGGATTATGCTGGGACAGGATTTTAACCACGACATGAAATTGCTGGCGGCTTACCAGATCTATCGTTTGCATAGTCCGGAAGATCCGGCTGCGGTCGAACAGAAAGATTACATCCTGATCAATTATCCGACTTCTGATTATGCAGGATATCTGCGTGACCCGGATTATTTCCTGAAGAAAAAGGAGCGTGAAAAACTGACTCAGGAGGCTTACCTGACAGATCTTGACCGCTACGAAAGAGGATTGTATTACCCGGTTGTCGCGAAAGCGGATAAAGTATTGGCTGAAGAAAAAGACAATCCGTATCGCAGCAAATATTTGTTGCTGAAAGCGATGGCGCAGGCTAAAATGACCGAGGATAAAAAATCGATCCTGCCAACTTTGGATACATTGATTGTTCTTTATCCGAAAACGCCCGAGGCTGATAAGGCGCTGGAGATGAAAAAGATTATCATGAATGGGTATTCTACAAATGAAGCAGCGGATTTCACGAAAAAAAGTATCTACGAGTACAAAGAGGGAGAGCCAATGTTTGTGCTGATCTTCCTGACGGATAAGATTAACAATGTAGTTGCTAAAACACGTGTAGTGGACTTTAATAAAGAATATTACGGTAAACTTCGTTTAAGCGTTACGTCAAAAGTGTTTAAGGAAGACAATGTGATTTTGGTGAAACAATTTGCAGACGATATCGAAGCAGCTTCTTATGTTTCCTTCTACAAGCGTACGCGTAACCACTTGCTGGATATGCAAAAAATGAAAATTTTATTTATTTCCGAGAAAAATTTACTTACCTTATTTGATACAAACAAGCTGGAAGAATACCAGTTGTTCTTTGATGAGAACTATTGATTCAAATAAGCAAGATCATGGAAGAAAAGCCTGAGAATAATCCGAAAAAACAAATAAAACCCTACATTCGATTTACCGGTGCGGCATTTCAAATGGCCGGGACGATTGTTGCCACTGCCTTCCTTGGGGTTTGGCTGGATAAGAAATACAATCCGGGGGGAAGTATGTGGACCTTGATCTGTACATTGACCGGAGTAGTGGTTTCCATGTATATTATTATTAAGGAAGTAATAGATATGTCTAAAGAAAAAGAAGATGAGTAAACGCTTAGGTGCCTTTTTGAGTTTAATTGTTATTGCTGCAAGTTATTTCCTGTTGATCGGAGTGAATTCCAATTGGAAAATTCCGGTGAATCACCTGGTTGGAATCGGAGGTTTGCTGCTGATCTTTTTCTCAAGTACCACGATTATGATGTCCGGATCTAAAGCAACTGCAGAATCTCGGGCCCAGCGGTTTATTCTCGGAACAGCCATCCAAATGATTCTCGTGTTGTTTTTTGTACTAATCGTCAAATACATTTGGAAGGATTCTTTCAGGGAATTCGTCTGGTATTTCATGAGTTTCTTTGTGATCATGCTTTTTACGCAGGCAGTTTGGATGCTGTTGAAAGTCCGAAAGTCTTAAAATCAATCCTAAAGTTGTGAGTTCGCGATTGCGAACAGGCCTTTACCGGTATGGGGTTGCGGGATAGCTTTTCATCCTTTTTTGACCATTATCTGAATAAACCGAGACGAATCTGATTTTACATCATTTCCATCTCCTGAAAACGGTTTTTTTTCAAAGCGATAAGTTTATCTACCATGATTGCGGTAAAAAAGGGATTTGTTTGCAATTTTTTCTTGGTGTTTCTGAAAGATTAACTACCTTTGCGCCAAAATTTAGGGTTTTATCTAAATATTAATAAGCGATGTCATTAATTTTCAGTGCAAAACGATTTTTCTCAATTCTGGTAGCAATACTGATTTTTTCACCTTCTTTTGCTTCGGAGCACCATTCTGAAGAGAAAAAGGAGTTTAACGTTGGAGAAATGATCATGCATCACATTTCTGATGCGCACGAATGGCACTTGTGGGGTGGTCACCACGACGCAGTTTCTGTTTATCTTCCGATCATTTTGGTTGACGGCGGAATGAAGACCTTTTCTTCCAAGCATTTTTATCATGGTAAACACATGACTGCTCAGGATACATCTGCCAAAAAAGAGGTTTCTTATGTTTTGGGAGTGGGACCGGCAAAGGGCTACGCAATGTTTGAAGAAGAAATTTATAAATTGAATAGTGATAATGGGTTAGAAATTAATGCGGGTAAGGTAGTTGATGCTGAATCTCCATTTGATTTCTCAATCACAAAAAATGTACTTTCTTTATTTATGGGTGCAATTCTTATTTTGTTAATCATGAGCAATGTGGCGCGTTTCTACAAAAAGAACGGTCCGGTTGCTCCGAAAGGATTGGCAAAATACTTAGAAGTTTTGATCGTGATGGTTCGTGACGATATTGCTAAGGCAAACATTGGATACAAGAAGTATAATAAGTATGTTCCATATTTATTGACAATCTTCTTCTTCATTTTCATTAATAACTTATTAGGCTTGATTCCATTCCTTCCGGGAGGAGCAAACTTAACGGGGAATATTTCAGTAACTCTTTTCTTGGCAGTTGCAACTTTGTTGGTAACGGTATTTTCCGGGAACAGAAATTACTGGGGACACATCTTTGCAATGCCTGGTGTTCCGAAAGCGTTATTGCCAATTATGATTTTGATTGAGATCGTGGGAATCTTTACAAAGCCTTTCGCCCTGATGGTTCGTTTGTTTGCGAACATGACTGCAGGTCACATCATCGTGTTGGCATTGATCTCGATTATTTTCATTAATCAAAATGCTGCTTGGGGAGGTTTGTCCGTTCCAATGGCTTTGTTTATCTCCGTGTTGGAGTTGTTGGTAGCATTCTTACAAGCATTCTTGTTTGCAATGTTGTCAGCGTTGTTTATCGGTGCAGCTGTAGAAGAAGCACACCATTAATTAGTAATTTTTTAATACATATATAGATGTACGGAAGTATCGCAGCAATCGGAGCAGGTCTTGCAGTTTTAGGAGCAGGATTAGGAATTGGTAAAATTGGTGGTTCAGCAATGGACGCAATTGCACGTCAACCTGAAGCTTCTGGAAAAATTCAAACAGCTATGATTATCGCGGCAGCGTTGATCGAAGGTGTTGCACTTTTCGGGGTAGTAGTTGGTCTACTAGGAAACACTCCGGCGAAGTAATTAAAGAGAGCTTGTTACAACGGTTGGTTGTAACAAGCCTTTTTTACAACAACGCTTGAGCTGAAGCTTCAGCGAAGGAACAATTGAAAAATTAAAATAAAATAAAATGAATTTAATTACACCAGATTTAGGATTGCTTTTTTGGACGGGCTTAGTGTTCGTTCTATTGTTGGTTATTCTTACAAAATTCATTTGGAAGCCTATTTTGACTTCCGTAAATGCACGTGAGCAAAAAATTTCCGATGCATTGGAATTGGCTGAAAGAACAAAAGCTGAGATGGTTGCATTGCAGGCATCTAATGAGAACTTGTTGAAAGAAGCTCGCGCTGAGCGTGATGCGATCGTGAAAGATGCAAAAGAAACAGCTGTGAAAATGGTAGAGGATGCTAAGAATACTGCGAAAGCAGAAGCAAACAAAATCGTTGAATCGGCTCGTGCAACAATCAACACGGAGAAAACAGCTGCAATTGCAGAATTGAAAACTCAGGTTGCTGCTATTTCTTTGGAAATCGCTGAGAAAATCATCCGTGGAGAATTGTCTTCCGATGAGAAGCAAAAAGCGTTGGCTGAGAAAATGGCAGGTGATATTAACTTGAACTAATCGATAGAAATGAAGAGTTCGAAATCAGCTTCCCGTTACGCTCAAGCTTTGTTGGATCTTGCGATCGAACAGAACAAAGTGGACGTAGTTGCGGCAGACATGAAATACATGGCAACAGTATGTGCTGAAAACAAGGACCTGGAGAACATGCTTCAAAGTCCGATTGTAAAAGCAGATAAAAAGATTGCTGTTTTGAATGCAATTTTTGACCAATTCGACAAAGTAACAAACATGTTCGTGGAACTGATTGTAAAGAATGGTCGTGAAGCATATTTGTCACAAATCGCAGCTTCCTTTGATAGCTTGTTGAAAGCTCATCTGGGAATCGTTCCAGTGACATTGATCAGCGCACATAAATTGGATGATAAGGTAAAGAAAGAGATCGTTTCCAAAGTTCAGGCTTCTACTTCAGGAACTGTTGAGTTGACTGAGAAGATTGATGCGGACCTGATCGGAGGCTTTATCGTTCGTATGGGCGACAATCAAATCGATGCATCCGTTGCATCACAAATTAATAAATTGAAACAACGTTTAACAAGGTAATAAGGAAAAACATGGCAGATGTTAAACCAGCAGAAGTTTCTGCGATTTTAAGAGAGCAATTATCAGGGTTCCGTTCGGAGGCTGAGTTGCAAGAAGTAGGTACAGTTTTACAAATCGGTGATGGTATCGCTCGCGTTTACGGATTGAAAGGTGTTCAATACGGAGAATTGGTTGAATTCGACGGTGGATTGCAAGGAATTGCATTAAACCTGGAAGAAGATAACGTAGGGGTTGTATTGTTGGGTCGTTCTTCTTCTGTAAAAGAAGGTGATACGGTAAAACGATTGAACCGCATTGCTTCTGTTAACGTTGGTGACGGAATGGTTGGTCGTGTTGTGGATACTATCGGTAACCCAATCGACGGAAAAGGTCCTATCACTGGTCAGTTGTATGAAATGCCAATCGAGCGTAAAGCTCCGGGAGTTATCTTCCGTCAACCGGTAACTGAGCCTCTTCAAACAGGTATCAAGGCTGTTGATGCGATGATTCCGATCGGACGCGGACAACGTGAGTTGATCATTGGTGACCGTCAAACAGGAAAAACAACTGTTGCGATCGATGCGATCATCAACCAAAAAGAATTTTATGACCGTGGGGAACCAGTTTTCTGTATCTACGTTGCAGTAGGACAAAAAGGTTCAACAGTTGCGGGAATCTATAAGAAATTAGAAGATGCAGGTGCAATGGCTTACACGGTAATCGTTGCTGCAAATGCTTCTGATCCGGCTCCAATGCAGTTCTATGCTCCAATGACTGGTGCTGCAATCGGTGAGTTCTTCCGTGATTCAGGACGTCCTGCATTGATCGTATTTGATGACCTTTCCAAGCAAGCAGTTGCTTACCGTGAGGTATCCTTGTTACTACGTCGTCCTCCGGGCCGTGAGGCTTACCCTGGTGACGTATTCTACCTTCACTCCCGTTTGTTGGAGCGTGCTGCGAAAGTAATCGCTGATGATAACATCGCTGCTCAGATGAACGATCTTCCTGAATCTTTGAAAGGAATCGTAAAAGGAGGTGGATCTTTGACTGCATTGCCAATTATCGAAACACAAGCGGGTGACGTATCTGCATACATCCCTACAAACGTAATTTCGATTACAGATGGTCAGATCTTCCTGGAAGGTGATTTGTTCAACGCGGGTATCCGTCCAGCAATTAACGTAGGTATCTCCGTATCTCGTGTAGGAGGTAACGCGCAAATTAAATCCATGAAGAAAGTAGCTGGTACTTTGAAATTGGATCAGGCACAATACCGTGAGTTGGAAGCGTTCGCTAAGTTCGGTTCTGATTTGGATGCAGCTACGAAGTCTGTTTTGGACAAAGGTGCTCGTAACCTGGAGATCCTGAAACAAAAAGAAGGTGATCCATATCCGGTAGAAAAGCAAATTGCAATTATCTACGTTGGTACAAAAGGGTTGATGCAAAATGTTCCTGTAAACAAAGTAAAAGAGTTCGAAAAAGAATATTTGGACTTCTTGGAGGCTAAGCATTCAGATGTATTGGTTCGCTTGAAAGCAGGAAAATACGAAGATGCAGATACAGACATCTTAGGAAAAGTTGCGAAAGAGATCGCTGCGAAATATTAATTGAAAATTGAAAATTGAAAAGGTGGCTGAGCGTAGTCGAAGCCCCTTTTCAATTCTAAATTAATGATATGCCAAGTTTAAAGGAAATACGAAATCGAATTACTTCAGTAGGATCTACGATGCAGATTACTTCTGCAATGAAGATGGTTTCTGCTGCAAAATTAAAGCGTGCACAGGATGCCATTACTCAAATGCGTCCGTATGCTGAGAAGCTGCAGGAGATCCTGGGTAATTTGACTGCTTCGTTGGATATTTCGGAAAATGCGCTGGCTGCGGCACGTCCGGTTGATAAAGTATTGATTATCGCTATCACGTCCAATCGCGGATTATGTGGTGGTTTCAATAACAACATCATCAAACGTGTAAACTTAGCGATTACCGAAGAATATTCAAATGCAAACGTAAGCCTGCTTTGTTTAGGTAAAAAGGCAAAGGATGCATTCAAGCGTTCAGACATGTATTTTGATACGGTAGGAACAGGAATCGCTGAAGATATCTTTGCCGATCTGTCTTTCGGAAACGTATCCGTTATTGCAGATTTCGCTATGAAATCATTCCTTGAAAAGAAGTTCGATAAAGTCGTTGTAATTTACAACAGCTTCATTAATGCAGCTTCTCAGGAAGTAGTGGAAGAGCAGTTACTTCCGATCGTTCCTACAGAACAAAAAGATGACAAACAAGCAGGAGATTATATCTTTGAACCTTCAAAAGAAGAGATCGTTGAAGAATTGATCCCGAAAACATTGAAGATTCAGTTGTTCAAAGCATTGCTTGACTCAAATGCATCCGAGCATGGAGCGCGTATGACTGCAATGCACAAAGCAACAGATAATGCCAAGGAGTTACAGCGTAGTTTGAAATTAAGCTACAACAAGGCCCGCCAGGCTGCAATTACGAACGAGATCCTGGAGATCGTTGGTGGTGCGGAAGCATTGAACGGCTAATATTAAAAAGAATAATAAGAGGGAAGGCTTTCAGGAAACTGAGAGCCTTTTTTTTATTCTGTCTTTTATCATTCCTGGGAAATGACAATAAAATGGTCAAAATTGTTGTGAAAAATACCCGAAATCCCTTTGCAGTAGTGGGCTGTACCTAATATCACGAATTTGTAATAATAGGGAGTTATACGAAAACACTGTTCTCCACGTTATGCTATTATGAAACAACTACTTTATATCATCTGTATCATCAGCTCTCTGACCGGATTTTCCCAAGATCACGAAAAGAAAGGAATTTGTTCTTCAGGAATCAGTTTATTTCATTCAAATGGAGATGACTTTTACGAGAGCAACCGGGTCCTTATAGATGGATTTAATACCAGCCATGTATATGAAATAGTCAATTTCACCATTGATTCAACAACCTGGACTGATTCATTGATCTATGAACTGAGACTGCCTTTTGGAGATTCCCTCACTTACTCTGCGTCTTGGCATGCAGATGGCATGTGCTACTACTTGGATAGTGCCGATGTCAATTCATTAGTGACAATCCTGAAAGGAATTCCGTTTCCAATTGCGCATAAAGGAGATTATGACATGTCCTATTATTATAACCTTTCACAAATAGGATATATAAAAGATCCCTGCCTTTTCAAAATTCAGAAAAGAAACAGTCCGGATAAGTATTTCTTCCGGATCAAATTTTACGATCCGGAAGCTTCGGTGGAAGGGCCATTTCCTAAGATTAGCGAAGATATATCGGTCTGGCAGAGCAGTGAAAACATGTTGACTGTTCAGGCAACTGAAGGTATTGCCTGGAACATCGATCTGTATTCCTTATCCGGGCAGTTGATCCAAAATAACAAATTGGAAGGATCACAGGACCTGGATATTTCAACTCTTTCAAAAGGCTGCTATATTGCCCGTATTTCCTCAGAAAAAGGCTTAAAAAAGCAGCTGAAGTTTATCCGTTAAATAACAGATTTTAAGTAAAAATATCCTAAATATCTTCAGCGATTTCGTAGGATATATACATTTACCTCGTGAATGTCACATTCGCGATACAGCCCACCGGAATCCGGCCACTTCCCTCAAGCTTCCTATCGGAATAGAAACGTTTCGTCCGCAACGGCGGATTGTACGATACTGAAGTGAATCAATAGTAGTAGAAATTAGTCAAGGCAGTTTGACCAAATGAGTCTATATCCTGTTTTTGGGATACCGATTCGTTCTGTCAACCTGCCGCCAAAGGCGCTCCCAAGTCGGGACTCATATCACTTGCATGAACTTTTGATACGGGTTTCTGTGCATAAGAAATTGGGTCCGACTGGGAGTTTTGAATGCTTTTCTTCTAAATTTGACGCGGCAAGTAACGTGCCAACTTTTAAACTTAAACAAAATAAAAATCGATGAAAGAAATGTTACTTAGTTATTGGTGGATCGGATTAGTTATACTTTGTCTGATCCTTTATAAATTTATTTTAAGATTCCTGTTTGGAATGGTCATCGTTCCCGAAGATAAAATTGGTCTCGTAACCAAGAAATTTGTGCTCTTCGGAGAGAACAAGGAGTTACCTGACGGACGGATTATCGCAACCAAAGGAGAAGCCGGATTTCAGGCAAAAACACTCGCTCCAGGATTGTACTTCGGGAAATGGGTATGGCAGTTTGAAATCACATTCGAGTCATTTACCATTATTCCTGAAGGAAAAATAGGACTCATTCTGGCCAAGGATGGTGCTGAAATTCCAACAGGGAACATTCTCGGACGAAAAGTGGAATGTGATAATTTCCAGGATGCGGAAATGTATCTGAACAATGGTGGGCAGCGTGGTCGACAGACTCACTACATTACCGCAGGATCTTGGCGTATTAACACCATGTTGTTCCAGGTTTCAATTACTGATATGGTGCGCATCCACGAAAGCATGGTGGGAATTGTAACTACGTTGGATGGCCTTCCGATCGAAGCCGGACAAATCGCAGGTAAAGTGATTCCGGATCACAATAACTTCCAGGATTTTGACTTGTTCCTGCATCTTGGAGGAAACAGAGGTTTGCAACCAACTGTGATCCTTGCCGGATCGTACAACCTTAATCCATGGGCCGTGCAGGTCGAAGAAACTCCAATGACGGAGATTCCGATCGGGTATGTAGGAGTTGTGATCTCATTTATCGGTCAGGACGGAAAGGATTTGACCGGAACAGATTTCAAACATGGAAACATTGTTGAGAAAGGCAGCAAGGGAGTTTGGTCTGAGCCATTTGGTCCCGGAAAATACCCGGTGAACAAGTACACGATGAAAGTGGAATTGGTACCGACAACAAACCTTGTATTGAACTGGGCGCAGGCACGAAGCGAATCGCACAACCTGGACAAGAACCTGTCTACAATTACGGTTCGTTCGAAAGATGGTTTCCCGTTCAACCTGGATGTTTCCCAGATTATTCACGTACCTACCAATGAAGCGCCGAAAGTGATTGCGCGTTTCGGGAACATGGTGAACCTGGTAACGCAAGTGCTGGAGCCGACGATCGGTAACTATTTCCGTAACTCGGCACAGGACAGTGATGTGATCGCTTTCTTATCAACCCGTAAAGAGCGTCAGGAATCTGCAAAAGAACACATCAAAAAAGTGTTGGATGAATACAACGTCAATGCGGTCGACACACTGATCGGGGATATCGTTCCACCGGAATCGCTGATGAAGACTTTGACAGACCGTAAGATCGCGGAAGAGCAGAAAGTAACTTATGAAACCCAGAAACAGGCACAGGAAACGCGTCAGGGGATGGAAAAAGAAACTGCGATTGCCGATATGCAGAAAGACATCGTAAAAGCACAGCAAAGTGTGGAAATCGCAGAACGTACAGCGAATGCGACGGTGAAAAAAGCAGAAGGAGATGCGTCCGGAGTGAAACTGGCGGTTGGAGCAGAAGCAGAAGCTACGAAAATGCGTGCATTGGCGGAAGCAGAAGCTACCAGAGCGCGTGCAAAAGCAGATTCGGAAGCGGTGAAATTGAAAGCAGACGCGGAAGCGGAGCGCATTTCAAAGACCGGTTCGGCTGAAGCGAGTAAAATTCTGGCTGTTGGTAAATCTACAGCGGAAGCCTATGAATTGGCGGTTAAAGCTTTGGGTGGAGAAAACTTCACGCGATATAAGATCACGGAAGAACTTTCAAAAGGAAACATCAAGTTGATCCCGGATGTATTGATCGGTGGAAACGGACAACAAGGCGGATCGGCAATGGATGGCCTTTTAGGTTTGAAACTGATGGAAATGATGGATCCGGAGAAAAAGACTTCGGAAAGCCCTCAAAAGATCACCAAACCGGAAGCAAAACCGAAACAAGGTCCTGCTAAATCCGAATAAAAACAAATAGGGGTGCGATTAATCGCACCCCTATATTTTTAAATCATTTTATAATGCTAGCGAATCACCTGGATTTGCCGTATGACTGAATGGTCGCCTGCTGATACAATTCGCATCAAATAAACACCTTGCTGCAAAATGCCAATATCAAAGCTCATTTCATTTCCATTACTTTTTTCAAGGCAAAGAAGTGAATGACCATTCAGATCAGAGATTTCCACGGATTTGATCAATTCGTCTGATCGAATAGAAATGCTTGAACTTGCAGGGTTTGGGAAAATCATCAGGCTTGCTTCATCGTATTGTTCAAGAGAAAGTGTTTTGGAACAATCTTCGGAATATTCCGGTGGAATAACAGAAGTCTGCCAATCCTCGTAAATGTGTTGTGTTCCAACTTTATGACACATCAAATGAGATGCCTGCTCAAAGACCGGGTGAATGGGTGTGTTGAATCCATGTGTGCCACCAACTCCTTCAATCACGGCAGTGTAAGCAGAATCCATTGAATTCGAACCCAAAACCCAGCGTTTATAATAATTCCCGTCCATCAATTGCACCGAGTCCTGGCCCATTACAAGGAGATTCGGATAATAGAGATTCGTCATCGTTTCAGGATAGGGTTGGCCTACAACCAAACTTCCGAAATCGTAAAGCAATTGATCGGTTTGATTTAAAGTGTCCCAGACAAAAACTTTCTTCTGTGCAATATCTTGTCGGAAATAACCTGTTCCATATGGAGTTGGACCACCACCTGAAGTTTGATTTTGTGAACCATACCCATCTATCCACTTACGCATTCCGTGACTTCCGAATTGAATATAAGTCTGTCCGTTTATGATCGTATCTCCCAAAGTATAAACGGCTGAAGTAACTGTTTCATGCTCATGAAAACCTCCGTATAGAAATTCTGCCTGGATCCAGGTCGCATTTGTTTCCGGGAGCGGGCGGTAAGCAATTTGTGTCCAGGTGCTTCCAATGCAAAGTAAAGCGGTTAAAAATAAGGTAGTTTTCATAATTATTCAAGTTGAATTCACCAGACTGATACAAGGATTCTTATAAGGTTGTAATTTCCTCCAGGGAAAATTGTTTGCGGGACGGATTCAGGAACCGGAATCCTGACAAGAAATTAACTGTTTTTTATTTAAAATATCAACGACTCACTTCTTTTGCCTAACTTTCCGCTCCGTAATGAACGCTGATTTTTCATACCAGGCTCCCCGTATGGACTTGCTTTTCAAGACCCTGAAATGGATGCTTGATTCTCAACAGCTTGGAATAACTGTCGAAGAGTTGTCGAAACGCCTGGAACTTGGTGAATGGGAAACACAGCATTTGTTCCAGGAGTATGTGGGAAAAGATCCGCTGCGTTTTGTACAGGATGCTTTTTCTCCGTCTCTGGCCCAGGTTAATAAAAATCGGGTGCAACTTTCAATCTTTGATTCTTTTGAAGAAGAACGTGAAGGAATACCGGCTCATATAGATCTCGATATTCAATTAGTAGAAGAATCTCCCGAAGTGGTGTATTATTCCATCTTTCCTTATTTTTTAGGAAATGTATTTATCGCAAGCCACGAATCGGGTATTTGTCAATTGACATTCGAGGATTCGGAAGTAGGCCCGATCCGTTTAAGGAGGGCTTTCCCGAAAAGTATCATTAAGGAAGAACGAACGGAACTGCATGAATTGGCTTACCAGGCTTTGATGAGTTATTTTGTCAAAACAACCAATCTTCCGGTTCTTCCTGTGGCCGTGAAAGCGACCTTGTTCCAGGTCAGTGTTTGGAATCAACTCTTAAATCTGGCAAAATCGGAATTGATCACTTATGGAGAACTGGCTCAAAACCTGGGTGATCCGAATGTCTCCAGGGCTGTTGGTGCTGCGGTCGGTGCAAACCCGGTTGCTTTGCTGATTCCGTGTCACAGAGTGGTGCATCATAGTGGTAAAATCGGTACCTTCCGTTGGGGAAGCTGGCGGAAGCAAGTTTTATTGGCAATAGAAAAGTGATATGAAATTGGAAGAACTCATACAAACTCCGATTATCGGGGAATCCGAACTGGCAAAATACTGGCGGGTTGATTCGCAGACCGTTTATGCCGAATCCAAACCATGCAGCCGAACGGTTGAAACGATTGCAACCAATGTCGCGTTGGTGAAATCACTCAATGATTACAAACCTGTTAAGCTGATTATTTCAATTGCGAAATCACCCGTTCCGGATAAAGCAACACGTGAACTGGCAGCAAAAGAACTTCCTTTGACCTATTCAGCTATGGCCATGATCGCTCCGAATAAACTGACCGGTTTTATCATCAACCTGATTTATGGAATGAAGAAACCCCCAATCCCGATGAAAACCTTTTCCAATTTTGAAGATGCGCATCGTTGGATTTCAGGAATTCATGTAACGAAATAGAATTCTTCCGTTTCAAACAAAACCGACTTATGAAACCAATCATACTTTCCCTGTTTATCTCCTTTATAACTGCTTCCTGTTTTGCACAAAATGAAGTTCGCAAGGATTCGATAACTGTATCATTTGCCTATAATCAATCGGAGATCCTGAATAAGCCATTTGTGCTCTCACAAGTGAGCAAACTGGATGCTTCTTCGATTACTGCCATTAAATTGGTTGGATATACGGACTCCACCGGATCTTTGAAGAGAAATACTGTTCTGGCTGCTGACAGGATCCGGTCGGTAGAAACGTTATTGAGAAGTTCGGGATTAAAGCAAGTGAGAGTGGAAACCGTCAATGCGAACGAAATTTCCGGTTATCGGACAGCACCGGATGAATCGAATCGCAGAGTTGATGTGTTAGTCTATAATAAAACTTTGGCTACTGGTTCAGCAATACGTTTCGAACTCAATAAACCGGTCAATTTGAATATCAATTTTGTAGGTGGAAAGGCAGACTTTTTAACCAGTTCATTTCCGAACCTCGAAAAATTGAAAACAATCATGCTGGAAGACACCACGCTTTATGTAAAATTACACGGTCATGTTTGCTGTGATAATGATATGCCACTATCGGTAGAACGTGCCGAAGCAGTGATGCATTATTTGATCGGCAATGGAGTAAATCAAAACCGGATGATTGCCGAAGGATTTAGTAACAGTATGGAAATCGTTCCGGACGACTCAGAGGCTCACATGTCCATGAACCGAAGAGTGGAAGCAATTTTTTACCGGAAAACAGAGTGATTTTTTCTCCCGCAGATTACACAGATTTTATAAGTGTTCTATTGTGTGATAATTTATTTCACATGTTCTGCAATTCAAATTTTTGAATAATAATTTTCAGGTGTATTTCTGCGCACCTCTGCGTAATCGACGGGAATATTAATCTTCTATATAAACACGGTGCATCCGTCTTGACAATCCCGTCATCACCTCATACGGAATCGTATCCATTGCTTTTGCAAAGGCATCCATCGGTTGATTTTGGCCAATGATTTCGACCTGGTCATTGATTTTCGCACTCACAGAACTGATATCCACCATGATCATATCCATACAAACACGTCCAACTACCGGACATTGGATTCCGTGAATATAAACAGAACCTTTCCCGTTGCTTAAACTGCGTCTGAAACCATCTGCGTAGCCAACAGGAATAATTGCAATAGTCATATCTTCAGCCGCTTCGTAAGAGATTCCGTAACCAATAAAATCTCCTTTCGGAACGATTTTGATCTGGGAAATCGAACTGTACCAGGAAACACTTGCTTCCAGTGAAGGTTTCAAATTCGTGTTTTCGGTGTAGCCATACATGGAAATTCCCAGTCGGATCATGTCATAACAATGTTCCGGGTAGCGCAAAGAACCTTCCGAATTGAGAATATGTGCCTGGAAAGAATCCGAACTGTGTTCCCTGAAATAGGAAACGATCGAATCGAAAGAAGCCAGTTGTTTTTGGGTAAATGAACTGTGATTCGGATTATCGGCATCAGCCAGGTGTGAGTAAATTCCTTTGATCTGTACTTCAGGTTGTGAATTGATAACTGCCAAAACACGTTCTTTATCTCCCGGTGCAAATCCCAGGCGGTGCATCCCGGTATCAAATTTCAAATGAATCGGATATGCTGAAATCTTACGATGGATCAAAGCCGTAATAAATTCGTCCAATTGCTCAAAGGAATAAATGGCCGGTTCCAGGCGGTATTCGATAATCAAATCGCTGTGTTCCGGATCCGGGTTCATCACTACAATAGAAGAAGAAACACCGATTCCTGCTTTACGCAATTCAACACCTTCATCTGCAAATGCCACTCCGAAATCCCGGATTCCGCTTTGCTGCAGGAAAGGAGCTACTTTGTCGGCACCCGAACCGTAAGATGAAGCCTTGACCATTGCCAGGACTTTTACATCTTTTGGTAAACGTGATTGATAGAAAGAAACGTTTCGTTTAATGGCACTTAAGTTAATTTCAACAATCGTTCGGTGTTTCAGGGCCTTTCCGCGTGCAACTTCATATTCAAATGCACGGTCCCGGTGTGCTTTCACCAAAACCACTGCGTTATGGAAGTTCTCCCACGGAATGGGCTTTCCTTCAGGAATGAAATGAAATTCGTCAGGATCAAATGATTGGATCAAACGCTCAATGTCTAATCGTTCGTGCTGATGTTTCTCGGATAAACCAATCACCACAATGCGTTTTTTATCCGGTGCCAATTGACGCTGATAGATCAATGCTTCACTCAAGGCATCCAGGTCCAGGTTGTATGTATCATTGATAATCGTGTTTCCGTTGACTCCTTCAAAAACCTCCATACGTAAAGCAAGCGTCGGAAGCGAATCAATGCGTTCCCGGATTTCCTCCGAATCCAGTTGCAGGTAAGTGAGGAATGTTTTTAAAACACCGAGCATTCCACTATATCCAGCAGGAAAACGATGGTTTTCGTAAGTGGAGCAAACCTGGAAGTTCCCGGGTAACCGATTTTCCAGGTCGGCAAATGAATTCGGAATAAAAGCAAGCCGGCAATCCCGGAAAAGCACCCATTTCTCCAATAAATGTTCTTCGTTATTCGTGAAATTCTCGCGATGTGCTTTTCCAAAAGCAGTGAAAATACCGTAATCCGGTTGAATCATGTCCTGGAGGATCTTCATTTCACCGGGTTTCGATATTCCCGCTTCAATAAAGGCAATGGAAGCACTTTCATGCATTTCCAAAAGGGATAAAGCAACACCCAATTGCGAATTGAAGCTCTTAGGGCTCCGTACCACTTTGAACTTATCTGAAATGCAGTGGAAGATCCATTCTTTGAACGTTGTTTTCCCAACGCTCCCTGTTATCGCAACGACCGGGTAACTAAACTGTTTCCGATGATGTTTCGCCAGTTTTTGAAGGGCAAGCAGGGGATCATTTACTTTAAAATAAACGGCATCCGCCTGGAATTTGACCGAAGAGTTTTTCGCAATTACAAAGAAGCGGATTCCTTGCTGATAAGCATGTTCAACAAAGTCATTTCCAGTTCTCGAATGACCGGATAGTGCAAAAAAGAGTGCTCCTTTTGCTTGTTGAATTTTGCGGGAATCAAAGTAAACATGTAAGATGGAGTCCAAGCTTGAACCAACTACTTCTGCTTCAAAAATTTCAGCACATGCTTCAATGGAATAATTTAGTCTCAATGCTCAATTTTATTGTAACAACTTCGGCAAAGCGGTTCATATGTTTCAACTGCTCCGACCAATACCTGTCCTTCATCCTTTGTTGTCCGATGGGAGTATTGTGCTAAGTTACCACATGAAACGCAAATCGCATGCACTTTTGTGACATATTCTGCCATGCACAAAAGGTCCGGCATAGGCCCGAATGGTTTCCCGAGATAGTCCATATCCAATCCGGCAATAATTACCCGGACTCCTTGTCTGGCCAGATCGGTGCAAACCTCTATCAAACCGTTATCAAAGAATTGCGCCTCATCAATTGCAACAATGCGTTCTTTTTTCCAATGCCTGAGGATCTCTGCCGAACTTGTTACCGGGATAGCTTCCAGGGAAGAACCTTTGTGACTCACAACCTGTTCCTCGTGGTAACGATTATCGATAGCAGGTTTGAAAAGCAACAGTTTTTGTTGTGCAAATTCGACACGTTTCAAACGGCGGATCAGCTCTTCGGTTTTACCGGAAAACATCGATCCGCAGATCACTTCGATCCATCCGTTTTGTCTTGCTTCAGAAGGAATTTGCTCTAAAAACATCATTTTTCAGGGTTATCAACAATCCAATATAAACAACTATTCGCTTTTGAAACAAAAAGGGCTTTCCTGAATTGTAATTTTATACTGCAAAAATTGTGATTTCTCGCGTTTTATGAAGGGTGAGGTTTACAAGTTGTGACAAATGTTGAAAAATTTCGAAATACAGGAAATATGGAAATGCACGCATTGATCGAAGAAATTACAGCTTTATTGGCAAAGATAAAGTCTGGAGAAGCGACTCTTGGTGAATTGGAAGCTTTTGCAGCTGCGGCGGGTCAATTGAATGAGCGCGCAATTATTTTACGATATAAAGCGATGGAGGCGAAAGTTTATGGAACACCTGTTCCGCAAGCACCTGTTTCAGAAGCACCCGTTGTTGCAAAAGAAGATATTGTACCTATCGTAGAAGCGCAGGAAGTACATCCGGAACAACAGGAAGAACCATCTTTTGATTTATTCGGAATGGATACTACTGAGGAGATAGAGGACGAAGTTCCTTTCGAATTGGTTGAAGACTCCGCCGAAGCAGTAATTGAGGAGGAAGCGATTGAGCCATTTGTTGCACCTGTTCAGGAAACAGAGGAAGAAAAAGCTCCGGTTGTTTCAGAGCCGGCATTTGCAGCTCCGATTGAAAATACACAGGGTTTGCATCCGATCTATGGAAAATTGAATTCCAACGACGGAACACTGGCTGCACGATTGATGTCTGTTCGTTTGGAAACCCTGAAGGGTGCTTTCGGATTTAATGAGCGTTTGCAGATTATCCAGGAGTTATTTAACGGTTCGAATGATGAATTCAACAGCCTGATCGAACAAATTGAGAATATTTCTTCCAAAGAACAGGCAAGGTCTTTGGTAAGCAGTTATGCAAACAAGTATCATTGGGACGCAGAGAGCCAATTGGCTATTGAATTGGTCCAAAAAGTAGAACGCAAGTATGCATAAGTTTGGTTTTCTCCTGGTTTTCATTCCACTGTTCGGGTTCGGGCAGGTAGAGCAAGGCCGTTTAACGGTTGAAAAATTGTGTTCACCGGCTTTTCACGGTCGGGGTTATGTAAACGGAGGAGATTCCCTTGCGGCAAATTTTATTGCAGACGAATTTGGAAAAATGGGCTGTAAATTCTTTCAGAATTCTCCCTTTCAGCCTTTTCAATTCCAGGTAAATACCTTTCCGGATAGAATGGCTTGTTCCGTAAATGGCTTAGCGTTAGTTCCGGGAAAAGAATTTGTAGTTGATCCGGCTTGTCCGTCTTACTCCGTTGACAGTTTGAAAGTGTACCGCATTACAGTTGCAGAACTCTTTAACGGGAAGAAATTGAAAAATAAGATCAGTGAAGCAGCAATGAGCGGTTCAAAAACAGGTATCGGTTTTGCGTTTCAATTCAGTTCGTGGAAAGGAGATACGCTTAAGAAAGCCAGGGAATTAGCAAATACTTTGGGGCAATCCATCCCTGTTATCGAATTGGTAGATACCAAATTTACCTGGAGTGTGAGCCAGGAACAAAGCCGTTTTGCATTATTGCAGATTCAGTCAGCGGCTATAGATGCATCGCAGGATGAATGGATCTTTAGTATCAGGGTAGATGCAAAAATGCGCAACCACACGGCTCGAAATGTCATTGCATACGTTCCTGCAAAAAAGAAATCAAAAAAATATTTTGTATTCAGTGCACATTACGATCATTTGGGTCAGATGGGACAGGAAACTTATTTCCCCGGAGGAAATGACAATGCTTCTGGGACAGCACTTTTGTTGGAAATGGCTCGCTATTATGTGAAAAATCCCGCAGAAGTAAATATGGTCTTTATGGCATTTGCAGGTGAAGAGGTTGGTTTACTGGGAAGCCGCTATTATACCGAACATCCGATCTTCCCCCTGAAAGAAATTCAATTCCTGTTCAACCTCGATATTATGGGAAGCGGGGAAGAAGGAGTGACGGTTGTCAATGCGACTTTATTTCCCGAGCAGTTTGAGGTTTTGAAATCCATTAACGATAAGCAACAGTTCCTGCCGAAAGTTGCCTCAAGAGGCCCGGCAGCAAATTCGGATCATTACTTCTTTACACAAAAAGGAGTTCCGGCATTTTTCATGTATACCATGGGACCGAACAAGCATTATCACGATGTGTATGACACCTACGAAGAATTGAGCTTCAATAAGTTCAATATGATCTATCAGCTCCTGATTGATTTTGAGAAGGTAGTTGCGTGGAAGAGATAGTCCTTCATTCTGCATAAAAGCGGGATAACACAAATACGTTATATCATAATATTATGTATTCGTTATATAACGAAGAAGAAATACTGTTTTGAGGTAAAATCGGATTGCTGTGATCCGGACTCCCTTCCAGCAAGTACTCAAAAACAACCTTTTCAGGTATTTACTTAGATCCCGTCTGATATTACTTTTGAACTATCCTTTCGGAAGGAGTTGTTTCATAATAGGTTAGTTTTTTAGGTAAGTTAGTTTTCGTTTCCTTCCGGGAGTAGCTGCTGCTACAATAGATCATACCCATAATTGGTTAGATAAACACAGGAAAAGGAAACGTTCACTTTTCCTGTGCTTTTTAAATGTGAGTACGGGATAAGAATATTGTCAGATCGTTTTTGAATAGTGAGTTACGAGTCTTGGATTTGAAGTAATAACGGGTTATTACAAGAATTCAAGAGAAAGTAGATTGCTGTTCAAAAACGAAATGTTATACAGCCATTCTAAAAAAGACTTGAGTATGTTTTTTGAGAATTCTGACTGTATTCTTATATCGAATTCACGTTTTTATAGCTCTGTATTTTTGAGTATATTCACTCGCAACTATTTATGAAGGAAATGCGATTAATATTAGTCATCGGTTTTTTAATTTGCTCCAAAGCACTTTATTCTCAGGTATATCAAGGCAATGACAAGGTGAAAAGTCCTGTTCAAACAAAAGCTGCCAGTTGTGCACCGGCGAATAAAACCACCTACATGGAGTACAACAATGTACGCGCAATGGTACATACTGCCGGAAATTTGTGGCAGGTTCCGGGTCAAAATTTCTCTCAATATGAAATTCCTAAGAACTCAAAAATCATGTGTTTTTTCACATCTGCACTTTGGTTGGGAGGAACAGATATCAACGGACAGTTGAAATTGGCAGCATTGCGTTACCGTCAGGGACAAGATTACTGGACGGGGCCTTTGTCTAACGGTACTGCTGAGATTGACCCAAGTGAATGTTTGAAATACGATAATCACTTTACTTCAAGCAAGGATCTGGTAAGGCAATTTGATGCCTGGTACAATGCCGGAGTATCGGATCAGCAAAACGGGACGAACTTACAAACAACGAATTTCCCGAATTACAAAGTCCCTGAATTTATTAAGAACTGGCCCGCACACGGAGATGTGAGCAAGGGACAGGATTATAATTTGGCGCCTTTCTTTGACCGGGATAATGACGGAGATTACGAATGGGAAGAAGGAGATTATCCCTGGTATGATATTAACGGAACAAAGGATTGCAAAACGGACAGAAGAGTTTCTCTTTACGGGGATTTCAACATGTGGTGGGTGATGAATGACAAAGGAAATATTCATACGGAATCACAAGGTGAGCCGATCGGAATGGAAATTCGCGCGCAGGCATTTGCTTTTGCTACCAACGATGAGGTGAATAACATGACCTTCTACAACTACGAATTGATCAATCGTGGAACTCAAACGTTGTACGATACCTATTTCGGGGTTTTTGTGGATGGAGCGCTTGGTGATCCGTTTGACGATTATGTAGGTTGTGATGTAACACGCGGATTAGGTTATTTCTATAATGGAGATGCGGTAGATGCCGATAACCAGGGGTTCTACGGTTATGGGGCGAATCCACCGGCAGCCGGAGTCGACTTTTTCGAAGGGCCTTACCAGGATAATGATTCGATTGATAATGCGTATGGGATCGGATTGGGTGAAGCGTTGAACGGAATCGGTTACGGAGATGGAATTGTTGATAATGAGCGTTACGGAATGCGGCGCTTTTTATACTACATCAATTCCGGTGGCGGTGCAAATCCGAATCAAACGGATCCTACATATGCTGTAGATTATTACAATTTCCTGAGAGGGAGATGGAAAGATGGCACACCGTTTTATTATGGCGGGAACGGACATATTTCCGACCCGACAGTTAATCCGAACGTAACCTGCGATTTTATGTTCCCCGATGACACGGATCCTTTAGGATGGGGCACGGGTGGAATTCCGCAACCGATCTGGACGGAGCAAACAGCGAATAACTTGCCTTATGACCGCCGTTTCCTGCAATCTGCCGGACCTTTTGTTCTAAAACCAGGTGCTGTTAATAATATTACCGTTGGAATGGTTTGGGCAAGATCTGCCGGAGGTGATCCGTTTGAATCTGTTAAATCGTTGCGCCTGGCCGATGACAAAGCCCAGGCACTGTTTGAAAACTGTTTCCGGGTATTGGAAGGACCACATGCTCCCGAATTGACAGGACAAGAGTTGAAGAATGAATTAATACTGTATTTATCCAATGGTTCTGCATCGAATAATAAGCACGAGG
Organism: uncultured Flavobacteriales bacterium; assembly: GCA_946480815.1. Next base: position 86,239 of record CAMLLB010000012.1, read on the forward strand.
ATTACATGGAATATGATCCGTTCATTGTTACATCGGTTCCGAATGCAGATAAATATTATCGTTTCCAGGGATATATGATCTATCAGCTGAACAAATCAAATGTCAGTGTTTCTGACCTGGAAGATCCGACAAAGGCCCGTCTGGTTGCACAAGTAGATCTCAAGGATGGAATTAAACGCCTGGTAAATTTTGAATTCGATGAAAACCTGCAGGCATCATTTCCTGTGGAAAAAGTAAAAGGATCGGATCTGGGAATTAGTCATACCTTCAGGGTTACAGAGGATTTATTCTCATCAGGTGACCGCAAATTGGTCAACTTCAAACGCTATTACTTCATGGCAATTTCGTATGCATACAATAATTATAAAACATACGACCCAACTGATCCGGTTGCCCTGGATGGACAAAAGAAACCTTTCCTTGGAAGCCGAAAAGCGGCTATTGGTGAAGTGAAGGTCCTTGAGTTGATTCCGCATGATCCGGCTCCGGAATCTATGGGAACCATGCATTTGGCTTCTTATGGTCTGACACCACGTATCACACGTTTGGACGGAACCGGAAACGGAGGAAGAGAATTACAGTTGACTGCAGCATCAGAGAATGCGATTGTTGCCAACGGATTCAAAGGTGAAT
>CAMLLB010000013.1 GCA_946480815.1 uncultured Flavobacteriales bacterium
TCCCCACCACCTTCTCAAAAACCACTCTGCCGAAAGCAACGCAATAATCAGAACAAACATCCATTTCCAGTCAATTAACTCCTGGTAACCGGTATCTTCATATTGGATAGTCGTAATATCTCCACGCGTTTTAATTTCGTTGATCAATGCTTTGTATTGGTCCAATGTTTTGTACGAACCATTTGACTGAACGGCCAGTTGATTTAAAGTCGAGAAATTGGCGCGTGTATCCTGGTCTTCCAATGAAATCTCATCCACCGCAAATGAACCGGCTTTCGTGTATTTCTTTCCGTTATTATCAGCTACCACTTTCCAGTCATATGTTCCGGAAGCAAGCTGACCTACATTCAACTGGTAGAAATTTGCTGTCGGTGAAAACAACTGCTTAAACCCTTTCTCTCCACGTTTTGTAATGGTCATTTCAATAGTTGGAGTAGTAATCAATTCCATTGATTCATTATAAAATTCCGCTTTAAAAATGATGTCTTCAATCGTGTTGAATCGTTTGGGCAAAGTGACGCGTAACGGCTCCCTATTCTGTTTTACCGAAATATATTGTGTCAACTTTTGAACGAATTCTTCGAAACCAACAGTCGTTTTCTTCTGCATGAATTCTTTCATTTTCCAGCGCCACAAACCTTCTCCCAACACAAAGCCGATTTTTGATTTCTGGGTTTGAGAAACAGCGATCAAAGGATCATTCTTTGCAATATTCCCAATCCGTTGGTTCAAAACCACCACACTATTCGACGGAAGTTTATAAGTTCCGAATTTCGTACGCAAAGGAGTTAAAACAGGAACGATCGAAGTGAAATCCGCAGATAAACCAAACGAATTAAAACCTTTAGCCACGGCGGGATACACATCTTCAAATTGATTTCCGTTCGGGGCTTTCATTGCCAAACCGTAATTCTGAAGCAAACTTGTGGTAACATTCGGTCCCAGGATCATTAAAACCGGAATTCCTTTGTCCTGCAACTGCTTGAATAAGGAAGCATTCGGTCGTAAACCATTCTCATACCAAACCACAAAATCAGGAAATTTTGTTCCCAATGAATAATTGGCAAGCAATTCTGATTGGATGACCGCTTCCTGGTCCAGTTCAAATACCGAACGAAGCGCCTGAACATCCGGATGCGGAGCACTTGCCAACAACAATACATTGCTTTTGGAATCAATAACTTCCACAAAACAGGTTTGCTGATTGTTATCCCTGGTAAACTCACCTCCGATCCGCTCCACTGAAACCGTAAAACGCTGATATCCTTTATTTTTAGCTAAAACGGTGAACAAAAATTCCTTCTGATCCAGGTTCGTATTACTTACTGTTGCTCTTTGGGATTGAACAACTTTTCCGTTCTGAATTAAATTTACCTGGTAAGAACCAAGCGGGACGCGCTGAAAATCAACCAGTGCCTGAATAGGAAATTCATTATTTAAAAATGCAATTTCATTGGAATTGACCGATCTCACCACAATATCCCGTTTCAGAGTGGTGTCGCCTACCGCCAATGAAAAAACCGGAGTCAATTCAATCCGTTCAGCTTCATACATCGGGTGAACTCCCTGGTTGTAATTTCCATCCGAAATTAAAACAATGGCCCCGATATTCCGGTTAAAGAACCGATCCTTGATTTGCTTGAATCCTGCTGCCAGGTCACTCGATTTATCGGCTAATGTAAGTTTGTCCAGGTCGCGCACATTTGTTCCTACTGCGAGTTCCAAATATTCATATCCTTCTCCTAATGCCTGTGGTAATTCTTGTCTGAAATCCCCTATTTGCTTTTTTACACGACTGCTGTCCTTGTAATTCATCATGGAAGACGAAGAATCCACCAATGTAATGATCAAAGGCTTTTCCGGTCGGTAAGTGATCGTTTCCCAAACCAATCCGAGCAGTAATAACCCGATCAGGAAAAGGCTCAATGTTCGAAGTGAAAATAAAACGCGCAATTGGTTCCGTCCCCAGATCGATCTTTGTTCTGTCCTGAAATAATAATAAAATGAGAAGCCTACAGCAAGTATTGATATAGGTAACAACCACCATAAAGAATGATCGGAAAAGTAATTCATGCAACGAAAATACGCTTTTTACTTTTTTGTATTCGTTAAAGTGTATGAAATTCCTAATCCCAATACGGATTTAAATTGTGTACGCGGACCGGTTTTCCCTTTTGAATCACGAATATCAATGTCATCATCGTAAATTAAATTCCATTGAAGCGATGCCTGAAACCATTTATTTACTTTAAATGTGAAGATATTCTCAAAGTTTACGTCGATATTTTGCGGATTGTTCGTGTAATTGCTAAACAACTCCAAACGCGTCTTCATTTCGATGTTCTTGACCAATTCTTTTTGGAAACGCAATCTGAAATATGCTCCGATCTCATTTCTGAAGCGCAAACCTCTTTTCAGGACATTTCCACTGGTATCCAATTCGGCAGCTTGCACCCCGAATGCTCCTGCATCAGCCAAGCGCTGGTCATTTACAAAAGTCATCTTGGCTGCGATCGGAGATAAATACACATTGAAATAATCTACCGGTGCATATTCGATACCTAATGAGAAATTAGCGTATCCGGGAGCCATGAACCGTGAAATCGGAACAGAATCATTCGGGAAACTGAAACCGTCCAGGAATTGTGTCCTGAATCCGCCAATTGCCGTTGCAAACCAATGCTTCTTGAACTCATAACCAATGGAAGTAGCCAAATCGATCCGGTCATCCGTCTTTTGTAATCCTTGCACTTTTCCCAATGAATCGGTGTAATACATACCTCCTAAAGCCAACTTCACATCATTCGTCCATTTAACCCTTCTGTGCTGATAAATAGCAGAAAAATCTATAAAACCCAATACAGCTACGTTATTTCTACCACCGGCTGCCCAGTTGACAAAAGCAGTTTGCGACCCTGATAAACCAAACAAACTGGTCACAGTCCACCTTTTAGGCATCAACGAATCATGAAGTGCATCGAGTTTTTTAATGTCTTCACGCAGTTTTTCAGCATCAGTCTGAGAATAAGCAATCGACCCGGCAAGTAATGTCAGGATTAGCATGATGATCTTCATAATCAATTCGGTTTTTATTTACAAAAATAGTTAAACCAACAAAGTAAATTAACAATCCTTGCTTTAGATTCCAACCACAGGCAGTGAATAAACAAAGAAAATGAGTAAATTTGGGTTCGAAATTTAAAATTGCTATGTCGAAAGAAGTATACATTGTTGCCGCTGTCCGCACCCCAATGGGAGCGTTTATGGGTGGTTTATCATCTATTCCTGCTACACAGCTGGGATCAGTTGCTATTAAAGGAGCATTAGACAGATCAGGATTAAAGCCTGAATTAGTCGATGAAGTTTTCATGGGAAATGTGCTGCAAGCAGGTGTTGGACAAGCTCCTGCACGTCAGGCTGCCTTAGGAGCGGGATTACCGATTGCCGTTCCTTGTACTACCGTAAATAAAGTATGTGCTTCCGGAATGAAAGCGATCATGTTGGGTGCTCAAACCATTTTGGCAGGTGACAATGAAATCGTTGTTGCAGGTGGAATGGAAAATATGAGCCAGACTCCACATTACCTTGACGGAAGAAACGGTACAAAATTCGGGAACATTGCACTATTGGACGGAATTACCAAAGACGGATTATTGGATGTTTACAGCAAAGTTCCAATGGGAACATGCGCTGAAAAAACAGCTCAAAAATACAACTTCACACGTGAAGACCAGGATAACTTTGCGATCACTTCATACAAGCGTGCTGCTGCAGCATGGGAAGCCGGAAAATTCAATGACGAAATTGTTGGAGTTTCTGTTCCTCAACGCAAAGGCGACCCGATTCTATTGGTTGAAGATGAAGAATACAAAAACGTATTTTTAGATAAAATCCCTTCATTGAAACCGGCTTTCGATAAAGAAGGAACAATTACAGCCGCAAATGCTTCTACATTAAACGACGGAGCTTCTGCATTAATCCTTGCTTCGAAAGAAGCGGTTGAAAAACACGGATTGAAAGCAATTGCAAAAATCGTAAGCTATGCGGATGCTGAACAAGAGCCTGAGTTCTTTACAACTGCACCTTCTAAAGCAGTTCCAAAAGCATTGGCAAAAGCAGGTTTGACAACCGACCAGGTAGATTTCTGGGAATTGAACCAGGCATTCTCTGTTGTTGGATTGGCAAATACACAGATCTTAGGATTGGATCCTGCGAAAGTGGATGTGAACGGTGGAGCTGTTGCTTTGGGTCACCCACTTGGAAACTCCGGATCTCGTATCATTGTAACACTGATCCACGTATTGAAACAAAACGGAGGAAAAATCGGTGGTGCAGGAATCTGTAACGGAGGCGGTGGCGCTTCTGCAATGATTATCGAGAATATCTAAGATAAAATCTATATAACAAACAGTAGGGGCGGAAAATTTTCCGCCCCTACTGTTATGCGTTACTGATCCAAAAATAATGAACCAGATATAAAACAAGTAGGGGCGCGATTAATCGCGCCCCTACTTGTTTTCATTTAAATAATTAAGCCTGTGCTCCAAGGTTTTCAGCAACTGCCGTAGAAATTGCAGATTTTTCAAAACGCAATTTGGTACCTTCCGAACTGATCAAAACTGTAGTATCTGTAATCTCAAGGATTTTCCCGTGAATTCCACCGATAGTAACCACTTTATCTCCTTGCTTTAAATTCTCACGAAATGATTTAAGCTCTTTTTGTTTTTTCTGTTGCGGTCGAATTAAAAAGAAGTAAAACACCACCAACATCAACACGAGCATTATAATTTGCATAACTCTATTTTTTATTTAACTATTACTAATCTAAGGTTCAAGCGTTAAAAAAGTTCAATGACTGAACGTTTGAACATTTGAACCGTTTCTACTTTATTATCGTTGCCTCAACTACCACTTTGGTGTTTGGAGGCGTTGTATTTGACACAATAGTCACGCTTCTTGTAACCGGTCCTTCTGAAAAAGATTCGGTCTTTACATCTGCTTTCACAAATCCTTTTTCTCCCGGAGGAATCGGTTCTTTACTCCAATCCGCAACTGTACAAGAACAAGATCCCGAAACATCAGACAAAACCAATGGCTGGTCACCGGTGTTCTCTACTACAAAGTTAGCGTGAATTACTTCACCTCTTGCAATTTTTCCTGCATTAAAAACGCTAGGAACTTTCATAGTAGTCTTGTACCCAACAATTTCTGCAGGAGAATCAGATCCGCAAGCGGATAAAAAGGCCATCCCGATAGCTATCGGGACCAAAAACACAATTTTTCTCATAACATTAATCCATTAAACCTCTTCCGAGTTTAGAAATTTTACCATCTTTTGCCAATCTATCAACGGCTTTATCGAGAATTCCGTTGATAAATCCATGACTTTTTGGAGTTGAGTAGAATTTTGAGATCTCAATATACTCGTTCAAAGTGACCTTTTTCGGAATACTCTTGAATACCTGCAATTCCGTAATTGCCATTTTCAACAGGAGAATATCCATTTTTGCAATTCGCTCCAACTCCCAGTTATCCGTTAATTCATCAATCAACTTCAAATTTTCAGAATCCATCGAAATGGTCTTACGAAGTAAAGTACGGATGAATTCCTGCTCATCTTCTTTGTCTTTGTATAAAGGCATCGCAATAAACTTCTCACCTTCTTCCATTGCTTTGATCGATTTGATTGCCATTTGACATGCCAAATCAATATCATCCAGCCAATGAATGCTTTTCTCTTCAAAGAAGTGATAAATTAAAGGGGAATTTGCGATCTCTGCTTTAAACAAGTTGATCATGAAGTTCTTATCTTCTTCAAAACCTGTTGCTTCACTATTCATATGAGCAAACCAGGTTTCCCCTTCTCTCATCTGAAGATAGATCTTGCGGAACATTTCGTGATATTCATCACCGATCCAGTTTACAGAACGGTCTTCGGAAGCCTCACGCAGCGAATAACTGTCCTGCAACGTTTGAATAACAATTGAATCCACAAACTTCCTGTTTGGGTTCAAATCTTCCTCCGTCGGACGGATCTTCTTTTTATTTTCTTCAATACGATGTTCTGCAATGTCTTTCAATTCACCGAAACTCAACAATAAATACAGGTAAAGATCGTAAATGCGATCTACCGCCTGCATCAGTTCGTTTTCGGTTTTCTTGATGCTTTCCTCATCTCCCTGGAAATAAGCGTAAAGCGCCTGCAAAACTTTGATTCGTAAATGTCTTCTATTCAGCATTATAAACTACTCTCCTATCTTTTATAGTGGTAATTTTACTTTACCGATCGATTCGATGCGCTCTTCAGCGATCTTATTTGCAATCTGGTAAGTCGGAACACCTTCAGCACTTGAACGGGAAACAATATTTCCGATCGTTGTGTAGATCTCTTCTGCTTTCGCCATCGACCATTGCGGGGATAAACCTGCCACTTCAGAATAACAATTGATCACACCACCAGCATTCAATGTAAAATCAGGAGCATAAATGATTCCTTTATCTTTCACCAACTGACCGTGAACTTTCTCATCTGCCAACTGGTTGTTTGCTGCTCCTGCAATAATTGAACACTTCAAACGATTGATCGTGTTATCGTTTACAGTTGCTCCCAATGCACACGGCGCATAAATATCCATCGGTACATCGTAAATCTCATCCAATCCAACCACTTTTACTCCGTATTCATTGGAAACACGCTTCAAAGTCTCTTCATGGATATCCGTAATTGTTACTTCAGCTCCTTCAGAAACCAGGTGCTTCACCAGGTACTCACCAACGTGACCAACTCCCTGAACAGCTACTTTTTTACCAGCCAAAGAATCAGAACCGAATTGCTGGCTCGCACATGCCTTCATTCCCATATATACTCCATAAGCAGTTACAGGAGAAGGATCACCACTCTTTCCTGGCAAACCAACCACGTGATCTGTTTCCATAGAAACCCAAACCATATCAACCGGTGAAATACCTACATCTTCTGCAGTAATATATTTTCCAGCCAATGAGTTTACGAATTTCCCGAAACGACGGAATAAGGCTTCCGACTTCATAGAGCGTGAATCTCCGATGATCACCGCTTTTCCACCACCCAAATTCAATCCTGAAATTGAGTTCTTGTATGTCATACCTCTTGAAAGACGCAATACATCATTCAAAGCCTCCATTTCATTGTTGTACATCCACATACGGGTTCCTCCTAGTGCAGGTCCCAGAACGGTGTTATGTACAGCAATAATTGCTTTCAGACCAGTTGCAGTATCGTTACAGAATAACAATTGCTCGTGGTTATACATACTCATTTGAGAAATAACGGGGTTTTCAGCCAGATTTAGATCTTTGACTTCTTTTACTTCAAACATACGCGACTTTTAATCTTTTATTTCAATGCGAATGGCTAATTTTGTGATTCGAACAAAATCGCATTAGCGCTCGCAAAAATAGGAAATTTATCGAATGAAGTCTCTAAGCTATTTAAACAAATATTTATACAAATACCGCTGGCGTTTGCTGCTTGGCGTACTCTTCATTATTGCTGGGAATTACTTTGGCGCAAAAATCCCTGTTTTTGTAGGTGAATCCATGAATTTTCTTTCAGGAAAGAACGAACTAAGTAAAGGTCAAAGCTTGTTTTGGGTCGTACTTGGACTTGCCGGACTCATCATACTTTTTAACATAATTAAGGGATTTTTCCTGTTCCTGACGCGTCAAACACTGATCGTGATGTCACGCTACATTGAATTTGACCTGAAGAACGAAATTTTTGAAAAGTATCAGCAGCTTGATTACAACTTTTATAAAAGCAGATCGACAGGAGATCTTATGAACCGGATCTCTGAGGATGTTTCGCAGGTGCGTCAATACCTGGGACCCGGAATCATGTATACCATCAACCTGGTTGCCCTATTCCCTTTCAGTTTGTATGAAATGTTAAAGATCAATACCGAACTTGCACTTTATGCACTTGCCCCGCTTCCGGTTATGGCAACCTTGATCTATTTGGTTTCGACCCGAATGAATAAACTCAGCAAGGAAGTGCAACAGGAACAATCGCGTCTGAGCACTTTGGGGCAGGAAACATTCTCCGGAATCCGTGTGATCAAAGCGTATATCCAGGAGAAGCACGCAATGCAGAATTTTGAAGCAAGCTCAGGGTCTTATCTGAAGAAAACCATGCGCCTGGTAAGAACGAATGCCTTGTTTATGCCAACGATTTCTTTGTTAATCGGAACAAGTACACTTCTGAGTATTTATATGGGTGGCCTTCTGACCTATCAGGGACACATTCAAACAGGAAACATCGTAACGATCATCCTTTTGATCTACAATTTAACATGGCCTTTTGCAAGTATCGGCTGGGTAACGAGTATCAATCAGCGGGCAGCGGCATCCCAGGAACGCATCAATGAATTCCTGAAAACCGAACCTGCGATCAAAAATCAAACAGAGGCTCCATTGGCACCTTTCAGTGAATTGCAGTTCAAAGACATGTCTTTCCGCTACAAACCGGATCTTCCGGACGTACTATCCGATATCAATTTCACTTTAAAACGAGGTGAAACACTGGGAATTATCGGGAAAACCGGTTCGGGGAAATCTACTCTTTTGCAACTGATTGTTCGCCAGCTGGACCCTACTTCCGGTAAAATCAGCTACAATTCGGAAGATCTGAAAACGGTTAACCTGATTGAATACAGGAAACAGCTTTCCGTTGTTCCGCAAGACGTATTCTTATTTTCAGATACAATCTACAACAACATTGCATTCGGCGCATTGAATTTTGGAGCCGTCACGCATGAGGAAATAGTTTCCGCAGCAAAAAATGCGCACGTATTGCACAACATCGAAGCTTTTCCGGACAAGTTCGAAACGATATTGGGCGAACGTGGCGTGAATCTTTCGGGCGGACAAAAACAGCGCGTGAGTATTGCCCGTGCATTGATCCGAAAACCCGACATTTTATTACTTGACGACTGTTTATCTGCTGTTGATACGGAAACCGAAGAAATCATCCTTGGAAATCTGAAGCGATTAAACCAGGAAAACCAGACTACTTCGGTTATCGTAAGTCATCGTATTTCCAGTCTCCGAAATGCAGATTATATTTTGGTTTTGGAGGAAGGAAGAATTGTAGAAGAAGGAAAACCGGCAGATCTGTTACAAACCAACAGTCAATACCGGGAATTGTACGACAAACAGTTGATCGAAGAAAAATCAGAACGGGAAGCAGAAACAGAATGATTTTCAGAAAGAGAAACAGAGAGAGAATGAAAATGAGGACTGCTTAATTCCCCTCATTCTTTTTCTCATTCCTTTTCAGGGTGCAGCAATAAATAATGCTCCAGTTTATCTTTGATAAAAGTGATCAATTCAATATCCGTAGCTGTTTTCAGGAAGTTTTCATCCATATTCATAAAACGAATGAAATCGATAAAATCCTCGTTGTTCAACTTGATAATATCGTACGATACATACAATCTCAGCAATTCCTGAACAATCTCTTCTTTTGAATCTTCGTATTCTTTTTTAGCCACTAAAGCTTTGGACTGCTCTCTCTTTGAAAAACGTTGGTACAAAGCTGTAATCGGGCTTTGGAAAGCTTCAATACCGGTAATCGTACGTGTTTCTCTTAACGCCAAAGCTGCACGTTCTTCCTTGATCTCCTGGATGGATTTCAACGGCTTAATGACAACTTCATCAATCTGACGTGCTTTTCGCTCTACTGCAGCGTACACTTCAAAACGACACGAAGAATCTCCTTTCACCCGAAATCCGTAACGCTCGTAACCTTTAATCGATAAAATAATAGAATCGTTATTGCTTACATAAACCCCAAAAGTTCCATCCGGCTGACCAAAAACACCTTTCCCGGTAGAAGTATTCACCACCATTAAATTCAGAAAGGCATGTTTAGTAAGAGTATCTTCAACTTTCCCTTTCAACCAAACTTTCGTACATGGTTCCTGGGCAAAAGCATTACCGGATAGGATCAATAAGATTAAAGCAATCAGTTTCATGAAACGAAAATATCACTTTTTTCTGCGCTTTCATTTCTGTTAACGATTATTTAGAGTTTCAAAGCAGGCTTCGACTCCGCTCCATCGGCCGCCAAAGGCTCACCGTAGGCAGCCTCCTTTACAGTAAAACAATCGCTATTCGGAACGGTGACTGAGCGTAGTCGAAGTCACCACCAATACATACAAATGTAACTTTAATTAATTCACTTTTGTAACTGTTAATTTTTCGAAAGAACAGGAATTTTCAAAAGTTCGTTTCAAAAGTTCGTAAATTTGCAGCATGAAAAGAGTGGTTGTCGGATTATCCGGCGGTGTAGATTCAAGTGTTACAGCACATTTATTGCAACAGGAAGGTTACGAAGTAATCGGATTATTCATGCGTAACTGGCACGATGAAACCGTTACGCTTTCCAACGACTGTCCATGGATCGACGATAGCAACGACGCTCTTTTGGTAGCCGAACACCTTGGAATCCCTTTTCAGGTGCTGGATCTTAGCAAAGAATACAAAGAACGCATTGTAGACTATATGTTTGCCGAATATGAAGCCGGAAGGACACCCAATCCGGATGTACTATGCAACCGCGAAATTAAGTTTGATGTATTCTTAAAGGCCGCAATGGAATTGGGAGCTGATTATGTTGCCACAGGCCATTACTGCAGAAAAACAACCACAGAAGACGGTGTTCATCACTTGCTTGCAGGATTAGACCCCAACAAGGATCAATCCTACTTCCTGTGCCAGTTATCACAAGAACAACTTTCTAAAGCACTCTTCCCGATCGGAAACCTTCAAAAATCAGAAGTACGGGCAATCGCCAAAGAAATCGGGCTGGTTACTGCTGAAAAGAAAGACTCTCAGGGATTGTGTTTTGTAGGAAAAATCTCACTTCCGGAATTTCTTCAACAAAAACTTGAGGTTAAATACGGCAAAATAATTGAAATCAATGAATTAGATAATCAATTCATTGACTATTCAAACATTCCGGTTGACTTAGATCACGTAGTTGAATTAAGCAAAGAATTCATTTATTCCCCGGGAATGGGACTGGAAGTTGAAAAACACATCGGAGCTCATTATTACACGATCGGACAACGAAAAGGACTTCACATAGGCGGAAGACCCAACCCCTCGTTTGTAATCGGCATAGACACCGAAACGAATACCGTTTACTCCGGACAAAAAGACGATCACCCGGGACTTAACAAATGGGCACTAAAGATCGAGACAAACGAAATGCATTGGATCAATCCGAATTTCTCCATGAACATTGGAGACGTGAAGGAATTTGATATACGGATCAGATACCGCCAGACATTGCAAAAAGGAACTTTAACGCGTTTAGAAGACGGATTCTACATCCTGTTTAATAAAAAGCAGCGCGGAATTGCCCCGGGACAATTTGCAGCCCTTTATTTACAAGAGGAATTAGTAGGTTCAGGGATCATTTCTCATTAGGAAGAAAGACATCAAACGTAAAATCCTCGTAAAACACAAGGGTTTTAACGATTTTCTTATCAGAACCGGTCTTAACCTTATTTTCAGCAGCAATGGAACTTTCGGTGACTTTAACCGGTGATTGAGTATGTTTTTGCTCAAGATTATCCACCCCTTTCTTCTCTTGCTTACCAGTAAAGAGCCATTCAGCAGAAACACGTGGAAAAGCGAGCAATAATTTTTCAATAAAGTCAAAGCTTGGCTTGTTCCGCCCACTCAGAACATGGCTCACATTCGATCTTTGTACACCGATCTTATCTGCAAAAGATCCTGCATTCAATTTATGCGAATCCATGATCATTCGTAAACGGTCTTTTATTTCCATGTCACAAATGTATCATTTAATAATCACAATTCTATATTTCCATAAATTCACATTTGTAACAATACTAAACAAAAAAAGCCCCGGCATTTATCGCCGGGGCCTTTCTAATCTATATTTGAACGTATTAATTTATACCATATCCAAAGAAAAGCATACTGTTTTTAACCTGCGGCAGATTTGGTCCAAATGTAACCAAGTCCATTAATTGAGCAACTTCAACAATACTCAAGTTACTATTCTTACCCATTGCCTTGTGACGCTCTAATTTTGTTTTGGCAAGGCTTACTGCGTTATTAATCATTGTGCTTTCCATATTATATAAAACTTTAAATGCGATGCTGTTTTGACCCATTTACGCCACAGTTCTATATTAGGTTACAAATCCAATCAAAAAAAATGAAAAAAAATTGAAATTGATTTAACAAGCAGTTCTCATAACAATAAATAAATCATTAAAAAACAATTATTTACAATTAAAAGCACATTTGTAAAGATTTTTCAGAATTAATTTGAAATTAACTCTTCATAAGCATCCTGGATCTCCAAAAATCGTTGTGAACGCTCTTCCCTTTCCGATTCATCCATATCCAGATTACTATCCGGATGGTATCTCTTTGCTAGTCTGCGGTAACTCTTCTTAATCTCTTCTTCGGTTGCCGACGGACCCAAATCCAAAATCGCCAAAGCCATACTTCTGCGCGTTCTCACATTTGCAATCGTATGCAAACGCTCATTGCCTGCAGAAGAACCAAAAATCCGTTTACGGTGTTCAATCACCCGTTTCTCGATATACTTCGACTGAACACCTATTAATTCCCCCAAACGAACCAGAGCTGTGAATTCACGATCAATCATATCTTCATCCACGAATACCAAATCAATCAGGAAATCAATCAAATCCGCACGCTCCTGAGCCTCATGCATCTTTTGAACCACCCAATTAGCGACACTTCGCACATGGATCGACGTTTCCTCAACCAACTCCAGTTCATTTGCAATAATCAAGGAATCAATATTAAATTTTTGATTTATATAAACAACTATAAATGATTGTTTTTCAAATGATTTAACTGCATTTTTACGCATCATCCAAGCCGCCAGTAAAAGATAGATCTGGAAAATCATTTTCTCCGTCTTTTTACCGGATGGAGGTTGAAAACTTCGCTTCAGGATTAATTCAGTGCTTATTTTTCGTTCATTCGAGTCCTTGACCTGGCGTTTAATCAACACCAAAATCACGATCATAAAAACCACTCCGAATACAATCCCAAGAATAATCATATCATGAATTTACAATGGTTTCATAAGCTGTCTGAATTTCACGGAATTTTTCACTCATTTGCTTTTGAATTTCCGGGGATTCATGCATAAAACGATCCGGATGGGTTAATTTAACCAATCTTCTATAAGTAGATTTCACCTCTTCCAGTGATGCAGTTTTATCCAATCCCAACACTTCATAAAAGAAATCCAGTCGGGAATAATTGGTTTCGTGACAGTAATTCCGCTCGTTCTCCCGAGTCAGTTTTTCCCTGTAAACAGGCTCAAAGTCCATAATATCCAAATTCAACTTAGACATCAGGATCAACAAATGACGCTGTTCATCGGTATTAATTCCACCATCATATGCAGCAACACCCGCTAAAAAATTAATCAGTTTAAGTTTCCATTCTTTTGACAAGTGCTTATTGGACCAGGAAGCCAGTGAATCAATCTTCACCACATGGTTTAATGAATACTGATACGAATCAATAGCCTGATAGTAAATAGCCGGGAAATGCTTCATTAAATACCGATCTATATAGGCGAATTTCATGTAATGATTATCCAAATCCCTGCGAACAATTGCAGCAGAAGCAGCAATAAACAATTCGAACATATTTTCTTCGGTCGGTTTGTAACTTTTCGGAATAATTCCCTCGTCCCAATCCGCCTCTCCCCGAGTCATTACTTTAATGTAAATCAGGTAAGCAAAGGCCCCTCCGAACATAAGAGCAACAATAATTGCGGTCCAGAAACGCTCTTCCGGCGACATTCTTGCAACACCGCCAAAACGCAACAAAAAGCTATTCACATGTAGTATTACCTGCATTTATTTAGGCATTAAAGGATAAATCAGGTGTTCCAGACCATTCAATTTGATCTCATAGATCAATTCCAATTGCTGCCCCAATTTTCCTGCAGGAAAGCCATTTTGTTTAAACCAAACAAGGTAATTTTCAGGCAAATGGATTAAATACCGGTCTTTGTATTTGCCAAATGGCATTTTAGCTTTGGCCAACGACACTAATTGATGCTCGTCCATTCGGTGAATTTAACTCAAATTAGCCAGATCAAAAACATATTTGGGGTCGAAATCAATTACACAATTTAAGCAACTCTTCATAATGCAATTGCAATTCCTGGAATTTTACCTCCAACTCCTTACGTTCTTCAGGAGACGCATCCGGGTGGCGATCAGGATGGTACTTTTTCACCAATCCGCGGTATTTTAAACGAAGTTTATCTTCATCCAATCCATCTTTTTGCATTTCAAAATAAACCAGGGACTTTTCCACCAAACTCTCCTGATAATAACTTCCGGAATCGTTTGTTTTACTCCTGCGTTCATTCCTTCTTGTGTAGGTCTCGTTAATATCCTCCATCAAAACCAACCATTCCCGATGCACCAAAGCAAAAGCGTCGATAATCCGTATCAATTCTACTTTTTCATGGGAACCCACCACTCCGTCCTGAGCCGCCATGTGAATCAGGAAACGAACCACGTCTTTCCTTTGGTCCTCTTGCTGAAAACGGTTGAGCCACCGCACAATGGACTCAGAACGATAGACATCGCTATAAGCCATTTTGAGCGATTCATTGAAGGAACTATTATTTTCCGGATACAGGTAAATGATGTATTCCTTCAGGTAAATACACTTTTCCTTAAAACAATCCGGATTCGTCCGCAATACATTCATACTCAGCAAAACCAGCGCATCAATATGATTATACGGGTTGAACTTTGTCTTAAACCGAAACTCCTTTCGCAGTTTGGAAATGACATAACGGATCAGCCAATACGTTGGAGCAGCCACTATGATTGCAGTGATTGACAAACCAACGATCGTCTCGATCATTTTTTGCCTGTAGTATTCTTCTTCCGCTAGTTTTTGTGCTTGGGCAGACGAAATTTCGAGCACTAAGAAAAAATTCATGTTGTCTTGATTTATTTAGGTGTTTGATGGTATTTAGCTTTGGTCAGCCACACTAATTGGTATTCATTCATGCTGTAAATTTAGCTCAAATTGGCCAGATCAAAGACATATTTCGTTCCTGAACCGGTGGTCTCCAGGGTAAAATCACCTTCCAATTGTTCCGACATTGCCTGAATAATCTCTGTTCCGAAGGAAGCAACGGAACCTTCCGCCCAGGAACCATTATCCGTGTAAACAAGCAGGAAACGATTGGATTTATTCGCTTCATTTTCACTCAAACTAATCGAAATTTTCGGAAAAACCTGTTCCTGGAAAGCGTGTTTCAGGGAGTTCAGCAATAATTCATTGATTAAAAGTGCAAGCGGAACAATACTCTTTGATTTCATGTCTTCCACCTCCACAGTAATAATAAATTCAGGCCTTTTAGAAATCGAATAGTTCAATACCAGGCTGTCAACCAGGGATTTCAGGTATTTCTCCATGTCAAATTTGGATAACGAGCCCGATTGGTACATTTTCTCATGAATAATCGCCATTGCCGTCACGCGATCAATTGCTTCCTGGTAAGAGCCGCTACCATGTTCTTCATCCAGATTGTTTGCCTGCAAACGAAGCAAGCTCGTTATAATCTGTAAGTTGTTCTTCACCCGGTGATGAATCTCACGCAACATCACCTCCATTTCAGAATTCTGTTTGGAAATCACTTTATACTGAGTGGAAAGTTTTTGATTATTCTCCATCAACTCAATCCGGGAATAATTAGTCGTTAAAATATACAGGTTTAAAATGTATCCTATTGCAAAGCCAACAATGGAATACTCCAGGATAAAGGTTGTTATGTCATTCCCTGAAAAATATTCAACCGAGACAATGTTCTTTTCATGTAAATAAACCAGGTAGTAAAACAACACCAGGAAATGAGCAACTAAAATCGAAATTCCCCACTTCTTCCCCAATACAAAGAATGTAAACATAATATTGACGATCATCCACATCGGTGTGAGGTAATGTGTTGCATGTAACCAAAGAAAAGCCCCTGAAACGATGCAAAAAGTCAAAATGGAACAAATAGCACCAACGAGTTTATAATTTTTCGTGACGTGAATAACAATCAGTCCGACAACGCACATTCCTACCGCAAAGAAATTAGGGGTTGCACTGAAATGCTCGTTTGACAGATTGACGACCGTTACAATGGACATCAAACCGGCAAAAAAGTACAATAAATGCAATACAAGCCGGTATTTCATTTTTTCATGAAACTCCAACCAGTTAGTGTTCAGTTTGTCCATTGTTCAGATCTCAACACAAATAAACAGCAAATTCTTGATTTTTAACCTGTCTGATCCTAAAAACTTAGTGAAATGAAAATCTTATTGAGTAATCAGAATTTCATACGCCTGTTGAATCTCTAAAAACTTTGCAACATGCTCTTTCTTTTCTGTTTCATTCAGATTTTGGTTATTATCTGGATGATAGATTTTAACTAATTTACGGTATGCACTCTTTATTTCAGATAAATCAGAGTTTTCATCAATACCTAGTATCTGGAAATAATGTGACTGATTCCTCACAAAAACTAAAGAAGCATCACTCTTCTTAGGAATCAAAATATCTTGAACAGCTTGATCCAAATCATTCAAACTCAGCCTGAATCGCATCAAAAGGTAAAAGATGAATTCTGATTCGCGAGGATTTATATCACCGTTTGTATTTCCAAGTCGAACGAGAAACTCCATTAAATGAATCCTTTGACGGGTGGAAAGCCGTTCATTTGCCAAGTTGGTATATTCAGCAAGATTCACTCCCATCTGCACAACATCCTGGTAAATCTGCACCACATTGAAGTCCGCATTTGAGAAGCGTTTTCTCAAATAAGCATTCATCCAATGCAGTTTTTGACTCGCGGAACGCTCATCCTCCCTGAAAATAAGCAAACTTCCAAGTACCACAGAAGCACTGATGAAGTCATCCGCATAATTCATAGAATCACGCCTTTTATGCTTTCTCACAGCAAAAAATAGCGCTATAGCAACAACAATAAACGGAATTGAATAATAAAACAAGAACTCAGACGCGGTCATTCCGCTAATCCTTCCAATTAAAAAAAGCCGCATCAAACTATTAAGCCGGAATACGCTTCAAAACCTCCAACAAATAATCCCAGAACTTCTGTACTGATGAGATCTGTACACATTCATCCGGAGAGTGTGCTCCACGGATATTCGGTCCGAAAGAGATCATATCCATTCCCGGAAAGTGTTTTCCTAAAATTCCACACTCCAAGCCGGCATGACATGCTTTGATATTCGGTTCAGCATTGAATTTTTCCCGGTACAAATCCGCCATCACCTTCAAAATTGCAGAATCTGCATTCGGTTCCCAGCCCGGATATTCTCCACCCTGAACAACCTCCACTCCTACACTTTCAAATGCTGCACGAATGGTGTTTGCCACATCCGCTTTCGATGATTCAACGGAGCTGCGCTGCAAAGACTGAGTTGTAAACAAATCTTCTCCAACGGTTACTTTTGCCAAACTCGAAGAAGCTTCCACCAAACCGTCAATTGCCGGACTCATTCGGTAAACTCCGTTGTGAACTGCATAAATAGAATTCATAATTCGTTCGAAATCAGAATATTTAACCACTCTGTTTAAACTTCCACTTTCAGAAACAGTCCAGTTTGCATCTTTTTCAATGGTATAATATTCCGCCTTGATTTGTGCAATGATTTGATCTGCAGCTTCGTGGAATTTCGTTTTTTCATCTTCAGAAACGGCAACAACTGCTGTACTTTCGCGTGGAATGGCATTTCGTAAACTTCCCCCGTCCAAGGTACACAACTTCAAATCCACGGCAGATTTTACGTGTTTCAGTAATCGGTTCATCCATTTATTTGCATTCCCTCTTCCCAGGTGAATATCCATTCCGGAATGTCCGCCCAACAATCCACGCAATTTGATCTCAAAGCAAACATAATTACCCGGCAAATCCTCGAAGCTGATTGCAGCTTTGGTATTGGTATCAATTCCGCCGGCACATCCGATCGATAATTCATCATCGTCTTCGGTATCCAGGTTCAACAGGATTGTTCCTGAAATGTTGGACGCATCTACTTGCAAAGCTCCGGTCATTCCGGTTTCTTCATCAATTGTGAAAAGTGCTTCAATTGCAGGATGGGCAATATCCGTTGATTTCAAAACAGCCATAATTGCAGCAACTCCGATCCCGTTATCAGCACCAAGTGTTGTTCCATTTGCCTTTACCCAATCACCATCCACCAACATTTCAATTCCCTGTGAATCAAAATCAAAGATGGTATCGGAATTCTTCTGGTGAACCATATCCAAATGCGATTGCATCACAATGGTTTGTCTTCCTTCCATCCCCGGAGTTGCCGGTTTCTTAATGATGACATTTCCTATATGATCCTGAATCGTTTCAAATCCTAACGATTTCCCAAAATTCATCATGAATTCGATTACGCGTTCTTCTTTTTTCGAAGGTCGCGGCACTGCATTCAAATCAGCAAAATGATTCCACAATGCTTTCGGTTCTAAGTCTCTTACTTCCATATTTTTAGTTATTAGGCAATTGCCATCAGCCAATAGTAGAGAACCAAACTAATCACTATTGCCTATTTGGCTATTAACTGTTACGAATATTCACTATCCTGTTGATGTATAATTCCTCCACTTTCGCACGAGCCCATGGAGTTTTACGCAAAAACTTCAAGCTGGACTTCACACTGGGTTCATTGATAAAACAATTGATCGGGATGAGTTTCCCCAATCGCTCGAAACCAAATTCTTCCACCAATTCGGTCACCATACGCTCTAATGTTATTCCGTGCAGAGGATCCATCTTTTTGATAATTAAAGAAAGATTCGAATACTTCCCCCTTTGAAGGGGGATCGAGGGGGATGGTTATTGATCTCACAAGTCACCCTCCTTAATCCTCCCTCAAGGGAGGAAATCAAAATCCTCTTGATTATACTAATTTTCTATATTTAATTCGCTTCGGCGCGGCATCTCCCAGGCGTTTGCGCTTATTTTCTTCGTATTCCGAATAAGATCCCTCAAACCATACAACCTGAGAATCTCCCTCGAATGCTAAAATATGCGTACAAATACGATCCAGGAACCAACGGTCGTGGGAAATAACTACCGCACAACCGGCAAAGCTTTCAATTCCTTCCTCCAGAGCACGTAAGGTATTCACATCGATGTCATTCGTAGGCTCATCAAGCAACAATACATTTGCTTCTGTCATCAAAGTCATCGCCAGGTGCAAACGATTTCGTTCACCACCGGAAAGTACTCCTACTTTTTTACTTTGATCGGAACCTGCAAAATTGAATTTCGACAGATAAGCGCGCGCATTGAACTTTTGATTTCCGATTTCAATGAATTCATTTCCTCCACCGATCACTTCGAAAACCGTTTTTTCCGGGGAAATGTCTTTATGTGTCTGGTCGACATACCCGATTTTCACTGTTTCTCCAACTTTAAACTGCCCTTTATCGGGTTGCAATTCATTCATGATCATTTTGAAGATCGTTGTTTTACCGGCACCATTCGGTCCGATGATACCAACAATCCCTGCAGGCGGTAATTTGAAATTTAAATCGTCATACAACAATTTATCTCCGAAAGCTTTCATTACATGCTCCGCATCAATCACATTGTTCCCCAAACGAGGACCGTTCGGAATCGGAATTTCCAGTTTCACTTCCTTGTCCTTCATTTCTTCGGACATCATTTTATCGTAATTCTGGATACGAGCTTTGTTCTTCGCATGACGTCCTTTCGGATTCATACGCACCCACTCCAGCTCGCGTGCAAGCATTTTCTGACGTTTAGATTCTGTCTTTTCCTCTTCCTTCAGGCGATTTCCTTTTTGCTCCAACCAGGAAGAGTAATTTCCTTTCCATGGAATTCCTTCTCCGCGATCCAATTCCAGGATCCATCCAGCTACGTTATCCAGGAAGTAACGGTCGTGCGTTACCGCAATCACCGTTCCTTTATATTGTTGTAAGTGTTGCTCCAACCAGTCGATCGATTCCGCATCCAAGTGGTTAGTAGGCTCATCCAGCAATAAAATATCCGGATTTTGCAATAATAAACGGCATAAAGCAACGCGACGTTTCTCTCCTCCGGAAAGTGTTTCGATCAATTGATCATCCGGCGGACAACGCAAAGCATCCATTGCGCGTTCCAATTTATTGTCCAGTTCCCAGGCATCAACTGCATCAATCTTATCCTGTACTACTCCCTGACGTGCGATCAATTTATCCATTTTATCAGGATCATTCAAGACTTCCTCATCCATGAAAGCAGCATTGATCTCTTCGTATTCTTTCAGAACATCTACAATATCCTGAACTCCTTCCATCACCACTTCCTTCACTGTCTTTTTCAAATCCAATTCCGGTTCCTGTGGCAAATATCCAACGGTATAACCCGGTGAGAAGACCACATCACCCTGGTAGGATTTATCCAATCCGGCAATAATCTTCATTACAGTAGATTTTCCGGAACCATTCAAACCAATGATCCCGATTTTTGCACCATAGAAAAATGACAGGTAAATGTTTTTAATAATTTGTTTTCCTTGTGGAGTTACTTTGGAAACTCCGACCATGGAAAATATGATTTTCTTATCGTCAGACATATTCAATTTTTAGCAAAACAAAGATAACATTCCAGCGGAAAAAACGATCTCATTTCAGAGGAGATAAAACAAAAAAGAGTCTCTGCAAAACACAAAGACTCTTTCTATTCAAATTAATTTCGTTCGCTAAAACATCCGATCCACTCCAACCCCGACCAGGACGAAAATATAAACGATATAAAGTGCAATCAGTACAATGGTATAAATTCCCATGAACTTAAATAAAGACTTCAAATTTTGGATCCCGTAATCGAATTCACCCTGCTTAGTTGAATTCAGTCCTTTTTCAGTTGAACCCGCAAAACGGATCAGGTAGAGTGACGGGAATATCATCACGATAGTTAGTCCGATATACACGACAGCCATCAGCATCAGTAAAGGGATACCGCTGGCAAGTGATGAAACGAGCAAAATTAGTGAAGCAATTGCCATAAAACCGGTAAAAACGAACCCGATAATTGCCAGGAAGCGTGCCCACTTTGCCGCTGTAATTAAATTTTCTTTGATTGAATTGTTGATTTTTAATTTATCGGAATCCAATTCAATGTCTCGATCTAAAGTATCCATAATTGTGTTAATCTAATAAGTCAGTAGCGCTTGAAATTCTCACACCCCCATTTGCTTTTGGAAGTGTTCTCAGCATTCTTTTATACTGAGCCATTTTAACCCAAAAAATAATCCCTATTACGATAAACCCGATCAACGCTAAAATGTTCAGGAAAGGGATAATCATACAGCAAATTAAAATCGGAAGCACAATTCCCAGTGATTTCCCATAATCTCCCGGTTGCGGGTTGTTACGGGCATCAAATTCATTCTCTAAGCTGCGGGCAATTCGCGGATATAACATAAACGGATAAATCACAGCTCCATAAAACGGAATAAAAAGCATCCAAACAAATCCGGGATGAACCTGTCTGTGTTTCGGATCAACCTCTTTTAATAAATCCATCAGGTTTTTAACATAAAGTACACTTGCCGTAATACTTCCTCCAAGGATTAAAAGATAAAGAAAGACAATGATAATAACCAGACCTGCCATAAGTAAAATAGTATTAAATTATTAAGTAAGCCTGCTAAAATAGAAATTAAAAATCAGTTGAAATTGGTTTCCGGGACAATTTATTCATCTCCACTGCATAAACAACAACAAATGCAATGGATAAGCAATTCCACAACAAACCGAAAAAGACCCCTGAACCTAAACTTTTGGTTAAACTGATCACCATATAAACTGAAAAAATGATCGGTGGAATTTGTCCTGCGCAATAGATCCAGAATCCCCAACGCTTGAGACGAAACATGAAAAATGCTCCCAAGGCACACAATACCGGGAAAACCAACCAATCCAGGAAGTACCAGGCTCCTGAATACTTATCGGTATCAGCAAATGCTTTAACAAGATCCGAACTAAAAAAACTGATTGTACTCAATATGAATGGAATTCCGCACCCTACCCAAGTGAGAATACATACAACTGTCAGTACAATGGACCTTCTGTTCTTCAACTGAACCTCCAGACTATCAACCGCTTCTTCTGTCCGCCAATTTTCCATTCAAATAAGTTTCTCTAAAATAAAAAAAATCCCTGTCTCGGTTGAACCGAGACAGGGACTTAAACATATTCGTTTCAAAAAAATTGAATCACATGTTATTACATGTCATTCAACTCTTTTTGCATTCCGTCTTTGAAAGCATCTCTCATTTCGTTAGAAAGATCTCCTGACATAGAAGCAGCAGCAGCCATTCCCATAGTCAAAATGATCGCCCAAACTGTACCAACGATACCGATGATCATACCTGCGATAGCAAGACCTCTTTTACCACCAGTTTTTTTCAATTTGCCCATTGCCATAACACACAATACGACACTTACGATGTTAACAACCAACCAAAGGTACATCAACCATCCTGATCCACCCAAACCGATAGATACGATAGCAATACCTGCCATTACGTTGTTTAATAAAAATGCTGCTAAAGCAAGGACGAATCCTGTTACCGCCATTCCTTTACCTTGAGGAGCTGATGTTGTTGCGTCTAAATTTTCTGACATAATTATAAATTTTGAGTTACTCGGCGAAAATAATATCTTTATTCATAGATTCAGCACTATTGTTAAAAAAAGTGAATATTTTTTTATTCAACGTTTTTAGTTAATAACCTTGAAAAAGTCTATATCCATCAGTGTTTCAGGGCCTGTAACCGACTAAAAAAGCAATTACTGAAATTCTCAATAAAAAGGTTGTTAACAATCTGCTTAGGTAAAAAGATGTTGTTATTTTAATTAACACAAGCTGTTTTTGTTAAAATTTAATATTATGAAAAGTCTGGCCCTGTATTTCGGAGCACTGTTAATGGTTCTTACTTTTTCTTGTAAGAAGAAGAATTTAAAGTATGTGATTAAAGGAACTATTTCCGATTCATCGTTCAATGTTCCGTTATCCGGAGCTAAGGTTACCATTTATGTTACCACTACTTCAAATACTACTCCGGTCCAAAAAGTATCTTTAACAACAGACGCAAGCGGTAACTATTCCTATGAATTGGAGCGTGAAAAACTCCAGAGTGTTATTATATCAGTTGATAAGAACAATTACTTCAGTGATGGAACTACGACTACATTGGATAATTTGTCCCTGGATGATGACAATGTATTCAGTTATAACCTGTATGCAAAATCCTGGGTACGGCTTCATTTTGTGAGTGACGGGACCAAAACAATTAAATATTATAAACAGATTGGAAAAAACGGGTGCGCTGAGTGTTGTCCGACCGGTGAAATGCAGCTGACCAATGTAATTGACCAAAGTGTTTACTGCATCAATAATGGGAATACACAATACCAGATTTATTATGATGTTCAAGGTACGACAGACAACGGGACATTGAGTGTGAATACAGTGCCTTTTGACACGACGGAGATTTTGATTTCTTATTAAGGTTTTTGGTTGTTAATAATTTTACTAAATTGCTTGAGGTGAAACCAGGCTTATTATCTGCTGATTGTAAACCATTTAGTTAACTTATTTAAGAATCGCCTGCATTTGCATCCTCCCCAGTTACTGCACTTACTGGTTGCTACCTTTAGCTATTCCGATAAGGTATCAGGACGTATACAAAAGAGTTTGATCGAATCACCTGACAATTGTCGGTTGTAAACCATTTAGTTAACTTGCTTACTAAAAATAGTTTGTGCATCTGCCTCAGTTACTAACCTCTTAGCCATCCCAATAAGATATCAGAACATTTACAAAAGAGTTTGATCGAGTCACCTGTCAATTGCCGGTTGTAAACCATTTAGTTAACTTGCTTACTAAAAATAGTCTATGCATCTGCCTCAGTTACTAACCCAACCCTTTTAACTATCCCGATAAGATATCAGAACATTTACAAAAGAGTTTGATCGAGTCACCAATTGTCGGTTGTAAACCATTTAGTTAACTTGCTTACCAAAAATAGTTTGTGCAGGAGCAACTGGAAACATGGCAGCTTATACTTCCCGGTACTCACCTGCTTGCCGGTTATAAACCATTTAGTTATCCCGATAGCTATCTGGATGTTAATAAATACTCCGGGACAACAAAAAAGGGCGGAAAATTTTCCGCCCTTACTGTTTTCATATAATTTAATTATTCTCTGCTTCAGCTTCCGCTTCAATCTCATCAAACTTCATTCTGATTTCCTGGCGTAACTGACGATTGTACGTTTCCATCAGGTATTTGAAGTAATTCGGAGTACTTTTTGCAATACACTTCGTATACGTTTTCAATCGGTGCTCAATATGATCCTGAAGTGCATCCACAATTTGAATGGCATCATCCAGATCTCTTGTTTTTCTTACAATTCCTTCACAGTGATTTGTCAAAGAAAGGTCTACGGCCAGCTTTCCCTTCTCCCCTTTGTCCAGACAATCGTAATATACATCACGAATACTGAATTCTTCAAGGAAATTAGTGTCAACCAATTGTTCCATGTGACGTGGAAACTCAAATTCAACTTCAAATTCCAGGTCATCATCCTCGCTTAAACGGGACTCCAGGAACCGATCCGGAAAACGGAAAGCATCCTGCCAGTTGATGTAATCCTGCCACAATCCGAAACGACGAACATTGTTCCCCAAATCAATTAACTTAAAGTTGGATTTATTTGGTAAACGACGTGATCCACGACCAATCATCTGATGATATAAGGTCAATGAACGTGTTGCACGATTCAAAATAATCGTTTCAACCGTTGGCTCATCGAAACCGGTAGTCAAAATTCCTACCGATGTCAAAATAGCATCTTTTGTTGTTTTGAACCAGGATAACACATCTTTTCGGTCTTTATCTGAAAAGGTAGAATCCAGGTGACGGATCTTATACCCTCTTTTCTTGAATGTCTCTTCTACCCGCAGGGAAGTTTCAATACCGGAATTGAAAATAAGTGTTTTGTCACCTACAGCCACTTCCTCGTATGCAAACAACAATTTCTCCTGCATGAAGTAATTTCCATAAACCGTTTCGGAAGAGCTTACTGTAAAATCACCATTGGTACCGATTTTTAACCCATGCAGGTTCACGTCATATGTGAACGTTTCCGCATCAGACAAATAACCGCCTTGAATTAATGAAGCAATGCTTTCACCAACCAGTAATTTGTTGTAATGATCGTTTAATGGGAGTGCTTTATTGGAGCTCAGCGGTGTAGCAGTTACTCCAAGGATATTTGCCCCGGAATAATATTGGAAAATCTTTCTGAAACTGTTGTAATGCGCTTCATCCACGATTACCAAACCAACTCCATCCACGAAATTTTCATTTTCCTGTAAACGGTTGTTCAATGTTTCAACCATCGCTATATAACACGGATGGTGTTCTTCATCGATCAGGTTCTTCACATCACTGGAAATAACCTTATTGGAAATTCCGATCGCATTTAATTGCTTGGAAGTTTGTACGGATAATTCAATGCGGTGAGTCAGGATCAATACTTTTTTCTGATAACGCTCAATATAACTCTTCGCTACTTCAGAAAAGATCACGGTTTTACCGCCTCCTGTCGGAAGTTGGAATAGCAGATTATAATCAGAACCATTTTTATCCAGTTCATCTATGATTGCATTTACAGTCTTTTCCTGAAACGGATATAATTTCTTTGCTTGAAACAGCTCTTCGTCGATCATTTGTTAAAAAAAGGGCTTACAAAAGTACGGTTCTTTTAAGGATTTACAAACAGGCTGACTCAAATATTCTCATAATTTTATTTAAACGGCTCATTTTTCGTCCTTCAGGTAATCCGGATATCCGAACAACCAACATTCCAAGGTCTGAATATCCCCCGGATCTGAATATATTCATAACTCATTTTTCCTTTAATTATTATCTCACACAATAAAATCACCTATTAAGACATTTTAATAAATGAGCCCCATTAGTGGCATATTAATTGAGTAAGTTTAATAAAACGAAAGTCATGAAAACAAAAACGATAAAAGAGAAAAAACAAAGCAGCTCAAAAAGTTTTGACAAGGCTTTGATCCATTTAGGGATCCATTACCCGGTCCAGCCGATTGTGATTAAAAAAGCTTAAAAATCAAAACCTCCGCCTCCACTGTTCTCATTGGAGCGTTTGTCCTCTTTGAAGTCAGTTTTCCCAAATTTATATCGAATACTGACAATAATCCTTCTGGTTTCCCATTTAAACTGTGAAGACTGGAAAACTGTTGGCTGATCCACCTCAAAGTTAAACCCTTGCGTATTGAAAATATCCGTCACTCTCAAACCTATTCCCCATTTGCCGTCCCATAACGATTTATCCGCAGAAAAATCTATCGAACCTCTTGGATTCATTCTTCCCTGAGCAGTAATAGATGGAGCATTGTATCGTCCATTAACCTGAATTGTCAGTGTTTTCTTCATCAAATCCACTGTTGAGCTAAACTTCATTCCGAATACAAACCCTTCGCGGTTCCAGTCCGTACTTGGATCATCGTCTTTATATGTGATGTAATTCCCATTGAATGAAAGCATATTTCTCCAAATCTGAACGGGTCTAAGCTGCATCACAATTTCTCCCCCGGAACTCACCGAATTGTCAATATTGGCAAACGTTCCGTTTGAAGTACCGTTTTCGTAATAGATTTTCACCCGTTGGATCACATGACTCGTATAACGCTGATATAAAGCAAATGCCAATGTAAACTTCTTTGAATTGTAATCCAGTCCCAAATCGATCGAATGGATGTATTCCGGTCTCAAAGCCGGATTTCCGCTGCGTAAATTATAAGGATCAGCATAAGAAGTGAATGGGTTTAAATTTCCGGAATTCGGACGATTAATTCGTCTGCTGTATCCGAGTGATAATTCAGTTCCTTTCTTCACTTCATAGCGAATGGTTGCCGAAGGAAAAAAGTTAAAATATTCGTTTTTAAAGTTCTGGTTCTTGGAAATCAAATTCGGGTTTTGAATACTGTATTCGAAACGAATTCCTGCCTGGTAACGGAATTTATTCAACTGACCGCCGATAATTCCATAAGCAGAGTAAATACTTTCCAAATACTTATAGTTATAATTGGAAATCGTATCCGAAACGTAATTTCCGGAAATATCTTTCGATTCCGATGAAGAACGCAGGCTCATGTTTCGCTGGATCATTTTCAACCCGCTTTCGGTCCGGATCTTATGCTTCAATAAGCGAATAAAATCCAAAGAAAGTGTGGTAAAATCATTTGCTTCGCGACTGAACAAATGTTGGTCTGTGGCAGGAACATTGGCAGGATAAGCAGTTGACTGCAGGTAAAATCCTTCATCCGTACCTTGCGAAAGCGATTGATATGCATTCGCATCCAACGAACCTTTATCATCTTTAAAATCCCATTTATAACCAAGGGAAAAATCGATATTTTGTGTTGTATTCGGATCTTTTGAATTCCGTGTCCAAATGGCCGAGGTATCACCAAAATTGTTGTAACGTGTATTGACCTGATTCCCGGTTCGTTGACGATCTCCGGCATTTCCTGCAATACTCCAGGAAAGCGTATTCCGGTCTTTCACATACACATCCATTCCAATCTTCGCGGTATGTGTAATATTCAAATCACCTCCATATCGCTGCTGATTCAAACTGACTATCGTATCACCTGAATATTGGTTCAGATCGGAAAAATTATTCCGGTATCCGTCACGATACGAATACGAGTAATTTCCATACAGGTTGAATCGTGTATTTCGTAAATTGAGCCCCAAAGTTCCGGTATACAAACCTCCGGTTCCAACCGTAGCAGCTACGTTTCCATTGATACCGCGCTTTGCATTTTTCTTCAATACAATATTGATAATACCGGATGTTCCGTCAGGATCGTATTTTGCCGACGGATTGGTCACTATCTCAATGCGTTCGATACTGCTTGCAGGAATTCCATCCAGAACACTTTTTCCGTTTCCTCCCGACATGTTACTTGGCTTTCCATCGATCAGTACCGTCACATTCCCATCTCCACGTAAGGAAATTGCTCCATCCTGGTCCACTTCAACTGAGGGAACATTGTTCAAAACATCCGTTACACTTCCGCCGGTTGCAGCAATATCGTCTCCAACATTGTAGACTTTCTTATCCAAACCCAGTTGCAAGGGTGTTTTGTCCTGTTGGACAATTACTTCATCCAATTCCCTGGTGGAATTTACCAGGGCGATAGTGCCCAATTTACGCAGGTTCTTATTTGCTGACAGGGAAATATTCGAAATGGTTTTATTCTTGTAATCAGGATTGGAAATGACGATGTAATATGTTCCGTACTTGATGTCTTCCAACACGAAAGATCCGTGCTCATCTGTATAAATCCCATTGACAACCAATGAATCTTTTACGCTGAAAATGCGGACCATGGTATATTCCAAAGGAGTCTTGGACACGGAATCCAAAACTTTTCCATCAATAGAGCCAGTACCCTCCGAAATTTGAGAAATTGCAAAAAAAGGGCCTAAGAAAAAGAATGTTAAAAGCGTAAAGCGCATAAAAAAGGGAAGAAATAAAGGGTAAAGATATAGGAAAAGGCAGACTTCGACTCCGCTCAGTCACCTTTATTCAATTAATAAGTCGGAACTCGTAATTCGGAATTACCCTCGAAGTTTGTCTAGTAAGTTACTCAGAATCTCCGCTTCTTCTTCCGTTAGATTTCCGGTGAAGTCCAATTCAGACTGCTTATCATCATCGATTTGTTTCAAAATCGCCAAACCGGCTTCTGTGATTGAAACATACACTACTCTGCGGTCAGATTCACAGCGAACGCGCTCCATTAGACCTTTGTCGATCAATTTATCCATTAATCGTGTGGTATTCGGAGATTTTTCCACCATTCTTTCTTTCACGGAATTGACGCTGATCGCATCATTTGCGCCGCGAAGAATTCTTAAAATGTTAAATTGAGGCATGGACAAATCAAATTTTGCCATGTAGGAATTTTGAATATTCCCTAAGTAATTTGAGGTATAACGAAGATTTACCACAGCT
This sequence comes from uncultured Flavobacteriales bacterium, assembly GCA_946480815.1. The sequence continues at coordinate 29,202 of CAMLLB010000013.1, forward strand.
TTGTGCTTAGAATTTCTAAATTTCGATTGGATGACTTTACCTATTTCCATGTGACAAAATTAATTACCGTGGTATTATTTACAAAATTTAACTCGTTAAAAATACTTATTAATTTGAGTTAATGATAAAACCAGAAAAAACTCTCTTTCGTTAGCTTTCCTTCGAATGTAAATTCAATGCGGTGTTTTCCGGGAAGCAGGTGAACAAAATTTTGTTCCATCAATACTTTTCCGTCTTTTGAAGTAAACCAGAAATCCTTCAGAATCGTTTCGTTCTGGATCATTACAACTCCTTTCCCAGTGGCAGGATCCAATGATTCAACTGTTACTACCGGCTCACTAATCGTTACCGGTTTTTCAGGCAATAAATCATGAATAAACAGGCGTTCACAAGTTTTTCCGGTTTCATCTTTCCATTGAAAATTAATTGCAAAATCTTTTCCTTTGAATCTGTTTAATTCCTGCGGGAACAGTTCCACTGAGTGCGGATAAGCGATCGTTTGGTGACATTTGAAGCTTTCGAGCAATTTCCCCTGAAAATCATACACCTGGGCGTTAATTTCACATAAAAACCCCGTTGGAATATCCGAAATAAGCACATATTTCTCTTTTCCCAGTGTATCGATTTTAGCAGCAATCGTCACATCTTTGAAATCGTTTTTCACCTGGTATTGCAGTGCTTTCCATCTTCCATAATAATCCATACTACTCCAGGTCGGAGCAGGCCAGCAGTCATTAAACTGCCAGTAAAGTGTTCCGGCACATCTTGGAAAGGTCGTACGGTGCGCAATAACAGCTATCCCAACCGCTTTTGCCTGTGTAAGCTGGGAAAAATAAACAAAACGCTGAAAATCTGCTGTTTTACCATAAAGCAAGTCGGAATGTTTTGCGATCATATTGTTTCCAACATAGCTTTTCTGACGCAATTTCATTAAAGGGCTATCCAATTGCCAATCGGCAGGCTTACTGAATGAAGACAAGGTGGCCAATTCAGGAAAAGATTGAAAACCGTATTCTGCATTGAACCGACCCGATTTTCTGCCAAAATCCTCTATCGGATCTGTTCCATGCCAAACTCCCCAATAATGCTGAGTTCCATCGTTATAAAATTTATCATTTCCCCAATTGCTTAAAGGGGAAGTATGTTCATAAGGAATTTTGGTAAACGCATGGATGGTTTGAGGGATCAATTCTTTGAACAGTTTCTGGTAATATGAACTGATCAACACCTCATCTTTCTTTGATAAATTGTACTCTTTTTGAAAGTCCCAATTTTTCCAGGCTACATCTACTTCATTATTCCCGTTAAACAAGGTCAATGAAGCATGAGAAGCCAACCTGGGGATTTGTTGCGTCAATTCTGTTTTTACATTTGCCAGAAACTCATCTGTTCCAGGGTACATGGCGCAGGCAAACATAAAATCCTCCCAAACCATTAATCCACCTTCATCACAGGCTTCCAAGAATGATTCACGCGGGTAAAATCCTCCACCCCAGATACGCACCATGTTGAAATTGCAATCCAACATAGTTTGAACGGCATTTTTTAATTTTTCATCCGTAATCCGGGCAGGAAAAATATCATCCGGGATGTAATCGGCACCTTTGCAAAAAACCGGTCGGTTATTTACTTTGATCTGAAAGGAGATTCCCCATTGATCTTTTTCCTGGATCAACTCCACTTTTTTCAGGCCGAAACGGATTTTTTTTTCCAAAATGACATCTCCCTTTTCATTTTGCAAAATCCAGTGATCTTCATATAAATAGGCCTCTCCCTGCCCTCTTGGCCACCACAATTTCGGATTTGAAACCGTTTCTGTACGTTTCAACTGTTTGTTTTCACTTTTCAGTGTCTGATCACCAAACAACTTACTTTTCCAGGTAAAGGTCTCATTAGTTTCTCTCGCCAAAAGCATCGTAAATTCGGAACGTGCTTTTTCATCACTTACTTCCAGGGTATTCGAGTAGTTTGCCAACACCCTGTTGGATGAATAAACATCCACTTTTACCGGCTCCCAAAATCCCATAGTGAGCATTCGCAAGGACCAATCCCAGCCAAACTGGTATTGTGGTTTCCGGCAGTGAGGCGCCACTTTTGTTTTCCCCACATCATTTGGAGCAGGAAGTGTTACTCCTACTTTCGACATCCGTGGTTTCTGGTACATAATCGGTGGTGTAAAAACCACTTTCAGCTTGTTCTTACCTGAAACAATCTTGTCCTTGACGTCAAAACGGTAATGTACAAAGGCATTATTGGTTTCTGCAACGAATTTTCCGTTCAAAAAGATCGAAGCATACGTATCGATACTGGGAAAGTCCAATTCAACAAATTGTTTCAATTCGGATTCTGTCAGTAAAAACTCAGATTCAAGTGTCCATTGATGGTTTTCGATCCAGGTAAATTTATCTTCATTCATCCCCACAAAAGGATCCGGAAGCAGATTCGCTGCAATCAATGCCTCTTGCACTGATCCTTTTTCTCCCAGGGGAATCCATACTTTTGATATCGGATGCTGGACTTTCCAGGATAAATTCAGCTGTCCCAAAACTTGATTCGTCAAAAAAATCAATGCAATAAAAAAACCGGTCTTTACCATTTCCGATCAAAAGGAGTATCAATTAATTCGTCCCGGTCACTGGTTTTCAATGCATAATTAAATCCGTTGTAAACCGAAAAACCACCTACTTCTCCTTTGGTGTTTATTGCAATAAACGCGCACTGTAAACCGGTCATATCCTTGTGTTTACGAATCAATCGTTCAACTGTTTCTTTACATGCCTGTTCCGGGCTTTTCCCCTGGCGCATCAATTCCACAACAGTATGGGCACCTGCAATTCGAATAATGGATTCTCCCAAACCGGTTGCAACAGCCCCACCCACTTCCTGGTCTACAAACAGCCCCGAACCAATGATCGGAGAATCTCCCAAACGTCCAGGTAATTTATACGCCCATCCGGAAGTAGTACACGCTCCGCTTATTCTTCCCTGCTGATCAATTGCCAGCAAACCGATTGTATCGTGATTCTCGTGATTGATTTCAGGTTTCTTAGCGATCGCGGCCTGTTCCTTTTTCCATTTCTCCCATTCTTTTTTCACTTCCGGAAGCGGAGTTTTAATGGTTTCGAATTTATGTTTCAAGGCATATTGCTTTGCTCCAGCTCCAACCAGCATAACATGCGGAGTGTTTTGCATGATGTGTTTGGCAACAGAGATCGGATGTGCAATTCCTTCCAGGTAGCCAACAGATCCACAATTCGACTCCCAATCCATGATACACGCATCCAGCGTTACATGGCCTTCACGGTCGGGCATTCCACCGATTCCAACACTTCGGTTGGTTACATCGCTTTCTGTTTGTCTTGCACCCGCTTCCACAGCATCCAATGAACTTCCGCCCGCTTCCAGTTTAAGCCAACCGGCATTATTTGCAGGTTGTCCATGACTCCACGTCGAAATCATCTTTGCTCCACCTTTGTATTCGGAAGAAAAAGAAGTCTCTTGCGATTCTTCGGCCGCAAAAGAAGGTTTTACAATCGATGCAGCTAATCCGACTGCACCCAATTTGACAAAAGATCTGCGTTCCATAACTTATTGATTGGCAATTTCGGATGCTAACCACTTCTGGAATTCAGCAGCATATTTTGCATGATCGGCGTAATCTTTTGCAAAATTGTGCAATCCATCGTAATTCGGTTGAGCACACATGTAGATATAATCGTTGTTATCCGGATTCAATACTGCTTCAACTACTCCTGTCGGCGGCATGGAAATAGGTCCGGGAGGTAAGCCATTGTACAAATATGTATTATACGGGCAATCTTTGTTTCTGTGCTCATAAGTCAAACGCTGAACACCTTCCAACTGATCCCCCCAGCAAAACTTAAATGTCGGATCTGATTGCAATTTCATACCGGTATTCAAACGATTCAGATACAAACGGGCAATGATCGGCCACTCAGAAGCATTTTTCGACTGTTCACCATATACAATGGAAGCCAGCGTAACTGCCTGGGAAGGTGATTTCAAACCCACTTCTTTCAATTGAGCCATTCTTGCCGGAGTCCAGAAGTTTTTGAACTCTTTCGCCATACGCTCCAGGAAAGCTTCTTTTCCGGTATCGTAATACATCCTGTAAGAATTTGGCATAAATAAAGCAGGGACCTGCTCTAAGGTAAACCCGTATTTATTGAGTGTTTCCGTACTGGTAATATACTCTTCCAGTTCGGTACTGTCAACCATTATAGCTTCTGAAACTTTCACACACAAGTCATGAATGGTTTTGCAATTGTTGAACGTCACTATCACTTCCACTTCAAAACTTCCGCTTTTCAACGAATTCAACAGATCACGATAAGAAGTACCTGCCGGGAAAGCATACATACCGGGTTCAATATTTTCAACCGTCAGTTTCTTGTAATTTGCCATGGAAAGAAAAGCATCCGTATCACCGATTACACCTGCTTGCTTTAAATCACTGGCAATTTCTTCCAGCGAACGACGATTATCGACTACCACACGTACTTCTTTGTTATTGGAAGTTTTTTTCAGGTAAATCATAATAGGCGTCCACCCGAATACCAGTGCAACTCCGATCAACATGACAGCAATTGCTGCAAATACTAACTTTTTGTTTCTTTTCTTTCCAGACATTTCTGATATAAAATTTCATCCAACCAAGCACCTTTTTCCAGGTACCATTCTTTTCTTACTCCCACTCTTACAAAACCTGCTTTTTCGAATAAGCCTACACTTGCCAGATTATCACTGTGTATGGAACAATGTAAGTTGTGCAGCGCCAAAATCTGAGTAGCATATTTTTCGAGAATCGTAAGTGCTTCAAAGGCATACCCGTGGTTCTTATTGTCCTCATCTGCAATCAGGATCCCAACTGCCGCACGAAGATGCTTAAAATCCACCTGGTATAAGTCAATAGCCCCGATCGGTTCACGAGTCCCATTCATACAGATCATCATTCTTAGCTGACCATGCGTACGAATATGCTGTGCCTGATCGATATACTCCAAAATAGATGAGAATGAAAATGGGACTTCTGTACCGGTAATCTTCCAATGCTTCGGGTTATTTTCCCAAAGCATCAATTTAGTCGCGTCCTCTTTTTCAACAGCGCGCAAGAAAACGGATTTACCGGTTAAACTCATGACTTATTCGTTTTAGTTGCTTTTAGAAGCGTTCAAATGTAAATGAAAAACCGTTTGAATCGGATTAGAGGATTTGAATTCTTTCAACAAGTTACTAAGATTAATTACGAATTACGAATACCTAATTCCGAGTGATAGAAATTGTAACAGTTATGCCTATCTATATTCCTATTCAACAGATTAGTACAATTAATGACGTAATGTTGCAATATTACGTCACGAGCTCAAAAAAGTCTATAAACCGATTGTTTAAACAAACTAATTCGCAATTCGCTCCGTCAGCTGACGGACGCAATTCGCAATTCCTATGATTTTTCATTCAAAATTTCAATCCTTTTTAGAATATCTTCCATTGAATAATCTGGTATTCCTTTATATTCTTCCGGTAAATTCGATCCGTTTACACTCACTATTAATCCATTGGAATCCAGGTGATTCAGGAGATCTGCCAATTGGTTCACCCGATGACCAATCTGCATCACTTCTTTGATCGGTTTCAAACAGGTTACGTCACCAATCGCGCGATCATATTTCAGGAAAACCGAACCCAGATCAGATACCAATACATTTTCAGGAATTTCTACCAAAACTAAAGGTATCAATGATCTTTTAGCCTTTTTAAGCATCGAAGCTGTCTGTAACCGTTCCGATTTCCGATAAGTTAAACTGAAATAATCTTTACCCCTGGAAATCCCGATATGCGGAGGAATTTTATCGGCATTCCAAATCCAGAGAAATGATTTTTGGAGCAATTGTTCGGGAAGTTCCTTATGGATGAACTTAAAGTCAAATTCAGACATCCACTTCTCCTTTAAAAACAGCTACTGCAGGACCAATCAGCCAAATGTCCGTAAATCCGGGATTGTTATGAGTAAACTTAACAGAAAGTGCTCCTCCCTGGGATGTTACTTTGTATTCAAATTCCCCCAGCACCCGGTTCTTCTTTCCCAAAGCAAGAGCAGCAGCAGTTACACCTGTTCCGCAACTTAGCGTCTCATCTTCTACTCCACGCTCATAAGTTCGGATCTCAAAAGAATGGGAATTCAACTGGTGGATTGCATTCACATTGATTCCTTCCTGTTTGTATTTATCAGAATAACGGATTTGTTTTCCATAGGCAACAATATCAAAATCCGCCACATTTTCTGTGAAGTGAATAAAATGAGGCGAGCCGGTATCCAGCACATACTCTTTCTGAGAATCATCTATCCCAGGCACGTCATTCATTTTCAGGTAAACCAAACCGTCTTTTTTCACAGCTTCATGCGCTCCGTCAATCGCCATAAAAGACACCGAATCTGCCGTGATTCCCAGTTCATGTGCAAAAGCAACCGAGCAACGTGCACCATTTCCGCAAAAGCTTTTTGAACCATCCGAATTGTAATAATCCACTTCAAAATCGTAATCCGGAATTGCATTGATCTTAATCAGGCCATCTGCACCGATTCCAAAGCGCCGGTCACATAATTTCCGGATCGTTGAAATGGAAAGATCATCCCACTCACCCGAACGATTATCGATCATAATAAAATCGTTCCCTGTTCCCTGATATTTTACAAAAGGTAAATTCATATATCCTTTGCTGTGATTGAGTTACAAGCCAATCAGGCTTAACAATCTTTAACAGCACAAAAGTAACAATCATCAGGCGATTACTGTTATAATTGCGTAGAAATTTAGCATAAACTAATTTAATATCATGAACAACTCATTGAAATACCTAGGACTGGGAATTGTTGGTGGAATGGTCCCATTTGCTTTCGGTTTCCTTTTATCTCACAGTTATGATACTCCTCTTTCCGAACAGGTAATTGATGGTAATCGTTTGGCAAGGACCGTATCCTATAATGGAATGCCTCCTGTAGAAGGAGCGTCTTTCGTTGAAGCTTCTGAAAACACGATCAACTCGGTGGTTCACGTTACAACCAAGGTTGTTCGCACACAAGTTCAACGCGATCCGTTCTATGAATTCTTTTATGGACCAGGGACCGGCGGACGTGAATACAAACAATACGGAAGCGGATCAGGATCAGGAGTGATCGTTTCAAGTGAAGGATATATCGTCACCAATAATCACGTGATCCAGGATGCGTCTGAAATTGAAGTCATATTGAACGACAACTCAAAATATACAGCAACAGTGATAGGGACAGATCCTTCAACCGATATTGCGGTATTAAAGATTGACGCTCCGGGAATAAAACCAATTGCAATCGGAAACAGTGATGATTTACGTGTAGGTGAATGGGTACTGGCAGTAGGAAACCCATTCAACTTAACATCAACGGTCACTGCCGGGATTGTAAGTGCAAAAGCAAGAAACATCAATTTGCTATCCGACAGAACAAGCAATTCCAATGTTCCGATCGAATCCTTTATTCAAACCGATGCTGCGGTTAACCCTGGAAACTCGGGAGGAGCTTTGGTAAACACAAAAGGGGAACTGATCGGGATCAACACAGCTATTGCCTCTCAAACAGGTTCATATACCGGTTACAGTTTTGCAGTTCCCGTGAACCTGGTAAACAAAGTTATGCGCGACATCATCGATTTCGGGATTGTTCAACGGGCTTATTTGGGAGTTCAGATTGCCGATATCAACCAGGAAATCAAAGAGAAAAACAAACTGCCTTCAACAAGAGGAGTTTTTATTTCCGGTGTTACGGAGGAAGGCGGTGCTGAAAAAGCCGGTGTAAAGAAAAACTGGGTGATTTTGAAAGTAGGATCCAGAGACGTCAATTCAGTGGCATCTTTACAGGAAGAGATCGGAAAACGCAGACCTGGTGACAAAGTAAACCTTACGTTAAGAACGGAAGACGGAACGGAAGTAATCAAAGAAATCCTTTTAAGATCTGTTGACGGAGAGACAGCTTTGAAATCAAAGGAAGAAATGAGCAAAACAACGGCGCTCGGAGGTACCTTTGCTGAATTAACTTCGAAAGAGAAAAAAGAATTGAATGTCAATTTCGGTGTAAAAGTAAAAGCACTGGAACCGGGTAAATTGAAATCGAGCGGTTTAACGGAAGGAGACATCATTACTAAAGTCAACCAAACCCAGATTGAATCCGTTGAACAGTTAACCAGGCTTCTGAATTCATCAAAAGGAGGAATCCTGTTGGAAATTCTATCTGAAAGTGGTAAAAAGGAATACATTGGTTTTGGACTTTAATAAGTTCAGAGAGATCAAAGGGTTCAAACGGGTTCAAAAAAGCTCCGAAAATTTTCAATTTGAACTTTTTAACTCGTTGAATTATTTGAACTTCCCTATAAAATAAGGGGTCTATATGAAAAAATTGTTAAGGCATGGTTTTTGAGAGGTGAAAATCTCCCAAAAATCTGCCTTTTTTATTTGGAAATCACTTCCATTTCGTCGTAACTTTGCAGCCTGATTTTCATTAATCGTTATAAAACGAAGTTCATTACATGAGACAACTTAAGATTACAAAATCGATTACCAATCGTGAGAGCCAGTCGTTAGACAAGTATCTTCAAGACATTGGTAAAGAAGAGCTAATCACCGCTGAGGAAGAAGTAGAATTGGCGCGAAAAATCAAACAAGGCGATCAACGAGCACTAGAGAAATTAACCCGTGCAAACTTACGTTTCGTCGTGTCTGTAGCAAAACAGTATCAAAATCAAGGATTGACATTACCCGATCTGATTAACGAAGGGAATTTAGGTTTGATCAAGGCTGCACAGAAGTTTGACGAAACGCGTGGATTTAAATTCATCTCGTATGCTGTATGGTGGATTCGTCAATCTATCTTACAGGCATTGGCAGAACAAGCTCGTATTGTCCGCCTACCATTAAACCAGGTTGGTTCTCTAAACAAGATCAACAAGGCTTTTTCCAGACTGGAACAAGAATTCGAAAGACCACCTTCAGCTGAAGAATTGGCTGAGGCTTTGGAAGTTCCTGAAGATAAAATTAAAGAAAGCTTAAATGTTTCCGGTCGTCACGTATCTATGGATGCTCCCCTTTCTTCTTCTGAAGACGGTGGTACATTGATGGATGTTATGGCAAACACGGATTCACCTAAAGCTGACCATGCATTGATGGCGGAATCCCTTCAAAGAGAGATTGAGCGTTCATTAAGCACCCTGACAGATAAAGAACGTGAGATCATCCGCTTATTCTTCGGAATCGGAATGAACCATGGTTTGACCCTGGAAGAGATCGGTGCCAAGTTTAATCTGACACGTGAGCGTGTTCGACAAATTAAGGAGAAGGCGATCCGACGTCTTCGACACACATCTCGAAATAAGTTATTGAAAGCATATTTAGGATAAGAAAAAAGGCTGTCTGCTAACGCGGGCGGCCTTTTTTGCTTTATACACATGCGAATATCAAAGCGAAAACAAGAATCCGCCGCGGCGGATGATAACTGATCCACGGTAGCGGATTGAAAATAAATTGAACATAAATAAACACAAATAAATATATCCTCAGAATGGAAGCTGCATTAGGCTATGAAAAAGAGTTAAACATGCACGTTCAAAAAGAACGCGCTGCTGTTAAATTGTCAAGTCACGTAGGTGAATTGCTTTATGACAAAGGGATCGAGTTGGTTTTGTTCCGTAATCACCTTACAGACACTACAATTTCAGAAATCCTGAACTTGCATGAGTATGCAAAGAATGTTGTGAAGAAACCTATCGACATTGAAACAACAGCTGCTTTAGCAGAAGAATTGTTGAAGATGGATTTAGCTCCAGCTAAAATCGACATCGGTAAATTATCCAGTGAATGGATCGCTGAAGGAAATGCCTTCGATTCAAAAGCATCTTTCCTTGCTGCTAAATTAGGGAAATTCTCAAGCGCTTCCGGTTCCGTTGAACCAAGAGACGTTGTTTTGTACGGTTTCGGTCGTATCGGTCGTTTGGCTGCCCGTGAATTGATCAAACAAGCTGGTAAAGGTCAGCAATTGCGTTTGCGTGCGATCGTTACACGCGGTGCAACTGATAAAGACATCGTTAAGCGTGCTGCTTTGTTGCGTTCCGACTCTGTTCACGGCGCTTTCAAAGGAAGTGTGGTTGAAGATCTGGAAAACAAAACATTGATCATCAACGGACAAATTGTTCACATGATCGACGCTTCCAATCCGGAAGAAGTGGATTACACAAAATACGGTATCAATAATGCATTGGTAATCGATAACACAGGTGTATACACAAACCGTGAAGCATTGGCAAGACACATGGTATCCAAAGGAGTTTCAAAAGTTCTTTTGACTGCACCAGGGAAAGAAGTTCCGAATGTAGTATACGGTATCAACCAGGGAACTTTGGATATTGAGAATGAAACGATTTATTCTGCCGCTTCTTGTACTACGAATGCAATCTCCCCTATTTTGAAAGTGGTAAACGACGCATTCGGAATTGTAAAAGGACACATTGAAACAGTTCACGCTTATACCAATGACCAAAACTTGTTGGACAACATGCATAAGTCATCACGTCGTGGGCGTTCTGCAGCAATCAACATGGTAATTACTTCAACAGGTGCAGGTGCAGCTGTAACGAAAGTAATTCCTGATTTGAAAGATAAATTAACTGCAAATGCGGTTCGTGTACCAACTCCAAACGGTTCATTGGCAATCCTTTCTTTGGAATTGAAGAATGGAACAACTATTGAAGATGTAAACAACGTAGTGCGTACAGCTTCTTTAGAGGGTGATTTGGTAAACCAGATTTTCTACTCATACGATCCGGAATTGGTATCCAGCGATATTATCGGAAACACCTGTTGTTCGGTTTATGATTCTCATGCAACAATCGTTTCTCCGGATGGAAAAAATGTAGTTCTTTATACCTGGTATGATAACGAGTTCGGATATACGAAACAAGTTATTCGCCTGGCGAAACACATTACAAAAGTTCAGCGTTTGATTTATTATTAATTAATAATTGAACACGATATAAGACGTAGGCACGCGATGAGTCGCGTGCCTACGTTGTTTTATACCATTATATTACCAATGTTTTATCATTGAATAATCGTATGAAAATTCAATTCAATATCCGTTTCCCCCACATCACATTGACCATTTTTCACACCTGGCTGATGTCTCAGACGAATCGTTGAGGTTCCTGCAGAGGCAGCTCCAATCGACCATTGACTGGTAATTCCTATCGGTAAGTTATTCGCGTCCAGATCTGTTCGTGTAATTACCGCATTTAAACCACTCAGATCAAAGCAAAACAAATGATCTACCCCTTCCTCTTCCACTTCTTCTGTAATATTCTGAGCAGGAATTGCAGCTTCATTCAATAAAGTGATTGTTGCATTATAGGTCGCATTCGCTACCAAGCGGATCGTATCAAAAACCGTCGGGTTATTTCCTCCCGGACCGTCGACATCAACGAACTGAGCCTCCACATTGGGTAAAACACCGTTTGTATCCGTAAACACAATTTTAAAAGTGGTAATCAATTCCTCTTCATTCGGATTTGTTGGATTTTCTACTCCTTTTTTCTTTTCTTTTTTACAAGCCGTTGCTGCTAAGCATAATACGGCGAAAATCATTACTATTTTTTTCATTTTTTCTACATTTTAATTCCCATCCCCCACACGTGGGATCGGTGATTTTTTAATAATTGAAAATGGGACCAATACCTTAATCGTCCAGTTCCGTCCTAATTCATCCGTGAAATACCGAAATCGGTTCATATAATCACGGTAGCTTAAATTTGTCAGGTTTGAGCATCCAAGAACGACTTGCAAGCTCTCTCCGTTGTTCATTTTTTTAATAATTCCAGCCTGCACACTCAGAAGATCATATCCTTTTGGCGGACTTACATAATCCGAATTCGGTACGTATCTCTTTTGTTTAAACACATCCAGCAATTCTATCTCTACAAAACAATTCAATTTGGTTCCGGTCCTTACAGTTGAAAAACGTAAACGTTGTGTCATCCGATTGGAAGGCATTCCATAGAGGTATTGAGAGGATCTCAAATCTGTTCCAAGCAATAAATTTCCCTGGAACTGGTAAGTAACATACTTTCCGATAGGAATTTCCAATCTACCGTTCAAACCGGTAATCTGAACATCCGATTGCACGTAATGAAACACCGGGAAGGCCCCGATAATTGTCAGCATCGGTGGAAACGAAGGCTGGAGATTAATGTATCCGTCAAAGTAATTATAGAAAAGAGACAGATCAACTGTTGCAATGCTTGATTTGTACTGTATTCCCAACTGCGAATTGTAAACAATCTCTTTTTTCAGTTGTGCATCTCCAATTTCAATGGAAGCTGCTCCATGATGCAGTCCGTTACTGTACAATTCATTAATGGAAGGTGGCCTCCAGGCTGTTCCCAGGTTTAGACGTGCAATCCAGTGATGTCCCAATAGCCTGGACACTCCTGCTGAGACACTCGGATTTTGAAATTGTTTGATCGGTTTTGTCAATAAATCATCTTCGTAGACAAATACCTGCAGTTTTGAATAATCGTAGCGAACTCCAAAATCAAACAACCACTTCTCGTTTTCGTAAGTTCCTAAATAATAGCCTCCAAACTGCAACTTCTTGAAGTTAGGAATGAAGAATCTTCCCGAATACGCATTGCTTTGTTCCAATCCCGAAAGTCCGAAAACACTTTTAAACCGACTGGAATGTTTGATCTCTGTTTTGAGTTCCAGCGAATTGGTCCAGAGATTCAACTCAAATGCAGGCAGATCCAGTGCAGCAATGCTGTCATTATATGCTTTGTGCAGGTCGTATTCCTGTCTTAAGTTGAATTGATATCCGTAAACCAGGCTCGTTTTGGTCTTTTTGTTCCAATTGTAAACCAAGTGGACTTTACTCAAATCATGCTGCACCAATTGTTTCGGTTTTTCCAAACTGTATGTGAAAAAGCCAGAATCTTTCGGCACAGAAGCTTCAAAAGCAGCTTTTAGATCAGACAGATTACCGATATGTGAACCGGTGAAAATCCCAAGGTTCGTAGAATACTTCGTATAAAAAAGGTCTGCTTCAAATTTTTCTCCTTTATACCCCAGTGCTGCACTGTAGCTGTATTCATTGGAAGCGGTATTCTTAATCCAGTAATCTGGTGCTTTCTGAGTTCCGTTAATCCTCCCCGTTCCATGAACACGATATGCCCATTTCCCTGATTTTGTAAATGAACCGGCTATTAATCCGGAAATTCCGCCGCCACGACCGTTGCTGTTCCCATTCAGTTTTACCCAGCCGGCAGTGTTCTTATGATAACGCAATTCGTCCGGGGAAACCAAAACAACTCCTCCGATTGCATCAGTTCCATATTGTAAACCAGAAGCCCCCTGAATGACTGTTAAATTTCCCGCCAGATTCGGATCGATTTCCGGCGCATGTTCGCTTCCCCACTGCTGGCCTTCCTGGCGAATTCCATTATTTACCACCACCAGGCGATTGCTATGCATTCCGTTTATAACCGGCTTCACAATAGAAGATCCCGTACTTAAACTCGTCACTCCAGGAAACCGGATTAATTGCTCCCCTAATGTGTTTCCCTTTATCCGTGTAAGATCATTTGTTTTTAATGTCATCGTTTCCTGGGATTCTCTTGGAAAACGATACGCTTCAATCAGTAATTCATCCAGTTCAACCTGGTGTGTTTCTACCTTAAAAATGATTCTACCGGTTACAGGGACGGTAATCTCAAGATCCATCGGTTCACAGCCAAAATGTGGAATACAGCGCAATTTCATGCGCCCGGCACATAAATTTGTAAAATGGAAGATCCCCGCCGAATCTGTTTGCGTAGCATTCGTTTGAATTGATACTTTCGCAAACGGGATCAATTGATTTGTATGAATATCACGCACCTCACCGCTGATGGAGTAATCACAAGGTTGTGAATACACCAATAGAGAGAAGTAAATGAATACTCCTAATAAATAAAATTTCATGAAAATTGAATGATATGATGAAAATCTGAAAGTTTATCAGTATCCAGACTGACTCTTAGATTAAATCACTCACCGGCGGGCCACGAAGAGATAAATGTGTGTCTTTTACCGGTAATTCACTGCAGGTATAATCGATGAAAAGGAAATCGAATGAAGAAATCAATTGGATTTGCACATTGCTCACTTCGTGGAAAAGAAGCGGAAGCTGCAAATCACACAATCCACATTTTTCAATACCTTGTTTAAAGGTCAAATCATCCGAATGATCCGTTAGGTGTTTTGTTGTATGATCATGAGCAAGGGCATGCCAATTATTTATCGGTACCAGGAATCCCAGGAAACCGATCAGCAAAATGGAAGAAATTATCCGCATCACTGATTTACTCATGGAACAAAAATAAAATAAATGCAATTAAATTGCAATAAGCGCTGAAAATTTATTCCAAACAAGTAGGGGCGCGATTAATCGCGCCCCTACTTGTTTCCATTTATATCTTATTATTACTTCTTCAATCCATTCTGTTTCAGGCATTTCATTACCTTCCTATCGTGCTTCTCACGCTCTTCCGGAGTTGTATTCGGAGTTGTCAGTAATTCTTTACATTTATTGTCAACATACTCCCATCTGGCCATGAGTTTCTCTTCTTGTTTGGGGGTCATTTTACCCTTTTCAAAAGCATCGTTGATTGAATCGTTCGCGACAACGCATGTACAGAAATCCCATTGTTCTCCATACTTTTTAACAATCTTCTCATGATTTTCTTTGTTTTCCAGAGCAACTGATTTTTTTTCAGTCACGGTATCTTTCAAAGCCGTTTCCAAATTATCAACTTTCGTTACAGTGTCTTTCTTGTTTTCAAGCTCGCAATCGGTGCATTCTTCATTAGAACCGCAGGAAACAGCAAACAAACCAAGGAATAAGAATAGAAAATATACTCGTTTTTTCATAAGGTTGAGTTACAGGCAAATATAAAAATAATGCCTGAAAGACAAGGTTAAACCAGTAACTCAAATTAACATCTCAAACGCCCAAATTTAATATTCAGGAAAAGGAATCAGCACAATGGTGTACTTGTAAGAATTGTTTTTAGGTTTTAGAACAATACGTCTGCGGGATAATGTAACGATTTCAAATACCAGGTTTTTCCTGGTCCCCACGAACCCAAATTCTTTTTTGGACTCATCGAGCCAATAAGATCGCTTGATTCCCGGCTTCGTTCCTAAAGTCTTTAACGTATGGAAATACGCATTCCGCGATTCGTGGAAAACAATGATTTCTTTGTATTCAATTTGAAGTGGTGTGTAATCTTTATCTCCATCCAGTTGTTTATCTACCAGCCAAACTTTTGAAGAGTTATCATGAACTAAAATGTAATGATCTATCGGTTGAATACTTGTATCTCCACAAGCACCAAGCACTAAAAGCAGCAATAGAAATACGAAGTTTGCTTTCACCCTATCCTATTAATTGAAAATTGAGAATTAAATGTGCCTTCGACTACGCTCAGTCACCGGATAATTCTTTTAAAAGGACACTGAGCGTAGTCGAAGTGACCTTTTACTTTTCATTTTTACATTTTCATCCTGATAACTATCTGGACTGAATTAAAAGATCATCTCGTTCCGATCCAGGATTTTTTTGATCTCAACTCCCATGGAATCAATAAATTCTGCTTTTATTCTTCTTGGAACATCTTCATCGATCACTTCACAGTTTACATACTCGTACTTGCCGTCTTTCCACTTAAACAAGCAATTGTAATAAGTAATGTTCTCATTGATATTATCCGGGAACCGGATTACCAAATCATTATAACCTGAAGCAGAAGGGCGTTCTTCGATCAAATTCCCGTTGAATCCGTTCAATTTTACCAACACATCTCCATCTCTTTCAAAGATCAATAACCTTCTCAAAGGAAAACCATTCACCCCGGCTTTGATCAATAATTTGAAACCGTCTTTTAAAGGAGTTTGCTTGTTCAGTTTAAAGAAGCGGAAATATTTCGGGCTGCAGGTCGGGTGCTCCGGATCATCATCGGAAGTTGCCTTTGGATCACACAGATGCAATTCTTTTAATAATTCTGCTTCTACTTTAGAAGAAAATACATTTGAATTAAAGTCTGTACTGATTGTTTTATCAACCTCTTTTTTCCCTTCAGAATGTCTTTTTTCAATGGTAATTTCATCATCTGCTTTGTCATCACAGGAAAATGCCAGGAATAAAACAGGAAGAACAAACAAATAGCTGAATCTCATAACAACGTTTACTAATTAATGAAAGACTTTAGCTGAAGTTACAAATGCTTCTGAAAAACGAACAGGATCGACACCTGTTTCAATTCCCTTTTCTTTAAACCAATCCAACATAAGTTCCGTAGGCATATTCCCGGTCAGATCATCTTTCGCCATCGGACAACCTCCATAACCTTTAATTGCTCCTTCAAAAGAACGGCATCCACCCGCGTAAGCAGCTTCTGTTAGTTTCACCGCATTCTCAGGTAAAGTATGTAGGTGTGCACTGATTTGAATATGGGAAAATTCCGCTGAAACGGTTGAAAACACCTGATTTACCAGCTCAGGAGTTGCAGCACCGATGGTATCAGCCAATGAAAGACGGGAAACCTCAAACAATTGTGTCAGTCGTTCTGCCCAGGTTACAATCAAGTCAGGTGACCAGGCGTCCCCGTATGGATTTCCAAATCCCATTGAAAGATAAAGCATCAATTCTTTATTTTCTTTATGACAGATATTGGCGATTGCTTCTACCCTTCTCAAAGATTCTTCAATCGTAGCATTCGTATTTCTCAATTGGAATGTTTCCGAAATACTGAAAGGATATGCTAAAAAATGGATCCGCTCAAACTTAGCTGCATCTTCCGCTCCTCTTTCATTTGGGATGACTGCCAGCAATTTGGTTTCACTCTCATCCAATCCTTCCAAAACAGACGCTGTATCCCTCATTTGAGGTGTTGCTTTGGGAGAAACAAAACTTCCGAAATCCAGGGTATCAAAACCGCATTTCAAAAGATAGTTTAAATAATCAATTTTGTCTTTTGTCTCGATCCATTCCTTGATCCCTTGCATAGCATCTCTTGGACACTCTGTAATAAAAACACGATTATCCATGAGCAATTTCCTTTCTTTTTTTCAAAACCGCTTTATTGATGCGCTTCACCAAGGCAGGTCCTTCATATATAAAACCGGAATAAATCTGAACCAGGCTTGCCCCGGCCAACAATTTTTCGATTGCATCTTCTCCTGAATAGATTCCTCCCACTCCAATGATCGGAAAAGACCCATTCGACTTTTGAAATAAATAACTAATCACAGCAGTAGCTCTTTTGGTTAACGGTTTTCCGGAAACTCCTCCGGCACCGATTGATTCGATTTTGCTGCTTGAAGTTACTAAATTTCCACGTTCGATAGTGGTGTTCGTAGCAATTACTCCTGCAATTTTTGTTTCATTAACAATGTCTACAATGTCATCTAATTGGGAATCAGTTAAGTCCGGAGCGATCTTTAAAAAGATTGGTTTCGAAGAAGCTATTTTACTCCGCTCGTCCATCAATGTCTGCAACAACTTTGTCAAAGGTTCCTTATCCTGTAATTCACGCAAATTAGGTGTATTGGGAGAAGATACATTGACTACGAAGTAATCCACATATTGCTCCAGTGCATGATAGCACTTTAAATAGTCGGAAGTAGCTTCTTCGTTCGGGGTGACTTTATTCTTTCCGATATTTCCACCAATGATGCAGGCAGGATTTAATTTTTTCAGCCGTTCCACAATTGCTTCTGCGCCATCATTATTAAATCCCATACGGTTAATAATCGCCTGGTCTTCCAATAAACGGAATAAGCGGGGCTTTGGGTTTCCCTCCTGACCAACCGGTGTGACAGTTCCGATCTCTATGAAACCAAAACCACAAGCAGCAAGTTCATTAATTCTTAAAGCATTCTTATCAAAACCGGCAGCCAATCCAACCGGGTTCGGAAAGGTAATCCCGGCAACTGTTGTTTCCAGTAACGGGTTTTTTACACAATAAATGGATTTCCAGATTGGCTTTACAAAGGGGACTTTAAGCCAAAATCCTAGTAATCTAAAGGTAAAATAGTGAACTTTTTCGGGGTCAAACTTAAAAAGCAACCATCTCAATAAAGGGTACATTCGATTAATTTGTACCAAAGGTAAAAACACAAAACGAGCTTATCAATAGACAAACTCGTTTTGTTAAAAATAATTTTAAAACTTAGTTTAGAACTTCGCTCTGTAATGACGTTTTCCAAACTTCATCGGTCCGCTTCTGGAAGAGGACTTGTATGTAATGTTTCTGGTAATCATAAGATTGACATAAAGGAAAGCATCTTTCTGCTTATCACCTCTTTGACTTCCAGGATTAAATGCTGAAGGTGTATTCGACGGATTGGACAAATATGCTGCCTGCGGTCCATAAGATGCACCAATAATTGCAGGATCGTAATATACACCGTGTACATCATCAATGTAATCGGAGAATGTTTTCACATAACATGCTTCCATACCAATTCTCCACATACGGTTAATTCCCATTCTGAATCCAATTCCAAGTGGAACCGTTGCTGTGATTCGTTTGTATTCAGCAGGCCCTCCCGGAAGACCTTGTCCTTCGGTGTGCATTGATTGCAAATTAACCCAACCACCCTGGTATAATGCTTTTGGATTGTAAAACATCGCTCCGATTCCTGCGATTAAATACAATTGCTCATTGTGGTCAGTGAATCCTCTTAGTCCAGGGATATTGTATCTACGGCCGATTTTCTCATTTGCCAAAACAATAATCTCAAAACGCTGACTCAACATCACGAAAAACGAACGGAAACTCAGGTTCCGCATATTACGGATTGGTTCCGCAGTCAATGCATCATTACCACGCAACATTCCAAGGTTAACCATTGTTGATGTTGCATAATAAGGGTGAAAGCGATATCTGTATGATAAAGAACCTCCAAAGTGAGTCGAATTGAAATCAATGTCTTTCAAACTGTAATCCGTACCAATTTGATTCGCGCCCCCCAAGTCTCCCAAGAAACTAGTTGCACCCAGACCGATAGAAATTTCCTTCTTGTTCATTGCCCAATTTCGTTGTGTATTGAAATTTGAACTTTGCGCAAGTGAAATTGTTGAAACTATAGATAAAATAGTTAGAGTTATGTACTTCATTCTAAAAATTTATGTTGTAGTAGATTCCATGACCGCTAAATTAAGATATTTATATCACAGCCACCTAAAAATTTTGTTGCTTTTTTTTAAAATGTCATTGTTAATGAACAAGTAACCGGTTTTATTGAATGATTTTTTCACAAATCCAAAAAACATGCAAAAAAAGAGTTACTAAATGTATAGTCAACTTTTATCAGATCGGATTTCATTAAACATTTTTTGATCTCAGTTTAATCTTCGGAAAGGTTCAATGAATTCTTGAAAACGATTTATAGGTAATATTTCGTGTGATCATGATATTGGCATAAAAGAACGCATCATTGTACTTACCCCCTCGCTGACTCCCCGGATTAAATGCTTCAGGAGTAGCGGAAGGATTTGATAAATACGCAGCATTCGGTCCGTAGCTTGCTCCGATAACTGCAGGATCGTAATATTCACCACTCACATCATCAATGTAATCGGAGAATGTCTTTACGTATGTTACTTCCAGGCCAATTCTCCATAAACGGCTGACTCCCACTCTGAAACCTATTCCTAACGGAACAGTAGCGGTAATCCGTTTATATTCCGCGGGTCCGCCCGTAAGTCCTTGTCCTTCTGTGTGTTTATCATACAGTGTAACCCAATTGCCCTGATACTTTGTTTTCGGATTGAAATACATTGCACCGATCCCCCCGATCAAATACAATTGTTCATTATGATCTACACTTCCCGATCTGCGTCCGACCCGCTCATTAGCCAGTAGAATAATTTCAAAGCGCTGACTTAACATGGCAAAGAACGACTGAAAACTCAAATTTCGCATATTGCGGATAGGTTCCTTTGTTTGTGCATCACTGCCGCGCAACATTCCCATATTAACCATGGTGGAAGTTGCAAAATTACGATGAAAGCGATATCTGTACGATAATGAACCTCCAATGTGTGAGGAGTTGATATCGATGTCTTTCACACTGTAATCGGCAACAACCTGATCTGCGCCTCCCAGATCTCCTAAAAATCCGGTTACACCCAATCCCAATGAAAGTTCGTGTTTATTCTCTGCCCAATTTTGCTGCGTATTCAAAAATTGTCCATAAGAGATGATCGGGGCCAATATAGCAAGAGTCATGCAACTCATTCGAATAATCAGTATCACAATGGCTTTCATATCAATAAGTTAAAACTTTTAACAACAGTTTCCAAAAAAAAAGTAATTTTTTCACGAAATTGCTGTGGAATCAGGTAAGTCCTCTTATTGATTTCTCAATGAAAAAAGGCCTCTCAACGGATTGAAAGGCCTTCTCTTTTTTTAAGCGGCATATCTTCCTAAGAAATGCTCTCTTAATTTCTCCAATGCTCTGAAGGTTTTCACCTTCGCATTGTTTTCAGTAATACCGATTGATTCACCGATTTCTTTGAAACTCAGTTGTTCAAAAAATCGCATTTCAATCAATTTCAACTGTTCTTCTTTTAACTTTTGCATTGCCGATAAAAGCAATGATTGATTGTGTTCAAATTCTTGATTATCAAAAAACAAGGTATCGAAAATTGGAATCTGAACATGCTCCATAGAAACGGTTCTGTTCGATTGCATTTCCCGATAGGATTGATACAATTCGCTTTTGGCTATTCGATATAGCCAGGAACCGAAAGGTACTCCCCGGTCTTCATACTTCGATAGATTTTTAATCGCTTTGATAAAGACTTGTGAAGCAACATCGTGGGCTTGCTCCGGGTCTTCCATGCGTTGTTTCAAATAGCGAAGTATTGCATCATAATACTTGCGGTACAAAGGTTCGAATCTTGCCGGATCCTCCTTTGCCTGCATCACCCATACTTGCTCCTCCTGGAGAAGTTCCGGTGACTGGTGGAAATAGACATTAATTGCCATGGTATATTTGGATTTTGGGTTTGCATAATTTTTGCTTTGGGTATAACTAATATAACGGGATATTTTTCAATTTATTATCAAATCCGGAAAATGCAACGGCTTTTTTAACAGTTTTTCGACGAATAAGCCAATTAATCCTATCAATTAAGTAGAATTTTAAATTAGTCAACCATAGATGTGTCAGTCAATGTTCTTAAAAACGATTCCAATTGACTGATTTCCAATTCATTTAATACAAATGGTTTTATTATACCGGATTTATTGGAAAATGATACACCACCCTTCGCATAATGCTTAATCACCTCTTTTAGTGTTCGAAGACTGCCATCATGCATATACGGTGCCGTTAACGATACGTTGCGCAGACCCGGAACCTTGAAAGCTCCTTTCTCCTCTTCCAAACCATTAATCCGGTATCTTCCCTGGTCTGTTCCGTAATCATTGTAAAGTCCGTTACTTACTACGGCATAATTCGTGAAATCAGGTCCGGAATGACATTTGGTACAGTAAAGTTTACGGGAAAACAGAAGCCAGCCTGCTTTTTCATCCGCATTCAAAGCTGCCTGCTCTCCTGCTCTATACCGGTCAAACCTACTATTTCGGCTGATTAAAGACCGTTCATAAGTACTGATCGCCCGTGTGATTACATAAGCATCCAATTCCCGGTTGAAAAGTGATTTGGCAAGACGCCTGTAATTGGGATCTTTTGACAATTTATGCAGAACCTCTTTCATCGAACTTCCCATTTCCAGGTGATCCTGGATTGGCACGAGTATCTGCTCTTCCAGGGTTTTTACTTCCCCGTCGTACATATAGCTTTTGAAAAACGCACTATTGAAAAGGCTTGGAGCATTCCGCATGGCAACGGATCCGTTCACTCCACGACTTTTTGCCAGGCCGTCGGTAAATGCTTTGTGTGGTTTGTGACAACTGGCGCAGGAAATTTCATTATTACGGGACAAGCGCTTATCAAAGAATAAGCGTTTTCCGAAGGCAATTTTCTCACTTGTAATCGGATTGTCTTGCGGAAAGGGAATTCTCATCAGTCCGGATTTTGTTTCCGGCCCGGAACATCTCCACCCGATCATTAAAATCAGCAAAGACAGAAATAACAACTGTTTATTGAGTTTCATAACACCTTAGCTCCTAAGTTACTATGAAAAGGGGAATCTGCCTCAAAAACGATGTTTTATCAAACATTTTTTCGTCTTCAAAAGCAAAAGCTGCACTAATCCCGGATATCCGGGACTCTATCAAAAGCTACGCTTTTCCCAAATTATTTCCGCACTAATCCGTCAGCTGACGGATCGTAATTTCGTCTTCAAAAGCAACGCTTTTTCTTATTTTTTTCTGACGATATAAAGTATTTCAGTTTTCGCCAAACGGAATCGCTCAATCTCTTCATCTGAAATCGGATGATCCGCAAAAGCAATCTCTACTTCAAAACCTGCTTTTTCCAACCATTGCGGATAATCTTTTCCGAACAAACGCACGTGGTCTTTTTGCCAGAAATGTTTCTCACGCTCTTCGGGAGATGTGATACTCCAGTCCTCATAGGTTTCTTCCCGGTTCATGTCTTGCGGAACCTGCATAATCCCCCATGCTCCCGGAGCCATAACACGGTATAATTCTTTCATACACTGCAACGCATCGTCTACATGTTCCATTACGTGATTACAAAAAACAACATCAAAACGATTGTCTTCCAACGGTATTTTGTGCAGATCAAAATGCAGATCAGCGATAGGTGAAACCAAATCTCCTGTCAAATAATCCAGGTTCTTTTGGTTTTTAAATTTCTTATGAAAGCATTGTTCCGGTGCAATGTGAAGCACCTTCAGTTTGTCAGCAGTAAAAAAGTTACTTTCTCTTTTTAAATAAAGCCACATCAGACGGTGTCTTTCCAAGGTTAAATCGTAGGGACACAATACATTCTCCCGATGGGAAACCTCAGATCCATACGAAAGAAACTTTCTGAATTTTCGTTCACATACCGGGCATTCCACCTTATTTCCCTGGTAAATTACCGGTGCGAAGAACTTAAAAATATAGCTTAAACGTATTAAAAGCGGCCTTGGCAATTTATTCAGAAGAAACTTGTATACTTTTTTCATAAAACAAAGTTAATAAACTCCCGAAATCACCCCACAATTCTTAAAAGAGTTCTCTTAAATTTGTAACTATGAAGAATTTTCTCCGATTACTTTCATTGTTCTCATTTACTCCATTTATCGTGAATTCACAAAATCAGTCGCAGTTTCCAATCGCAAAAGAAATACCCCAAGAGCTTACTAAGCACAACCACGTGTGGATTGATCCGTATTTCTGGATGAATGAGCGTGACTCAAAACCGGTATTGGACTATATTGCCGAAGAAAACACGTATTCAAAAGCATTCTTTGATCAAAAGCAACCCCTGATCAATACTTTTCTAACCGAATTCGATCAGCGGATCAATCCGGAGGAAACCAGCGCACCTTTTGAGATCCAGGGAAAAACTTTTCAATGGAGGCAAATTAAGGATAAGGATTACAGGCAATTGATCCTGATTGAAGGAAAAAAAGAATCGGTATACTTTGATGAAAACGAACTGGCAAAGGGTCACGAATATTATTCATTGGGTGATTTTTCCGTTTCTCCGAATAATGAATTACTCGCTTTTTCACAAGACAAGGTCGGCCGGCGGAATTACACTATCTCATTCCGGGAAAATAAAACCGGGAAAATCCTGAAAGAACAAATTCCGGGAACTGACGGCAGTATTTTATGGGCAAATGACAACCGGACGGTTTTCTATGTGAAGAAAGATCCGACCACTTTACGTGAATTTCAGATCTACAAACATGTCCTGGGAACAAGTAATTCAAAGGATGAATTGATTTACGAAGAAAAGGATGAACGTTTTTATGTATACATCACAAAGACACTGGACAAAAAATTCATCCTGATCCATTCCGTGAGCAGCACCAGTTCGGAAACCTGGATGATCGAAGCCGATAAACCTGCGGAAAAAGCCCGTTGTTTCCTGAAACGGGAAAAAGACCATTTGTATGAAGTTCACCACCACGAAACGGGTTTTTACATTTTGACCAATCAAAACAGTCCGAACAGGAAACTGGTATTTTCCAAATCCGTTCCGGTTTCTGTTGAAAGTTGTGAAGTATTGATTGCACACGATGAAGCCATCTATTTGGATGAAGTAGAAGTTTTTAAAACCTTTCTTGCGGTTCAATCCCGAAAAATGGGAAGGACCGAGATCTCAGTCGGGAAACTCAACGCAACGGATTTCTCCAAAATCTCCATGCCGGAAGAAGTGTACGAACTGAATTTCAGCTTTAATGAGAATTACGAATCCAAAGTGGTGAATTACCATTACACTTCTTTGACCAGTCCAAGTACAATCTATAAATACCATGTCGACGACAAAACTTCCCAATTATTTTTCCAGAAAACATTGATCGATAAAAATTTCCATTCGGAAAACTATGTTTCGGAGCGGGTTTGGGCTACTGCAAACGATGGGCAGAAAATCCCGATTTCCATTGTCTATAAAAAGGGAATTGATTTGAAAAAAGCACCACTTCTACTCTATGGTTACGGAAGTTACGGTGTGACTATTCCAGCAGCATTTTCAGCAACGCGCATCAGTTTATTGGACAGAGGTTTTGTTTTTGCGATAGCTCACATACGCGGAGGAAAATTCCTGGGTGAAAACTGGTACCGGGATGGTAAGTTAAATCACAAACGAAATACATTTACAGATTTCATCAACGCTGCTGAATGGATGGCATTGAAGGGATATTGTGATCCGAATTCCATTTATGCACAAGGTGGAAGTGCCGGCGGTTTGCTGATGGGAGCTGTAACCAATATGGCACCATATCTTTTTAAAGGAGTGATTGCCCAGGTTCCATTTGTCGATGTTGTTTCTACCATGCTTGATGAAAGTATTCCTCTAACCGTAGGCGAATACGAAGAATGGGGAAACCCGAACGAAGAAGATGCGTATTGGTATATGTTGAGTTATTCTCCATATGATCACATTAGAAAAACGGATTACCCGGCGATGCTGATCACAACAGGTTATCACGACTCACAGGTTCAATATTGGGAACCTCTGAAATGGGTGGCAAAACTGAGAAAACACCACACGGGGACTGCTCCGATCCTGTTCGATTGTACCATGAGTGCAGGACATGGCGGAGGTTCAGGCAGGTCAACTGAACGACTGGAAGTTGCAAAAGAATTCGCATTTTTGTGTTCTATACAAGGGATCAATGAGTAAAATTTGGTTTCTCATATCGTTTTTAAGTGTATTTGCATTTTGCGCTCAAAGTCAGGATGCAGATAGTTTATTACCGTATCAGAAATACAAAAACAGGCTCGTTCTCTACTCGGATTTTGGTTGGAGTACCGCACCGATGTCCATTTCATATCCTTTTTCGGATGAAATTAAACGGGTGAAATTCCGCAATAACTTCAACCCGGTACTTGGCTTTGGTTTTTCCTACAAATGGATGTCTTTACGATTCGGGATCACTTTACCGAATTCGGTCCGTTCCAAGAATAAATTCGGGAAAACGAAATACTACGACCTGGGTTTCGACTTCAGCTTCAAGAATATGTATTTTGATGTCGACTGGCATTTGTACCAGGGATATGCGATGAAAAATGCGGACCGCTGGAACGACACAATCAGTCCGGATGAACCAAACCTGATCCGGGAGGATATCAATGCGGCCAGTTTTTCCATCAATGCATGGCAATTCTTCAAGAATGATTTCAAAATGGCTGCTTTCAGGGGAAAAACAGCTTCTTACCATAGAGATGTCAGAACATTCTATTTAAAATACACAACAAATTATTACGGTATTTCTTCAGCCCAGTCTATTCTACCGGTCGAATTACAAGACACTTCCGAAAGTAAAACTTCTGCAAACGTAATTGCTGCTTTTGATGTGGGAGTTGTTCCCGGTTATGCCTATGTGCGCAGGTGGCGGATCTTTCAATTCGGGATTATGGGAGGTTTGGGATTGGTACTGCAGTCTAAGATTTATACCTTCAGCGGTACAACCCGGAGTTTCCTGGGACTTGCACCACGCGTGGATTTCAAAATTATTGGCGGGATCAATAAACCCAAATACTTCATCATGTTCGTGAGTGATTTCGATAATAAATCCATTGCATTCAATGATTTCAGCTACAAGCAAACTTATTACAACCTTAAAATTGTTGGCGGGATTCGTTTAAACGTGAGCAAGAAAAAAGAAGCACGCGAAGCTGCTGAGAAAAAAGCGAAGGAAGAAACTGAAAAGAAAAGTTTGTAGAGTAATTCCACCAATCGTTCTTGATACTTTCGCCTTGTCAGTTCGAGTAATTTTGCTCCTATTCTCGATACTCCGGATTCCATCCGGAACTCGAATTGACTGAAGCAAAATATATCGAGAACACATGGCGAAATCCCGATAGCTATCGGGACCTAATTCCTAATAAAAAATGTTCAAAGAGTTGACTTCGACTATCCAGACGCTTCGGTCAGGATTTTCAACGCTCAGTCGCCTTGTTCGCTAAAGTTTCAATATTCGCAATTCGCTCCGTCAGCTGACGGACGCAATTCGCAATTTAAAATCTTATTTATCAATTCTATTAAAAAACCCAGAGCCAGAATACTCAAAAGTGTTTATTCAGTGGCAAACTCACATCCAGTTCTTCCAGGAAAGTTTCCAGTTTTTCTATGGTAACGTGGTCCATTACAACAATTTTCAGCCAGGAAGGATTCCTGTGATCGTCAGGCACCAATCCGAATTGAAGTATTAAATCAGCAGGAATTTGATTTGCATGCAGTGTAATAATATTCGACAAGGGAGAACGGTAAAATTGAATGCCACGCTTACTCAATTCTTTTGCCAGCCAGGATGTTCGTCTCTCCAGAGTGGTACATTTTTCAAACCATTCATGTCTTCCGTACGCAGCAAAGATCATCCAAATCGCTATTGCATTGGCCCCCGAACGACTTCCGGAAATTGTGCAATCCGCTCCAATAACATATGATGCAGAATCTGTTTGAGCATATTTCATCCAGTCTTTTCGGATGAGAAAAATCCCCGTTCCATAAGGTGCCTGAAGCATTTTATGGGCATCCATTGTGAATGAATTAATCTTTGGGTGCCTGAAATTAATCCGGTTCGTTTCATCAATAAGAGGAGCATAAAAACCACCATAAGCAGCATCTACATGGATCTGGAATTGAAATCCATACATATTCATTAAATCAACGTATACATCCACATCATCAATCGAACCGAACATGGTAGTCATCATATTATTTACAACGATGATGTATTTTATCCCATTTTCTTTTAATCCGGCTAATTTTCTTTCGGCGGCAGGTAAATCGATCTTACGGGATTCTTTTTCTACCGATAACAAAACACACTGAACCTGGAATATATTCCCAGCTTTCTGCATGCTGTAATGACTGTCTTCACTGCAAACAATTGCGATCTCAGATAAAGTAGCCTGAAAAACTTCCATGAAATAATTTCGATAGATCCATATAGCTTGCAGATTAGCCTCCGTTCCTCCGGTTGCGACGTAACCATCTACAGTTTCCGGGTCGGCACATAAAATATTTTCGGAACAAATACGGATAACTTCGCGCTCAAGGCCCTGTGTTCCTTCAAAATACGATTCCGAATCGCCCAATGTATGACAACCGATATGGTTTGGATTTTGAACCAATGTAGAAAGATAAGGTGCTTCCCGAACGAAACTCATTTCTTCAGAAAACACTTTCGAATCCAGATGAGTACCCGGAATTCCTATAATAAAGCCATTGCGGTAATTAACATTGCTTCTTAAAGCACCAAAAACCAATTGTTTGATCTCAGCTTCTGATTTTCGTTTCCAATCCATTCCCCTTTTTTTGACAAAGTTTGAACAAAAACCAGGGGTGAAAAATGATTAAAATCAGTCTGTTTGATTTTAAACTTTATTGATTCGAAATGAAATTTTTTATTGGAAGCTTCCAGTTGTTTTTGAATTCACCGATTGTACTTACAGTATTATTAAAAACAATTGTTTCATCCGGTAAACCGGACAAATCAGCATAATTCACATATGCAAACTGACCGTTTGATAAGGTCAGCATTTTTAAACGATTGAAAAATGACAGATGTAATTCTTTTTCCAACTGTTTGATGAAACGAACAGAGGTATCAATGGAACATCCCGATGCATTGTGGTCACTTTCGTCGACAGCCAAAATTAAATGAGCATGATTTACCACTTCTCCGTAAGCCTTGAGCTTTGTGCCATGTGCGGCCCATTCTTCCAGGAAAGGATCCAGTTGTTCATTAATCCACTGCACTTCGGTATCTGTCAGCAAGCGGTCTGCCTGATAGGACCAAACCTTTGTTTTATCTTCTAATTGGTCAAAGGGAATCATAATTCAGCTGCGTTTGCAATCAACTCTGCCACGTCCAATACCTGGATCTCATTTTCCTTGTTGAAGTTCTTCACTCCATCCGTCATCATGGTATTACAGAAAGGACAACCGGTTGCAATAATAGAAGCTTGTGTTTCCAGAGCGTCTTCTGTACGTTCAACGTTTACTTCCTTGTTTCCTTTTTCAGCTTCCTTGAACATTTGGGCCCCGCCTGCACCACAACATAAACCATTTGTTTTGCAACGCTTCATTTCCACCAGTTCCGCATCCAGTTTTTCGATCAGAACACGCGGTGCTTCATACACATCGTTTGCTCTTCCAAGGTAACACGGATCATGGAAAGTAATTTTCTTTCCTTTGAATACACCGCCTCCTTTCAAAGACAACTTCCCTGAATTGATCAATTCCTGGATCAATTGCGTGTGATGAATAACTTCATATTTTCCACCCAGTTCAGGGTATTCATTCTTTAAGGTATTGAAGCAATGCGGGCAAGCAGTCACAATCTTTTTGATTTCATATCCATCCAACACCTGGATATTCATCATGGCCTGCATTTGGAATGTAAATTCGTTTCCTGCACGTTTTGCCGGATCTCCGGTACATGATTCTTCTGCACCCAAAACTGCAAAATTTACTTTGCATTCGTTCAAAATGCGAACCACCGCTTTCGTGATTTTCTTAGCTCTGTCATCAAAACTACCTGAACAACCCACCCAAAACAAAATATCCGGGGTTTGTCCCTGCGCCATCATTTCGGCCATTGTTGGTACGTGTAACGTGCTCATAATTTATTTTTCAAAAACTTGAATGTTCGCCTGAACCTCAACCAAATTAGTAAATTTCCCTTCAAATCGCGTTGCCCGAACGATGTGATTATCAATCCAGTGGTAGTTTCCTCCCCTTGGTTTTCCCATCATCATTCCGTGATAATTAAATCCGTGCTTTTCCAGCCATTTTTCAGTCACCTCACGGTGTTCTTCCAGCCTGGAAGTAAAAAATGTAATGATATGGCCTTCGTCGAACCATTGATTTACCGTTTCCAATGCATCCGGATAAACCGCTGCAAATTCCATTCGCTCCGGCTCCTCATTCGGAATATCATCGCAAATTGTTCCATCAATATCAATCAGATAATTTTTGATATGTTCCGGTAAAACAGGAGAAACATGCGCCCCGTTCTCAATTTTTTCAATTAATCCTTCTTCTTTTTTCATCCTTTTTTATCGGATTGTGACCTTATGCTTCGTGAATCCAGTTTCCTCTGTCTGCAGGAGAGAACTGCCATGGAGCTCCGTTGTTTTCTATATTTGTCAACATTCCTGTCAACTCAGTTGGCATTTTGGATTCTTCCATTACCAAATACCTTCTCAGGTCCACAATAATTCCCAGCGGGTCAATATTTACCGGACATGCTTCAACGCATGCGTTGCAGGAAGTACATGCCCAAATTTCTTCTTCCGTGATGTAATCACCCAAAAGTGATTTTCCATCTTCGTAATCCTTTCCGTTCTTGCGCTTCCCATCGGCCAGTTCCACCATACGATCACGTGTATCCATCATGATCTTGCGCGGAGACAGCTTCTTCCCGGTAATGTTTGCCGGACAAGCTGCCGTACAACGACCACACTCTGTACAAGTGTAAGCGTCCATCAGGTTCTTCCAGGTCAAATCAGTAATATCTTTTGCCCCGAAACGTTGCGGAGCACCTTCAGGAGCAGGAGCTGCAAAAGGATCAGCAGTAGGATCGAGCATTAATTTCACCTCGTTGGTAACAGCTTCCATGTTGGTAAACTTCCCTTTTTTCTCCAGGTTGGAATACCAGGTATTCGGGAATGCCAATAAAATATGGAAGTGTTTTGAGTATGGCAGGTAATTCAGGAATGCAAGGACCATAATCCAGTGTCCCCACCAGCCTATTCGTTCCAAAATATGCAATGTTTCTGTACTGAATCCTCCAAAAATGTGTGGCCCGACCCAGGAAGAAATTGCAAAACCGAAAGAACCTGCTTCATGAGAGGCATGTGATGCACCGCGAAGATACAAAGCCTCATCTGCCCCATTCATGGTAAAGATACAGCAAACCAAAATCAACTCCATGCACAGGATCAGGTTCGCATCAAATGTCGGGAATCCCTTCATTTCAGGCTTCTGAAAACGGGCAAGCTTTAAAATATTTCTTCGTGAAAGAAAAGCAATCGTTGCAATCAATGCAGCAACTGAAAGCACTTCAATGATCGAGATTACTAAGGTGTAAAATCCACCCAATGAAGCCATAAAAGCACGATGAGAACCGGTGATCCCGTCATAAATGATCTCGATCAATTCTACCTGAGTGATCACAAATGCCACATAAATTCCCAGGTGCAATAACGCAGGAATCGGTTTTTTGAACATCTTCTTCTGGCCTAGTGCAACCAGGGCCATTACTTTCCAGCGTTCACCCCGTTTATCTTTTCGGTTGACGTCTCTCCCCAGTAACATATTTGAGCGAATTTTCAGGATGTTCACACCGAACCATCCGAATCCACCAATCAGCAATACACTAAAAATAATCGCAGCAATCATAAACTGTTTTTAATCTGGGATTGAATCTAACAAGTTACGTAATTTTTTCTCATCACTTGTGTTAATCGGAACCCCTTTCGTTTTTGCACCGAACACCGAGAAGTGAATGTATCTCTCAGGATGTTTCTCCAAATCCTGAACAAGGTTTTGAAGGCTCTTATTGGTCTGTACCAATTCGTTGTATAATTTCTCGTCTTTCAACAATTTCCCAAGCGTTCCATTACCTGATTCGATCGCTGCAAATGTGGCATTTAATTTTTCAATCGTTGCATTGGCATTGGTAATTACCTTCTTGAAATCTGCAGTTACCAGATCATCCGACACTTTTTCAAAATTCCCCAGGATCTTTGAAACCTTCTCGTTGGAAGCTTTTAAGTTTCCTGTGATCGATTCCACGTTACTCATGATCCGGCTCAATTTCACCTTTTCAGTTGCAACCAGTCCTTCCAAATCATTGGCTATATTCCCCAGTTTTTTGAAGGTCATTTTCAATTCAGACAAGGATTCTTTAATCTCGGATGTAGCAGTTGTATCCCAGAAACCTTTCAGGGAAGTAATCGTTTTATCCACGTTTACCACCAAAGCCGAAACCTTTTGAAGCACCGGGTTTGCATAGGATTTCAATTGTCCGAACATATCCAACTGAACATGTCCCTGGATCCGGTCTTTCCCCGTATAATATCCTTTGGACAGATCATCTCCCATGAAAATAAGTAAGCCCTTGTTTAAGAGATCAACAGATCCTGTTTCGATTACGGATGATCTTGGAATTTTGAGATCATCATCCTGGATAGTAAAGACCATTTTTACTTTTGAAGTGGAATCTCCCTGGGGATTGTAATCAACTGAAATTACTTTTCCAACGATTACACCGTTTACATAAACCGAAGTTGATGCACTAAGACCTCCCGCATTTGGGAAATAAGCAGTATACTTTGCATCTCCTCCAAAAAATGAATAGCCTTTCAAAAAATTAATACCTGTGACAAGCAAACCTATTGCAGCAATAGCAATGAGACCTGCCTTAACTTCTTTTTTGATCTTCAAAACTTTTATTTTTCTGCTAATTTAATAGCTTTTTCCAAACTAATGCGCTCTCCATTTTGAAAAGCTACCACAAAAGCATTTGGAAATTCTTTTTGTCTCAGTTCGTTCTTATAAGTATTGGCAGCATTGAAATCATTAATAAATTCGCCTATTGTATATTTAAACAATTTATCCTGCTGATATTCAAATACTTCGTGTTTTTTAAAACGACTTGAGTTGGCAGCAATTTTCGTTTCCGAAGTTTCGATCTGAATGCGGAAAACGACCTTATCTTTCAAGTCATTTTTTTCAACAGGCGGATTGTCCGTAACTCCTTGCGTACCCCTTGTTTTGTAATCAACACCTTCCAGTTCTGCCTTATACTTCTCAAATGCAATGAACATTGCATCCGCCATCTTTTTTTGCCCGTCGGAATCTGCCAAAAACTTTTCTTCGTCTTTATTGGTCAGGAAACCGGTTTCAATCAGAACACTTGGCATCGTTGTTTTATAAAGAACCAGGAATCCGGCTTGTTTCACTCCCCGGTTGTAACGTCCGATGGTTTTAAATTCATCCTGTAATTTATCCGCGAAAAGGATTGATTGGTCCAAAAAAACAGATAACTGTAACTGACGCGCAATAATCGCATCCGGAGACATATCAAAATCCTTGTATTTCTCTCCTTTATCAGCTTCCAGGTAAATGGTACTGTTCTCACGATCGGCAATTTTTGCCTGAGCATCGGTTTTGTGCAGACCCAATACGTAAGTCTCGGTTCCGTAAGCTGTCGGAGAAGCCGAATTTGCGTGGATACAAATAAACAGATCTGCATTTGCTTTGTTTGCAATTTTTGCACGATCATCCAATTCCACAAAAACATCTTTGTCCCGTGTAAAAACCACTTTTATCTCCGGGTAGCCTTCTTTGATTTTTCGGCCTAATTCCAAAGCCATAGCCAGGCAAACATTCTTTTCATGCGCAGATGAACCATGACATCCCGGATCTTTTCCGCCGTGACCGGCATCAATGACAATGGTTTTAATCGTTCCCGGTTGCTTGTTGTGGATTGACTGCTCCTTTCCCTGAAAACCAAAAAGCATAACAAACGGGATCGCAATTGCAACCCACCTCATCCATTTCAAACTATTTTCTAATCGGTTCATATTGCGGTATATCGATTCCAGAATAAAAGTACTGCTCTTTACCAAGCAATCTTCAGACCAAAACTGAAACTTATCTATAATGAAATGTTGAAAAAACCGTTACAAACAGGAAAATGCTATTTCTGGCGCGGCTTTTGCATAAATGCGTTTTTTTTAACTGAAACAATATGAACAACAAGTTGCGGACAATCGGTTTTTTGAGGAGTGAATCAAAACCACGGTAATTTCGTAGCTTTGTGCCGGCGCTGAAGCTCTCAGCCTTTGCAAAGCTGCTTCGGCGGAGCAAGGTTAGCACAAGCGTTGCAAACCGTTAATACAAGCATTGAAAACAAAAGAAGGCTTCTTCCTTATTTTTTCTACTGCAATCAGGACTGTATTCTGCTTGCTGATTTGTATTTCCTGCTCTTTTGCTTTCGGTCAGGAAGGAACAAAAGACAGTACAAAAGCACGTAAAATCTATATCAACGATACCGATTTCAAATCCATCATTACTTATTCTGCGCGGGATTCCATTTATTCGGACTTAAAAAAGAAACAAGTTCATTTATACGGTGAGGCCAAACTGAATTACGAAGGTGTGGATATGTCGGCTGAATACCTGCTGATCGATCTCAACAAGAATGAAGTCCTGGCAACCTACATCGAGGACTCGCTGGGAAGAAAAGTCGGAAAACCTTTATTTATTGATAACGGCGATACGTTAAAAGCGGCATCCATTCGTTACAATTTTGAAACCAAGAAAGGATATATCCAGGAAGCAGCCATCAGGCAGGACGAATATTATCTTACTATGGAAAAAGCAAAGCGACAGCCGAATGAGGACGTGCATTTTGTTCATGGAAAATTTACTACCTGTAACCTGGAAGAGCCGCATTACCATTTTGCACTTTCGAACGCAGTGATGGTACCGGACAAGCGGATCGTTTCCGGACCGATCAATTTATGGGTCATGGGAGTCCCTACTCCGCTTGGATTACCCTTTGCAATGATTCCGCTAAAAAAGAAGAAAGAACGGCAAAGCGGGTTCATTATGCCTCAATACTCACTGATATCTGCTTACGGTATGGGACTCCAGGATTTGGGCTACTACATCCCTATTTCAGAACGTTTCCAAACTATTATGTACGCCACCGGGTATACACGCGGAAGTTTTGGTTTCAGAAATTACTCGGAATATGCTACCCGCTACAAATACAACGGAAATTTCGATCTGGGCTACACCCGCTTCAGATATGGCTACCCGGACTCTACGGTTTTCAGTACAACAACCATCCGCTGGACGCACAACCAGGACCCGAAATTGAATCCGAACTGGTCCTTCACGGCAAATGTCAATTACAACTCCAATTCGACCAATAAGCAGACTTTAAATATGCAGAACAACCCGCAATACTTCAACAATACGTTGAACTCAGATATTCGGGTGGGAAAACGCTTCGGGTCTTTACCGATCTCTGCAGATTTGAAACTGAGCCTGAGACAAAACTCTCAAACCCATATCATTGACCTGACGGCTCCAATTTTTAACTTCCAGACCACTAACCGGATTTTCCCATTCAAAAAGGTCAATAAACTAGTTGGGATCAGCTATGCGAATGAGCTTCAAAACCGTTCTTCCTTCAAGGACACGTATTTAAAGAATGGGCGATTTGACAGTATCGGACACAATTTCAGGAACGGTTTCACGCAAAACTTCAACGTACAGGCTACCTTCAGCATGTTGAAAAACACCGTCCGGATTACACCTTCTGCGACATACAAGCAGATCTACAACTTCCAGACAATCGTAAAAACACCGGTTGACACAAACAACTCGGTTTTGATCGATACAGTCGGAATAGGCGGATTCAGTCATTCCTTCAATTCCAGCGTTTCATTGACTACGAATTTGTATTCGTACTATCGTTTTATCGGGAAACGGCAAACGTTACTTCGCCATGTCATGACACCAACCATATCCTTCAACTATGCTCCCGCAATCCAACAGGGAATTGCAAGTTATATGGATTCTGTCAATGGTGAGTTCACAGAAGTCCGTTACAGTAAGTTTGAACGAAGTTTGTATTCCGAATACCTGACTCAATCATCCGGAAGGATTGTTTTCGGGTTGAACAATACTTTTGAACTAAAACAAAAAAGCGCCAAGGATACCGTTACCGGATTCAAGAAAATGCGTTTGATCGATAATTTCTTTTTGAGTACGGATTACGATATCTTCAAAGACACCATGAACTGGGGCGATCTGAATATGCGCATGGTGATTAACCCGAACGAGTTTATTAACCTCACCATCACGGCCAATCACAGTTGGTACGGCTGGAATGATACCACCGGACTGATCAGGAAAGAGTATGCCTTAAAGACAAAACAGGGAATCGGCCGAATAAAATCCGCGCAGTTTGCAACCACTTTAATCCTGACCACGAAAAAGAGCCGGGACCGTCTGCAAAAGATCTCCAATGAAATGTCCAACGTCTGGAATCCACAATACCAGCAATGGATTGTAAACCCAACCCAACTGGTTTATTTTGAGATTCCATGGAAACTGACTGTTGATCACATTTTCGCGCTTAATTTAAATTCGGACACCGCTACCTACAGAAGCAAACACTATTTACCTACCAATACGGTAACACTTAACGGCGATGTCAACCTCACTCCCAACTGGAAAATCGGGGCACGCATGATGTACGACATCGAACAGCGTACGATCAGTAACTTCAATATTAATTTATATCGAAATATTCACTGCTGGAATGTCGTTTTCAACTGGACACCAATCGGAACGAACAAAAGCTTTACAATCGGAATTAAAGGGAATGCATCCATTTTGCAAAATGCAAACATCAATATCCGTAAACCACCTATCGTTCTCAACTAAGTTATCAAAAGTCCTGTTTTTCCTTTTTGAACTAAAAAAATGTTTGTATTTTACGGAAAAAACAAACTACGTTGATACCCTTACAAATAAACAAACAACCAAATCCAACAAAAGGCGACTTGCTTCTTTCAGAACCTTTCCTGATGGACAGTAATTTTTCGCGTGTAGTTATTTTACTTTGCGAACACAACGAAGAAGGCAGTTTCGGATTGATCCTGAACAATACACTGGAAATTGAGATCAACTCTGTTGTAACCGATTTTCCGGAGGCAAAAATACCGGTTGGCTTCGGAGGCCCCGTGGAGCGAAACCAACTATTCTATATGCATCAAAACAAAGAAATCAGCGGATCTGTTCAGATCGGGAAAAACCTATACCTGGGCGGTGATTATCCCGAAATAAAAAAACGGATCACGAATGACGAGATGACACCCGAAAACCTGCGTTTTTTCATCGGATACACAGGTTGGAGTTCGGGACAGTTGCAAAACGAAATTGATGATTTAAGCTGGATCGTAATGAAGGCTCCGGGAGACCTCAATGTTTTCCATGCATTTGACGATGATCTTTGGCGTGATTTATTGGCTCGATTAGGTGGAAAATATAAATTAATGGCTGATTATCCCGTAAATCCGGCTGACAACTAAAAGAGAAAATCTTATCTTTGAAGTAAGAAGGTAAAGTCGCCTTCGACTGCGCTCAGTCACTTTTCTCCAAAATTAAGAGAAAGAAAATCTAAGGATAGTAGCGAAGCCGAAGTGTGAACGCTTTTTACCACGTTTAACAGGAAAAGATGAGTGCTCCTTTAGCAGAACGTATGCGCCCCAATGATTTGTCCGAATACATCGGACAGAGGCATTTGCTGGAGGAAAACGGCGCACTGAAAAAAGCCATTCAATCCAAAATACTTCCTTCCATTATCTTTTGGGGACCTCCCGGAGTGGGAAAAACAACACTGGCAAACTTACTTGCCAAAGAATTGAACCGGCCTTTTTATACACTTTCAGCTATTTCATCCGGTGTGAAAGATGTCCGGGAAATTATTCAAAAAGCAGAAAGCCAGGGTATGTTTCAGACAAACGGAGCTGTTCTGTTCATTGATGAGATCCACCGTTTCTCCAAATCACAACAGGATTCCCTACTTGGAGCAGTAGAAAAAGGAACCATTACTTTAATCGGTGCGACTACAGAAAATCCGTCGTTTGAGGTGATTTCGGCTTTGCTTTCACGCTGCCAGGTGTATACACTGGAAAGTCATACGCTGGAAGATTTACTGGAACTGATCAATCGTGCGATCAGGCAGGATGTCCTGCTTTCCAAACGGAAGATCGAATTACGGGAATACAAATCGCTGATTGCTGTTGCAGGTGGTGACGCCCGTAAAATGCTGAATTTACTGGAAATGGTCGTGAACACCTTTTCTCAGAATGAAACTGCCGTTATCACGGATGAATTGGTCAATCAACTGGCACAACAGCGTGTGCGCTACGATAAAGACGGGGAACAACATTACGATATCATTTCGGCTTTCATCAAGTCTATCCGCGGAAGTGATCCGGATGCAGCCGTATATTGGCTCGCCCGTATGATCGAAGGCGGTGAAGATCCGAAATTCATCGCTCGAAGACTGCTTATTTCTGCAGCAGAAGATATAGGTTTAGCCAATCCGACTGCATTGATCATGGCAAACAATACCTTCCAGGCAATCCAGGTGATCGGCTGGCCGGAAGCACGAATCATTCTTTCCCAATGCGCGATTTACCTGGCAACTTCACCGAAAGGAAATGCAGCATACCTGGCAATTGATGAAGCCATTGCAACCGTTAAGCAAGACCCGAATGCTCCCGTTCCCCTGCACTTGAGAAATGCACCGACCAAATTGATGAAAGACCTGGGATACGGAGCCGAATACCAATATGCACACGACTTCCCAGGGAATTTTGTTTCACAGCAATACTTACCGGATTCTTTAAAAAACCGTACATTTTTCCATGCGGGAAGCAGCGCACGTGAACAGGAAATCCATAAACAGTTACAAACACTATGGCCCAATAAATTCAAGAAATGAGTAAAGTCGCTTATTATTTGTTCGTACTTCCTCTTTCAAAGCTTCCACTTTGGATTACGTATCGTTTTTCCGATCTGTTCTTCCTCTTATTGATTACGGTCTTCCC
Source organism: uncultured Flavobacteriales bacterium (assembly GCA_946480815.1). Next base: position 67,592 of record CAMLLB010000013.1, read on the forward strand.
TTATCGTAAGAAAGTCATAGAAGGAAATATTGCCCGTTCTTTTCCCGATCTTACAAAGAAGGAACACCGTAAGATCAAGCGTTCTTTTTATCGCTATTTTGCCGATATGCTGCTGGAAGGGGTCAAAAACCTGGGAATTTCTGAAAAAGAACTCCGAAAACGTTTTGAGATCAAGAACCCGGAACTCATGGAGCAGCTTTACGACCAGAACAAAAGTGTCTTATTGGTATCTGCACATTACATGAATTGGGAATGGATGATTACCGGCCAGGACCTGTACTTCCCTCACCAGGCAATTGGGATCGGAATGCCTTTAACAAGTGGTTATTGGGATAAAAAGATCAATACATTGCGTTCCCGTTTCGGAATGAAAGTTATTCATGCCAAAATTGTCAAGGAAACATTTAATTCGTATCTTCAGGAAGGAGTTCCGACGGCAACCCTGGTATTGAGCGACCAAAGTCCGGCAGATTCAACAAAATGCTACTGGATGACTTTTCTGAACCAAACAACAGGGATTCTTTTCGGAGCAGAGCAATTGGCAAATACGTATGATCAGGCAGTTGTTTTTTACTTACCGAAAAAAGTCAGACGCGGATATTATGAAGTGGAATTACAACTCCTGACAGACGAACCGAGAACATTACCCTGGGGAAAGATTACGGAAACGCATGCACACTTACTGGAGAAAAGGATCCAGGAAGAACCCGGTCCCTGGTTATGGTCGCATAAACGATGGAAAAGAACCGTTCCGGACGATATTCCAAAACTAAAAGAAGAACAGCGTGAAAAATTCAATTCTCTTTTTAGGACTCATTCTCCTAAGCCATAGCGGGATTTCACAAAAGGTGATCTCCATTGACACGCTGCATTTTTCGGCAGATAGCTCCTATTCCCGTATTGTTGTCCGTTACGCAAAAAAACTGCTTTTATTCGGTACATCGAAAACCGGGGTGATTGCTTTTAATGAAAAAGAAAAAAGCAGCAAGACTATTATTTCTCCCGTAAAAGACGGCGAATTCAGAGATATTGCGCTTCATAAAGACACAATCTATGCCATCGTATCCGGCGACAATGGAATTGTTTATAAAGGCACCCTGGAATCTGCAACACCTGTTTTCAATGAGAAAGGAATCTTCCTGGATGATATTTCTGTTTGGGAAAATGAGTTGTTGATCCTTGGAGATCCCGTTGACGGAAGCTTCTTTCTGCGCAAGAAAGGAACTGAATCCATTTCTTTCAATGAAATCGGTCAAAAGATTGAAAACGAACACCATGAAGGGTGCTATGCTGCAAGCGGAACCTGCGCACAATTTTGGAGCCCGGAAAGCTACTTTTTCGTTTCAGGCGGAGATACTTCCGCACGGTTTCATTATGTAGACCTTTGGTCGAAAAGAACTTTATCCGTCAAATTACCTATGAAAACCGGTGAAGGTTGCGGTCCGTTCTCATTGTTCTTTTGGGATCCCTTAAATGGTGTTGTCGTTGGCGGAGATTACCGGAAAAATGCGGAAGCTTCTAAAAATGCCTGTTTTACAAGGGATGGTGGAAAGACCTGGTCTCCTGCTGAAGTTTTTCCAAATGGTTACCGTTCTTGCGTAACCGGAAACAAAAAGATCCTGTTCTCATGTGGAACTACCGGAATCGATTATTCCATAGATGGTGGAAAGACCTGGCACTTTTTGATGAAAGGGAATTTCTGTGCGCTTTTGCTTGAAAAGAAAACGCTGTATGCAACGACGAATAAAGGGTATTGTTTGAAAATTAAAATCCGGTGACTTCGACTCCGCTCAGTCACCTTTTTAACATTATCGCAACAACACAACTGGTGGCTGAGCGGAGTCGAAGCCAATTATTTAATCGTTGAAACCGCAGCCAGCAATTTCTCTTTACTCTGTTTTCCAACCAACTTCTTCACCATTTTTCCTTCTCCGTTGATGAATAACAATGTCGGATATGCCCCAACACTGTATGCTTTTGAAATCATTGGTCCGTCTTCATCCTGTTCTGCGTCAATTTTCAGATTGATGAATCGCTGATTAAAAACATTCCCCACTTCCGAATCACTAAAAGTTGTTTTGGCCATTTCTTTACAAGGTCCGCACCAACTTGTGTGCACGTCAATAAAAATCAATTTTCCCGTAGCCTGTGCTTGTTTGATCGCTTTCTGAAAACTCATTTTGGAGAACTTGATCCCTGATCCGCCCATCACAGTCAATTCGGTATCGGAAACCGTATTTTGAGTTGTAGTAAACGAATAAATACAGCATGAAACCCCTAAAAGAAGCAGTACAATAAATTTCATATGTGTGTGTTTATGAGTCATAATCTTTGCCTAAATTTAACAACAAATTGCGAATGCCGAATTACGAATTACGAATTAAGCAATCGTCTAAACTCAACAAGTATTGTTCCAACTATTCGTATGCGATTACTTTTCAATTTTCATTCCGATAGCTATCGGAACTACATTTTCAATTAAAGATGGCTTTTGAAGTAAGATATACCGATTGTTCTGCAGAAACCTATAAGGAAATTCAGTCTATCATTACGCTATGGAATGAAAAGTCTGCTGAATACCGGGTAAAAACAAGTGGTTCAACGGGGAATCCGAAATCCATTCTGCTAAAAAGAACACAATTGGAGGCCTCGGCAAAGCGCAGCAATTCCTTTTTCGGTTTAAACAATAACTCACGGGTTTTGATGCCTCTTTCTCCTATGACAATTGGCGGAAAAATGATGGTGATTCGTGCATTGGTGGGAAATTATTCCATTGATGTAGTGGAACCTCGTGCAAATCCGCTGGCTGAAATGAAGGGGAAATCACATTATTCGTTCATTTCTTTAGTTCCCTATCAAATAAAAAGTATCCTGGAAGAAACTCCTGAAAAACTGGAACTATTTGACAACATATTACTTGGTGGAATGGGACTTTCGGTGCAACTTGAGAAAGCACTCTCAATGCTAAAACCGACTATTTACATCGGGTTTGGAATGACGGAAACCGTTTCTCATATTGCATTAAGAAAGATGGACAATCCGGTTTACCAAGCGCTGGAAGGAGTTGAACTGAGCGCTTCTGAAGGTTCCCTGGTTATCAGCGATTCAAAGCTGGGAATTGAGAACATGCAAACCAATGATTTGGTTGAGTTGATTGATCCCACTCATTTTAAATGGCTTGGGAGAGCTGATTTTGTTATCAACAGCGGTGGAATTAAAATTCACCCGGAAGCAGTTGAACAACTGATTGATGAACTGATCGATGGACCTTTCATTATCGGGGGGATTCCACATGATACATTGGGTGAAAGTTGTGTTTTAATTCTGGAAGAAGCTTTAGCAGAAGAAAAATTCAAAGAGATTCAATCACTTGTCCGGGAAAATTTTGGAAAATATGCAGCTCCCAAAGAGCAGATCATTTCAGTTATCCTGAAAACAGAAAATGGGAAGATCCGCAGGAAAGAAACCTTAAATTCGCTTTCGAAATGACCCGGAAAGAATGCTTTCGTTTATTGAACCTTCCCTCCGACTCTACCGATGCAGAGATCCGAAAGCAATATAAAAAACTGGCTTTGCGCCTGCATCCGGACGTCAATCCGGATCCACTTGCACATGAAGTATTCATAAAGCTGGGAAAAGCAGTAGAAATCCTTTTAAACCCGGATTACAAAGAGTCCGCCGCTGCGGAAGAAAAAAGGACTTCCAGAAGAGCTGGAAATGAATCGGAGGAAGAACGTTTGGAACGCATGCGGGTAGCTAAAATGCGCTACGAGCAACAAAAAATGCAGCAGGCAAAAGATAACAACCGCTATTTTCAATCTCTGACAAGTGGTATGCGCTGGAGTATTTACAAGTACATTATGCGGGTTTCCCTGGTCCTTTCCCTGGCACTTTCTACCGAATATTTCCTGCCGCTTCATTATGAGAATGATGTCCTGATCGGCTCATCCAAATCATTGAACAACGGGATCATCAAAGGGAATATTACCAGCATCGAACTGAAAAACAGGGGAAGATATTACGTTCAAAACAACATCTATGCCTGGCAATATGCATATCCCGAAGTTATTATTGAAACGACCTGGTTTTTGCATACGCCTGTAAAAATGATTACTACAGACGATTTTACACGCTACCGGACTCCTTTTGATTTTCATGTCGGCAGTATCCGTTTCGGCCTCATTATTTTGTTCCTGGTACCGCTTTACCCTTATTTGAGACGCCGGAAAACACTTTACTTTGTCTTCTTATACCATCTTTCGTTTTGGGGAGTCGGAATTGTGGCAATCTACATTTTATTTACGCAGAATCGGATTTTGCACTTGCTGACTTTGGGATTTTTGTAAAGGTTAACCACAAAGCACACTAGGAACACGAAGCAATAGGTTGCAACATGGAAATAAGAAGCAAAGTATGTAAAAAATTTTCCTTGTGCTCTTTGTAGTAAAATACTGCACTATTATGAACGGATTTTCTTCAGGCGGTCCATTTCGCGTTTGTCGTCTTTCTCTTTCAGATCGTGACGCTTATCGTGCAGTTTCTTACCGACACCGGTTGCCAGTTCCAGTTTCAGCCAGCCTTTTTCAGACAGGAACAATCTCAAGGGAACAATTGTATTTCCTTTTGTTTTGACCCATTTCTCCAGCTTTTTGATCTCTTTTTTATTCAGGAGCAACTTTCGGTCGGAGCGTACCGAATGGTTGTAGAATGAAGCATTTTCGTAAGGAGAAACGTGCATATTACGAATAAAGACCTGTCCGTTATCTACGATACAGTAAGCCTCCAGGATACTCGCTTTCCCATTTCGGATACTTTTGATCTCGGTACCGGACAGAACCATTCCTGCAGTAAAGAATTCATCCAACTGATATTCAAACCGGGCACGTTTATTCTTAATATTTACTTCGTTCTTAGACATATTTCTGTTGATGGGACTGACTTTGTCCCCACTCTTTTATACCAAGGTAAAAATAATAAATCGTTACCAACATCAGGATATGGCTCAGATCATCTTTATTCAACCATTGATGAACATTGATTTTCAGGATAAAGATAAATGCAGAAGGAGTCAGGATACACACTCCGACAATCAGTTTCTTCAAAAATTGTGCTTCCGGATGTCTTTTCTTTAAAATGTAAGCATACACACCGGTATAACTGATATAAGTAATAATTGCATCTACTGCTGTGAAAATGAATTTCTGAGTCAGGATGGAAAGGACACACAGTGCTATGCTCTTGATCCAGATCAGTGCGAAAGCGTATTTTTTCGGGGTTGAAATCCCTTTAAAATGGAACATTCCCATCGCAGCGAACCCATTTGCCAAACACCCGAAAATCCAGCTTGGGTACTTTCCGAAGAATCCCCAGTAATTGAAGAACAGGTGTCCCATTCCACCAAAAAACGTAGAAAGTCCGAAAGTCAGGTAAAACAAGCGCCAGTAGAAATTCGCTTCATTTCTGAAGTTACCCAGTTTATTAAAAGCAAAGAGGCAAAAACCCGCGATGACCCAGTTCAGGATGAGGGCCATCGGCTCCTGCAAGTGTAAACCTAAAAGTTCAAATTGTATTTTATCCACAGCGCGAAAATACTGCTTCAAGCCAGAAAACACAAGTCCTTTTAGTGAATGAAGCCCTAAAATGAATCGAAAGACTTCGAAACAACCTAAAATCCGTACTTTTGAAGTGATGAATATTCCATCGAAATACCTTGAAGAAGCAGTAGAGCAATTCAGCTCCTTACCGGGAATCGGTAAACGGACCGCATTGCGCCTGGTGCTGAATTTGCTGAAACGTGATCCGGAAGAACTGGAACGCTTCGGAGAAATCCTGCAACAGCTCAAAACACATGTACAAAGCTGTTCTTCCTGTGGTAATATTTCCGACACAGCCATTTGTTCCATTTGCTCGAACGAAAAGCGCAATCACCGGCTTATTTGCGTGGTAGAAGACATTCGCGACGTGATGGCGATCGAAAGCACCGGAACATATCAGGGAATTTATCACGTATTGGGCGGTATCATTTCCCCGATGGACGGAATCGGCCCGAATGATTTGTTTATTCAGCCTTTAGTTGATAAATGCAGCACAGGACAGGCAGATGAGATCATCCTGGCTTTAAGTCCGACGATGGAGGGTGACACGACCAATTTCTTCCTGTACAAAAAGTTGCATGCAACAAACGTTCAGATTACAGCACTTTCCAGAGGAATTGCTGTTGGTTCCGAGATCCAGTATGCAGACGAGATCACGCTTTCGCGTTCGATCCAGCAACGCATTCCTTTTCAATCTTAACAACGTATTTTTTTTGATTTGATCTACTTTTTCTTTTTCCGCAAAAGAAAAAGTAGCAAAAAGAAATCCCGAAAGCTTTCGGGACGAAAGCTGTTTGTCCGTCAATGCGCTCCACTTGTGAAATGCCTTCAAACGATTCATTGAAACAATAAACGAACCAATAATTTCTTGGATGAGATCGGATAAATGCTATATTTGGTAGAACTTCAAACTAAGAACTATGTTAAAGGAATTCAAAGCATTTATCATGCGCGGGAATGTGGTGGATCTGGCCGTGGCTGTGATTTTGGGAGCTGCGTTCGGGGCAATTGTTACTTCATTGGTAACCGATATTATTACACCGGTAATATTAAATCCCGTATTAGAAAAAGCTGGTGTTACCGATATCGCGGACTGGAAGTTAAATGGGATTGCACTGGGGAAATTTATCGCTGCTGTTATTAATTTTATAGTGGTTTCGTTTTGTATTTTCCTGATGGTAAAAGGAATGAACAAAGCGATGACCTTTCGCAAGAAAAAAGAGGAAGAAACACCTGCTCCGGCACCGGAACCTTCCAATGAAGAAAAGCTCTTAATGGAGATCCGCGATTTGCTAAAGAACAAACAATAATTTCACACACAAAATCTTTGACGGGAACCAATGAATAATTGGTATGACAGAATTATCATTCAAAGTTTTGAGAATTTGAAAATTTATATATCTTCGTTCGAAACAAATGCCTCGTTTGGGGCAACAAAAGAGAATATTTAAATACCGATGACAAGTATTTTTGTGGCAAAACTCGATTTCAACGCAACAGAAGACCAGTTGAAATCCCTTTTTGAGGAATACGGAAGAGTAAACCGTGTGACTATTGCAAAAGACCGTGAAACAGGCAAACCAAGAGGTTTTGCTTTTGTTGAAATGGCGGATGAATCAGAAGCTGACCAAGCAATTGAAGCTTTAGACAATTATGCGATTAACGGACGTAATATTGCCGTTAAGAAAGCTGACGACCGCGCTTCAGGAGGAAAACCATCGGGCGGTGATAACCGTTCTGGTGACAGACCTTTTAGAAATGACCGTCCGAGAGACGACCGAAATTCTGTGAGTGATACCAAATCTGATTACAAAAAATCAGACGACAATCGTAGCAGTAAACCAACTTTTAGTCCGGATGACATTATTCCGGCAAAAGTTGAACGCAAAAAAGAAAAAGATACGCGCAGCAGTGGTGGCGGAGGAAAAGATGCTCCGAAGAAAACCAAAATGGAAGCTTACAGGAAAAGCGGAAAAGGAAATCGCTTCTTTGATGACGATGACGACGACGATATCGATTACAACCGCAATCGTTCTTCCGGCTGGGATGACGACGATGAAGAAGAATAAATAAATTGACATGGAGGGTATTCAATTGATGCCCTCTTTTTTTTAGATAATCTTACCACAAACTTATGACCAAATCAACGCTCTTAAAAGCAAGTTTTTTATTACTCGTTTTATCCGGATGTAGTGAAGAATCTGTTCATATGCATGAAATATGGGTTTCACCCGAAAAAATTATTCCCCGAAAAACAGGTCCGATATACGACAATTCCTATATCATAAAAACCACATCTATCCCCGTTTACACAACTGTTTCAGTTACCAGTGACGGTGAAGGAACTGTAAACACCGGAATGCAGCTGATATTGAAAAAGTTGAATCTGCCTGTTACTGAAATGGCCGGATGGCCTGGCAAAATTGCTATGGAACCCGATGGTCTCCTTCACCCCAACTCACACATAAAAAAACAATCCTATACAGCAAGCGTGGGAGATAAAGAGATCAAAATCAACTTATCCATTGTTTCACTGAACTTTCTGACAGAGGTAGTTGATAGCCACAAGCGCAATGAAGTTATGGTTGTGAACCTTGATCATTGCAAAGAAAAACTATACCTGAAGCTCAATGACGAATTAAAACAACCTGGCAATAAATACTCACAAACGGGTTTCATCGGTATCAAAGTCTCGGGAAAATTGGAAAACGGGAAACGAGCGGACCAAATTGTCTATATGCATGGAGTGGTCGAGTTTACTTCCGAAGAATTCAAGAAAATGAAGTGGACAATTTAATCCCGGACAATATGAAACGTAAGTGAAAGATCAGATTGTTCTTCACAATTTCGCTTCTGAGACTTTTCTGTTTTATTCCACCGATTTTATTTTTGGTTAACAATTCTAAAGATATTCTCTGAATCCACATTTTCTTCTTAATTTTGTGTGTTACAACTGGGGTCGACATTGGATTTGACAGCGATCGAGATTTCGGTGGGAAGCATGCAGAGCGTTGTAGTGAAGCTCTTAAATATCTTGCTGCGAACAATAATTGACAATACGTCATACGCACTTGCTGCTTAATTCATTAGATGAATTCGGCTTAATCCAGTGGAAGATATAGTACACGGACAAGTTTCTCCTCTACCGACTCTGATTTTCGGTTAGTAGGCTCAGGGGAATCATTTTAGAAAATCTGGCACCAAACGAGCTTCGCGTGCGGTGTGAGATCTTAGAAGCTAAGGTTGGGTCTTGGGTGTTTTTGTCCGAATCCAGCTCGAAAACCAATCAAAAAATAAGCATGTAGAAGACATTCGAAACCATTGTTTGGACGAGGGTTCGAACCCCTCCGACTCCACAAAAAGAAAGAGCCCTGACATTTATCGTCAGGGCTTTCTTTTTGTTCTTCATTCTCATTCTGCTTCTCATTTTTGTAGGCTCTTCTTTTTGAAAGCGAAAATGAGAATGAGAATGAAGATAGTCCTGGTTCGAAGCTAGATTAAGCTTCCTCCTTCGGAGGAGGAATGAGGAGGAGGAAAAAATCCAAATCTCCCACAAGTACCGATTACATTAAGTTCCTAAAATTTATAGCGGTTCGATTCCCTTTTGCTCGAAAGGTGTTGTATTTCAGTTTTTTTTGGTAGTATTGAATAACTATTCACTAATTATAATGCGATCAAAATTTTCTTTTTTTAAAGCCGGGCAAGGTTCATTTTATGGAGGAAGAATTCATAGTCCCGAAAGTGGAAAAACCTTCACAGTTATCTATGACTGTGGTACGAGTCGATATGTGTCAGGCAATACAGCTTCTTTAAACAGAGAAATAACGCTTTTCAAGAATGATTGGTACTATCATCATTCGAACGATATTGATTTGTTGTTTATATCTCATTTGGATTATGATCATGTTTCAGGAATAAAGAGGCTCTTGAATGAGTTTAATGTCAAAAGAATAATATTGCCCTATATTGAAAAGCAATTTCGGCAACTCTTTCTGATTTCTATTTTCGCAAATGATACGCCAACAGATAATGATTTATCATTGACTGATTATACTACATTTTTGGAAAGCCCACAGAGATTTATTCAAGAACAAAGCAAAAACACTACAATTTATTTTGTCATAGATAATAACGACCATCAGATAAAATATGAAGGCTATCAGGACGAAGGGGAAAGCTTGGAACAAGATATTTATCCGATGGGTACAGAGCTTAATCCTAGTTTGTTGGATGAACTTACTGGATCATCTAATACACTTTTATATGATAATAACTTACAGTTCTTCATTCAGAAAAAATGGGAGTTTACCACATATGTAAAAACTGTGAATGTACAGGCAATATCAAGTTTGAACAATTGCCTAAAAACATTGTTGGGCAAAAGTGATCAAGACGAATTGACTCTGACGGATTTAGCTTTGCTAATAACTACGAATAGAACAGAAAGTCGTAAATGCTATATGAATAGAATTGGGGAGATTAATTCTCATGGACTTGTACTTCTCCATGGACCAATCAGATTTAGATATTTGGAAGGAAAAATTAAATCTGATTGTGAGTTAAACAATCAAGAACTAAGGTATTTTCGTTTTTTTGATGATGGTTATCACTTTAGAAGTAATAATCGAATTATGTTAGGAACCCTCTTGTTAGGAGATACTTCTATAAATCCAAATAATAATCCTCTAAACTTCTCTAATCAATTCAAAGAGAAATTAGAAAATGTTCATATAGTTCAAGTACCACATCATGGTTCATCTGAAAATTGGGATTCTGTAGAGTTTGATCAATTAAGTATCGGTAGTTCCATTCGTTGGAATAATAAAATTGTTTCTGTTTGTAACTTCGGTTATGGCAATAAATATGGTCACCCTTCACATGAAGTCTTAAATGATCTTAGCTCCTCAATGTATTTGAACACACAATTTTCACGATTAACAATTAAGTATCGAATCATTGATTGGAGACCATAATCTTTCCGTTTAAAACACTTTACTTCTTAACGTTTTGGTTCCACTCTTAAACCGCTTTCTCCACAAAAAGAAAAAAGCATTCAGCGGTAGTTGGATGCTTTTTTGCTTTTTGTCCCTCAATACTCACTCTCAAACTCACACTATCCCTGCTTTTTTCTTTTTCAGTGGGATTGTGAGAACCGAGTGTGGGATTGTGGTTCGAAGATCGATTTGAACTTCCTTTTTTGAAGGAGGGCCGAGGATGGCAAAGCCCAGATCTCCCACAAGCATCAATTTTTACGTTTTCTGAAATTTATAGTGGTTCGATTCCCTTTGATTCAGGAAGTTTTAGATTTTATTATTAGTATTTGGCTATAAAACTATTTACTGAATTGCGATGGGAAACATAAGTGTAATATATCTTCCGCCACAGAACAGGCAGGGCTTTGAAAGTTTATTAAAGGAGTAGTTTTTTCTGCTTCGTAATGTTTATGGTGTCGGAGGAAATATTTTTGCTACAGAAAAGTCGTAACCTAATAAAAAACCTTGAATCAAGAAACTTTCCTTTATTGTTGTATTTCTTAGGTCATTAAGAAAAATGATTTCGATAATATACACTCAAGAATTGAAATATTATTCTTAAATTCAAATCTCTTTATAGAGTACGCAAGGAGGAACACTATTCAGACATTAACTCTACACTATGAACAAAAAATCACTATTCAAATGCCTGATTTTATTAATAGTAACTTCAGCATGTAGTCAGAATTCAACGTCGCATAAATCCTTTGATTTGGATAAGGGAGTATCATGTGAATTAGCATCTCAACGAAAAAAGGTAATCAGTAAAATTAATTATGATCTTCAACTGAACATTTCAAATGGAACAGATTCTATAACTGCCAATGAAACAATTACGTTTGATTTATCTGATAATTCTGCAGCATTGCCACTCGATTTTAAAGAGGATAAGTCATTATTGAAGTCTGTTGAGATTAATGGAAATAAAGTTGCCATTGATTTTCAAAATGAGCATTTGGTTCTTGCAAAAAACTATCTTAAGAATGGAAAGAATAAGATTGAAATCAAGTTAATTTGTGGAGACAAATCGCTTAATAGAAACGAAGAGGTATTGTATTCACTATTTGTTCCGGAAAAGGCACGAACATTTATACCCTGTTTTGATCAGCCTGATCTAAAAGCAACCTTCTCTCTTCATGCCACAGTACCAAATGATTGGGAAATTGTTACAAACGCCCCATTAATGAAAGAGGATACATTCAATGTAAATCAGAAATATGTGGATTTTGAAACTTCAGATATGATGAGTACCTATTTATTTTCAGTAGTAGCCGGTAAATTCAAAAAAGAAACAAGAGACATAAATGGTCGCACGTGCAATTTGTATTACCGCGAAACGAGCGAAGAAAAAATTCATGAAAGTCTGGACTCCATTTTTGAATTACACAAATTGTCATTGGATTTTATGGAGGATTACACTGGAATTCCATACCCTTTTAAGAAAATGGATATCGTAGCTATACCTGATTTTACATATGGCGGAATGGAACACGTTGGCGCAATTAATTATCAGTCAAACATCTTGTTTCTGGATAAAACAGCAACGCAAAATGAAAAACTGGAGCGTATTAACACCATTGCACATGAAACCGCTCATATGTGGTTTGGCGACCTTGTTACGATGAAGTGGTTTGACGATGTTTGGATGAAAGAAGTATTTGCGAATTTTTTAGCTGATAAAGTAGCTAAATCTGCCAGTCCGAAATTGGATGTGCGAATGCATTTCCTGCTTTCAAATCATCCTGGAGCTTATTCTATAGACAGAACTGAAGGAGCCAACCCAATCAGGCAAAATCTCGATAATTTGGACGAAGCCGGATCGCTTTACGGTGAAATAATTTATCAAAAAGCTCCAATTGTAATGGCACAATTAGAGAAATCCTGTGGAAAAGAGAACATGAAGTTTGGATTAAGTCGGTATCTCAAAAAATATGCGTTTGGAAATGCCAGTTGGCCAGATTTGATTCAAATCCTGGACGAAATAAGTGACGAAGATCTTGCTGACTGGAATCAACAATGGATTAACAGCTCTGGAATTCCTGAGTATGACTATAAGTTACAGATCGGCAAAAACAAGATTGAAAGTTTGCAAATTAACCAGGTAAATCCTGCCAATAGGGTATTGAAACAACATTTTTCGATTGCACTAATCTATGAAGACCATTCAGTATCACTTCCCATATACATGAATAAAGCAGAAATAAAGGTAAAAAAAGCAAAGGGATTAAAAAAACCGTTATTCATTGTATTCAATTCCGAAGGAAGCGGCTACGGAGTATTCCCTTCAAACAACAAATCCTTGAGTAAAATAAACCTGCTAAGTGCATTAATGAGAGCTTCCGTATACATAAACGCATATGAAAATGTCTTGGAAGGAAAAAATATCAGACCAACAGAATTGATTAACCATTATTTAAACAATTTCAGCACTGAAAATGAAGGACAAATTTTGAGTCGAATGGTCAGACAATTCAAAAATGTTTACTGGCAATTTCTCACAACTGCTGAACGATCAAAATTAAATGAAAAGACAGAAAAACAATTGTTAGATGCAATTAGAACTGCTTTAACTCCTGAAAAAAAGCGCATTCTGTTTTTGACTTACATTTCCATTTCCGAAAGTGAAATGGCCGAAAAAACTCTCTACGAAATATGGGAAACGAAGAAAAACAATCTCAATGTAGCACTTTCGGATGAAGACTATATTACTTTGGCTGCAGCATTAGCAATTAGATTGCCTGAACAATCAACCAATATTCTTGCAACTCAACGAAGCCGAATTAAAGACAACGATCGTAAAGATCGATTTGATTTCGTGCTTCCGTCTTTATCTGCGAATGACAAAGTGCGTGATCAGTTCTTTTCCTCACTCTCAAAGAAAAAGAACCGGAAGAATGAAGTTGGTGTACTGGAAGCACTCGGAAACCTCCATCACCCTTTACGCTTAAAAAAATCGGAAAAATACTTACCAAAAACATTGGAGCTACTTGAAGAAATCCAAAAGACAGGAGACATATTTTTTCCTTTCGATTGGCTGAGCACGACTTTTGGCTATTATCAAAGCGAAAAAGCCGAACGCATAGTTCGTGATTTTCTAAAAGGCAGGCCAAAATACAATACTCAGCTCAAGGCTAAAATTCTTCAAAGTGTCGACGATTTATTTAGGGCAAGACGAATTTTACATGGTAAAAGAATTTGATTAAAAAGGAAATCTAGTGATGGCTTTGTAATTTCTATATTGATTTCCGGTTCCGGTTCCGTTCGCTCTTCTTTTTGTCCCTCAATACTCGCTCTCACACTCACACTGAGTTGTGGCTCCTTCGACTTTTCTGTCTTGTGAGACAGAGCCTCAATCTTCGCAAGCTTTGCTTGCTCTTCTTTTTGCAGTTCGAGTGTGAGAATTGAGTGTGGAACCCAGTTCGAAGCATCAATAATCGCTGTCAGGTCGTTTCGATAGCTATCGGAATTTCGCCTGTGTTCTTGATAAATCCGACTGAAACGTCGGGACACTCGAACTGACAGGCAAAAGAATTGAGATAACAGCAAGGTTCGATTCCCTTTTGCTGAAGGTATTGTATTTCAGATTTTACCTTTCTATGGAGATTGATATACTTTTTTTCG
>CAMLLB010000014.1 GCA_946480815.1 uncultured Flavobacteriales bacterium
TCCTGGTCACATTCCGGGCAATCGGTTACTCCTTTTCTGATTTTTACATTTGAGGTGTATCCATGCTCACTGACTATAAATTGTAAATAACATTTTCCTTCAAGTCCATTCTCCTTTGCAGATTCAGGATATTTCAAGTTCTTCTTAAGGTATTCAATCAAGGCTTCTTTTCCTCCGGGAAATTCAGCTGGTTCATCTACTACTTCGTAAATAGCTGGTTCCTGGGGTTTAACCGGTTCAACACTTTTTGGTGCCGGTTCCGGAACCGGGTCACCTACTTGTCCGAAAGTCAAGCTGCAAATGAGCGTAAAGGAACCGAATAAAAAAGATCTGGTCAAAATTGATTTCATATTGTAATCGTTTATCGTTAGAATGCTGTAATACTACTTATTTCTCCAATTGATTTTTCCACGAAAACCGCAAATGTCGCTTTTATTTAGTGAAAAGTATCAACTAACCATTCTTTCGCTTTTCCAACCGCTTCAAAAAAGTAAACCCGATATCAAATATAAAATAGAATATGATCGCTCCCTGGAATGCTCTCGCAGTACATAAAAAGATAAATCCTGCCGAACAGATCATCACCCAGATCATTGGGAAAGCAGACCATTTATTCATATTAAGCAGCGGGACACCCAGGAAAATTGCGCGCATGATATCGTGGTTCTGCGGAGTCATTTCCCGTACTGTTTTTCTCACATGGATGGCTTCCAGAAACAGGAAGTAAATTCCATTGATCCAAAGTGTTTGGATCAGCAAACGACCGGATTCTCCATCAAAGGGTCCCGGACCGCCAAAAGGATATTGACGTGCAACAGAATCGTAGTACAATCCGAAAAAAATGAGGTAAACAAAAAGCCAGATCGCCAAAACAATTGCAAATCCAATGAAGTACGAAACCGCTGAACCGATCTTTGAACCCATGGTTCGATTGACCGCTCGTAAAACATGTAATTTATAATCGTAAACAAAAGAAATTCCCATAATCACCTGGATGCGCAAGGCATAGATCAGGTAACCCAGGATCAGTACCAGGAAACTTTCTTTTGAATCCAGCCAGCCGAGCAGGAACAAAATAACCGGATGGAGCTTCATAATCAATGAAACTACTTCCTGGAACCAAAAACGATTGAACAGGATTTCTTTCTTATCTGTCACTTGCTTAAAGAAAAGCTATTCGATACCCATCAGTGCCTTTATTCTTTCCCAGGCCTTATCACGGTTCGTATTATACCTGTTTTGAGCATCTTCACTTCCGCTTGTCGCATAATCACTCAAACCTTGTGCTTCGGCTTTCAGAGATTCCAAACAACCGATGAGGTCCTTGATATATTCCACATCATCTTCACTCAATCCGTTGCTTTTCGGTACCTTACATTTTTCGAGCATCCCAATCACAGACTGCAACATCGCGGTTTGTTCATTCATTAATTCCTTTACACGATCAGCATTGTATACTTCATTCACATGACCGTCTGCAATTGCACCGATTGTGATGTATGTATTGTAAACCATGATGGAAGAGACTCCTCCGAAAGCTTCCCGGACATCTACGTCACACTGAGCTCTTGCAATTGAAAATCCGGAAAAAGTTAAAAGAATTACCGCTATAAGTTTCATAAGTTCCTTGTTAAATCTCTGCAATAATACACTTTCCAAATCACTATAAAACAAGGGCTTTCGAACTTTTTTTATTTTTTTTTCCAAAGAGCTGTAACTTTATCAATATGAAATAGTCTTACCACTGTTAAACGACTACATGACGAGGAAAGAATACAATGAGGCAGTTGAATTGTATGCTGATAATCTTTATCGGTTTGTAGTCAAGCACACCCAAGACCGAATGTTGTCTGAAGATGTTGTTCAGGAAACATTTGCAAAGGTTTGGGAGAAACACGAAAGTATCGATGCTTCAAAAGCGAAGTCGTATTTATTCACAACAGCTTATCACCAGATGGTGGATTCGCTGAAAAAAGAAAAACGTACAAGCAGCTTCGATGGCCAGGATGTGAAACAAGACGATGAACTCAGCCACTTGTTCGATGTTCAGAAAACGCTCCAGGAAGCTGTGAACCGATTGCCGGAAATTCAAAAAACGGTGATTCTTTTGAGAGATTACGAAGGATACAATTACAATGAAATAGCAGAAATTACCGCGCTAAACGAATCACAGGTAAAAGTGTATATCTTTAGAGCACGTCAAACCTTAAAGAACTACCTGAAATCAACAGAATTAGTAGCATGAAAAAACTCATTCATATCGACAATTACGAATCCTTTTACCTGGATTACCTGGAAGGAACTCTTTCCCCGGAGGAACGTGTTGCGTTTGAAGAGTTCCTGGCCGCCAACCCCGAATTGCAGGTGGATGAAGACCTCCTGTTCCTGGACGAGGTTCCTGAAAAAATGGACCCGTTGCAAAAGTTCTTATTAAAAAAGGAAGACCTTTCCATCGTTACGAATGAAAACCTGGACTATTTCGCGATCGGAAAAGTGGAAAACGTGCTTTCTGTCAACGAAGAAAAACTATTCGATGGATACCTGGCAGCAAACCCGGAAGCTCAAAAGGTGCTTGCTGCATACCGGGAAACGCGTTTGGAAGCAACAACTGTTGTTTATCCGAACAAAGAAGAGCTGAAAGAAAAAGAAATAGTGTTCATCCCGTGGAAAATGATCGGCGGAATTGCTGCAGCTGCTGCTATGTTATTGTTGTTCTTCCAGTTAGGATTTAATAGCAACCACACTAAAGAAACAAACAATACCGTTGCTCACAACAACAAAACGGGTCATCAGAAAAAACCGGTGAACAAAAAACCATTGAAAGTACTTCCTTCGAACGGGCCGGTTGAAGAAAACAATACCTACGTTGCACAAAAAAGCAATCCGGTGAATGGAAACTCAAACGTGCATCCAAAATCGAATGAGCGTGTGAACCCGAACCAACGCTTGCGCCATAGTTTCAGCGAAGGAACAAAGGAGAAAAAGAATTTCGATCAGTTGATCCCTGTTCCGCAACCTGAGCAGGAAAAAAATAATGTAGTTGAGAATAAACCGCATCACCCGACTATTTTGCCCCAGGTAAAAGACGACAAGCAACCGGTTGCTCCAACATTGAATGAGGACGTGAACAAAGCGCCAAGTAAGGATTTAGCTTCCAATACCGGTGGTTCCAATATGAAAAATCCGATTCCGCTGATCACCAATACGATTTCCGAGAAAACGAAAACCCCGGTGGATTTCCAAACCGGAAAAGCGACGGAAACTCAAAAAGGAGGATTTTTTGTGAAGATCGGGAAGTTCGAGATTTCGCATAAAGCTTCAAAGAAGAAGTAGGCTTTCCCGAAACTTCGGGACTCAGCCTCCTTCTAAGCACTGACTACATTCAACTTTTCTCTATTGAGGTTCCTGAGCAGAGTCGAAGGGCCGAATCAAAAAATAAATTTCATCGAGGAATAAGATTCCGATTCAATAAAAAAGTTATTTTTATCCCTCCGCATGAAAGAAACCTCCTTCATAGAACAGAACAAAGAAAAGTGGAAGAAATTCCAGTCTTTGACTTCAAATCAAACAAGTGATCCTGAAGAAATCTCCGACTTGTATTCTGATATCACAGATGACTTGAGTTACGCGCAAACGTTCTATAACAAACGGACTGTTCGTGTTTACCTGAATCAGATCGCGCAAGGGATCCATAACCTGGTGCACAAACAGCGTAAAGATTCATTCCGGAAATTATTTACCGTGTGGCGGATATCCATTCCTTTGGAAATTTACAGATCTCGCAAAAATTTGTTGTTTGCCCTGTTCGTATTTCTTTTCTGGACGATCGTCGGTGCAATTTCCACGCATTTCAATCCGGATTTTCCAAGGATGATCCTGGGTGACGGATATGTGGAAATGACCTTGAAAAATATTGAGAAAGGAGATCCTTTGGGTGTTTACCACAGCGGATCGCAGGTAAGTATGTTCCTGGAAATTACGCTCAACAACATCACGGTTTCTTTCTACACCTTCATTCTCGGAATTTTCTTTACGATCGGGACGCATATCATGATCTTCAACAACTCGATCATGTTGGGTGCATTCCAATATTTCTTCCATCTGAAAGGTTTGCTCATCGTTTCATTCCTTGGGATTTGGATCCACGGAGCATTTGAGATCAGTTCGATTGCCATTGCAGGCGGGGCCGGAATAACACTCGGAAACGGTTTGCTTTTCCCCGGATCATACACCCGCTTACAAAGTTTGCAGCTTTCGGCCAAAAGAGGACTGAAAATCATGATGTCATTGATTCCTTTCCTGATTGCAGCAGGTTTTTTGGAAAGTTACGTGACCCACAATTACCAGGAACTGGCAGATTGGTCAAAATGGGCAATCATTACGGTTTCATTTGCGATTATCATTTTCTATTACGTCATCTTCCCGATCGTCGTTGCAAGACGTCACCCGGAACTGGTGCATGAAAGCGATCCTCCGATCAAAACGTATATCAATATTTTCGATCTGCATAAGATCCGGACTTTCGGACAGATTTTCTCGGATTCCTTTTCATTCTACCGCGTACATATCGGTAAGATCATGCGCTACAACCTGGTGCTGACAATTCCGATCATCCTTGCCATTGTTATTTTCCAGGACCTGATGCGTTACGAAGACCTGACACACCAGTACGAATACGACTGGGCTTCGCAATTGAGTATTATCATGGGATTTGACGTTCAATCCTTCAGTGATTTTGTAGTTACTTTCCTTTGGACAATTATCCTTTCCATTTTCACGCTTTCTATTCTGTACCATTTTAAAAACCAGGAGCAAAAGGCAAGTTTGAAGTTGTTCATCCCGTTTATGCTGCAAAAACTTCCGGGAACCTGGCTTGGTTTAAGTTTCCTGTTCCTGATCCTTTTCTACGTTCCCTGGTACTGGATGTTCTTAATGCTCTTTATTGCTCCGTTTTTCTGGATGCAGGGAGCTTCCATTGTTTTAGGAGAAGAACGCTTTGGAAAACGCTTCGGGAATGGGTTTCGATACGGGGCGCGGAACTATGGAAATGTATTGCTTGGAATTTCACTGATGGGATTGGTGCTTTTCATTTTTGCCCAGCCGATCGCGTGTGTTTTGAGTTACCAGGAAGTGAACTTTATGAGAGAACCCGCACTGGAAGATTTCCTGGATAAATTCGCGGATTTCATCAAAAACGTATCCCGTTATTATATTTCAGACTTTTTAGTTCCGGCAAACATTGCCCGGCAAATTGTCTATGTGGTCTTCATTCTGTTCTCTCTTCCGTTCTTTGTCATTATGATGGGATTCATGTTCTTTACATTCCAGGAACAAAATCAGTCAACAGGTTTGAGAAAACAATTTGCCAACTTTGGAAAACGCAAGCGTTACCAGGAAACAGTTCTCGATTTTGATTAAGTTCCTGCTACATATTGTCCTGATCTGTTCTCCATTCTTCCTTTTGGCCCAAAGCGCAAAAAAGGAAAAGGAAATCACTACGCGTGAAAAATGGACCCAGATCCGCGAAGAACACGGCTACAAACAATCTGAAAAGTACAAAGGACCGGAATCGGATTATTACCAAAGCCCTACTTCCATCAATGAATCGTATTCAAGTGGTTCCGGAAGTCCGAATGGAACAACGAAACCTTATCAGGGAACTCCCTATTCCCCCAAAGACCTGGAACACGGGAAAAGCGGAAAAGAAGGAGACGGCGGAACCGGAAGCATTGAGGAAGATCCGAATATTGAGCCTGCCGAATCCGTAGATGTCCCGGAATTTGATGCGCCGAAAGGCCCGAATGTGGATGCACCGGATATTTCCGTGAACTTCTGGAAGTGGCTTGGAATTATTTTATTGGTGATTGCGCTGGCTATTTTGATCTACTACATCATCAAAAACAGAAGTCCGCGTGTGAAAACCATCCCGTTTGAAGCACTGGTAGAAGACCTGAATCCTGCGGAAATAAGCAAAACCGAATTGGAATTGCGTTTGGAAGAAGCCACTGCCGCGGGCAATTACAAAGAATGCGTGCGGATCTATTTCCTCTTTGCCATGAAAGAACTGATCCAGCGAAAATGGATCTTCTGGAAAAAGGAAAAAACAAACATGCACTACATCATCGAAGTACAAGGCAGACCGGTTTCCAGGGAATTCGAACAGATCGTTTCTATCTACGACCTGGTTTGGTACGGTGATTATTCCATTGATTCCAACAGTTACCAGGTCATTGAACCACAACTGAAAACAGCATTCCAAAAAATTGAAAAAGCGTAATGAACAAAAAAGTCATCATATCATTTTTGGCATTTGCGCTGTTTATCGGTTTGGTTATCTGGTTGTTGGACAATACCGGGGGTAGCGCAAATCACACACGGAAAAGATACAGTTCGGATTGGAAAAAGACCTATGAATTGAAGGATGAAAATCCACGGAACATTTCCTTTTTCATGGAGTTATTGGACGTTCACGTAAAAGATTCGATCTACAACCTGAAGTATTGGTCGGATATGGACAGTATTCCGAATCACGAAGAAGCAACCTACCTGTTCATTGGGAATGAATTGGGAGCACCCACGGACTATTACGATTCCATCATGCATTATGCAGACAGCGGTGCAACGGTTTACCTGAGTTTCAATCACCTGACAAGCAATTTATACGATCGTCATTTTGAAGAAGGTGCTTTCTACTGGGATTACAGCAAGGTACTTTTTGCCTGGATCGGTGACACAACGCTTCCGTTCTACCATGTGTACGAAAACGATACGATCAATGAAGACTGGTATTCTTTTTCCGAAACAGAGATCATTGATACCAACTACCGTTCCTACCTGTTTGCAATGAAACATCCCTTTGCATTCTATGAGAAACACCACAAAGGAAAAGTCCACTTTCACAGTATCCCGAATTTATTCGAGAATTACCAGGTCATTCAACCGAACGGATATGCGCATGCACGTATTGTGCTGAACAAAATTCCAAAAGATAAACCGGTCATTTTCCTTACCTGCGGAATCAATGATTCCAGCCAGCCGATCTCTGTCTACGAAGACGAGGATACGGATTCGGACGGAGCGGAGAAAGAAGATACTTCCCTGATCCAGTTCATTCTGAAGAACCCGGTTTTGCGACTCGCATTCTTATTATTGATCGTCCTGCTGATCCTGTATGTCTTCTTCCGGGCAAAACGGAAAGAAGAAATTCTTCCGGGATATACTCAGAAACGGAATATGTCCTTGGCATTTGTAGAAACACTCAGTTCGATCTATATTTCACGCAATTCCCCAATCGGTGTGTTGCAGGTGATGCGCAAGAATTTCTATTCGGCAATCAACAGGCATTTCTACGTGGACCTTTCCCGAAAAGAAACCAGGGAACAGAACCTCGAAAAGCTGATTGCAAAAGTCCCATACGATTCAGAGAAACTCGTAGATCTTGTCAATAGCCTGGATTCCCGGAAAAACCATGTGGACAACCGTCACCTGGGCGCTACTTATGCAAAAATCCGTGCATTTTATATCGAAATGGGAATTCTGCATCCGACAGAACACTTTGTTGCTTCCGATAAAGAAGTGAACCTGGACAAATCCATCTGGATCGGTGCACTCATTCTGCTCATGGGATTAATTGCATTGATACGCGGACTGTACCTTTTGTCATTGGGAGGAGGAATCGGAATGGTGTTCATTATTCCGGCCATCGTATTGATATACTTCGCATCCCGTTATATCCGGATCCCGGTTGCGAGCATCCAGACAGATCAAATCATTATTTACGGCCTTGTTGCCGGAAAACGTGTAATTTCACTGAACCAGACCATTCATTGTACGGTTGATAAATCACGCGTCATTTTCGAATGCGAGGACGGAAATACCTTTATAATACGCCAGGCATTGCTTTCACGAAGAGCCAAGTCGGCACTGAACCAATTTGTAGAATTCATTAAACTTCATAAATCATGATCCAGGAAGGAAATGACGATTTAGCGGCATACATGCCCAATGATGAAGGCAAGTCGAACGAGGCTGCTTCAAACAATCCCGCTCCGGAAGAAGCAAACCAGGACGAAACTTCGACACCGGTTGCTCCAAGCTTTGTGCAACGCGACCAAACCGAATTGCTTTGGGTTGCAGAAAAAGTAAACCGCGTACGCGAAGAAATGCGCAAATATGTGATCGGGCAATCCGAAATGATCGAGTTGCTGCTTGCAGGGATCTTCTCTAACGGACATATCTTATTGGAAGGTGTTCCGGGAGTTGCAAAAACCTTGTCTTCCAAAGCATTGTCGCGGGTACTTCACGTAGATTTTTCGCGGATCCAGTTCACACCGGATTTGATGCCATCGGACGTGATCGGTACTTCGGTATTCAGCATGAAAGACAGTGAGTTCAGTTTCAAAAAAGGACCGATCTTCTCCAATATCGTACTGATCGATGAGATCAACCGTGCACCGGCGAAAACACAAGCCGCTTTGTTCGAGGTAATGGAAGAACGCCAGATTACGTATGACGGAACACGTTACGAGATGTCATTCCCGTTTTTGGTGATTGCCACGCAAAACCCGGTGGAACAGGAAGGAACATACAACCTTCCGGAAGCGCAATTGGACCGTTTCCTTTTCAAGATCAAACTGGATTACCCGACATTGGACGAGGAAACATTGATCTTAACGCGCTACAAAGAGCAGATCCAGGCTCCGGACCTGGCAAGTATCGCTGCAGTATTTACAGCAGATGAATTGCACAAAGTGCAAAAAGTGGTCGAAAAAGTGATCATTGAAGATCGTTTGATCCAATACATTGCTCAAATCGTGAATAAAACCCGGAACCATTCCAAATTGTATTTGGGAGGTTCGCCTCGTGCTTCGCTTTCTATTTTGAAAGCGGCAAAAGCGTTTGCAGCAATTCGCGGGCGCGACTTCGTGACTCCGGATGATATTCAATTCGTAACGACACACGTATTGAACCACCGTTTGATCCTCACTCCGGAAGCGGAAATGGAAGGAACCCAAATGGAAGAAGTGATCCGAGAAATCGTTCAAACAATCGAAGTTCCACGTTAATGAAGCTGCTCGCAAGTATCCATCTCACCCGTTTCTTTTTCCTCGCAGCAGGAATAGGAATTGCATTGGTTGGAGGAGCATTTTTTGTTCCTTTCCTCGGCATTATCGGCAAAACGATCTTGTTTGTGCTGTTATTTGCCCTGGTACTGGATGTATTACTTGTGAACCTGTATAAAGAACCGATCCGTGTTCAGCGCAAATACCAGGAACGCATGAACCTGGGCGACGAAAACAAGGTCGTGGTTTCCGTTCTGAACCAAACCGCACAACCCTTGCAGGTAGGAATTTACGAAGGGTATCCTTTGTTCATGCAAAAACGGGCCGCTGTCTGGAACGCCATTCTTTTACCCAAAAAGACCAAAGACTTTCACTACTCATTCACGCCGACCGAGCGTGGAGAATACGAATTCCGGGATGTGGTGATCTTTGTTCGCTCTACCCTGTTCCTTGCGCAACGCCGCATCGTGATCCCATTGGCAGAACGCATCGAAGTGTATCCGTCCGTATTGCAGATGAAACAGTACGAATTGAAAGTCTTCAACCAGCAGACCATTTCACAAGGGATCAAAAAAGTACGCCGCATTGGGAACACCAGCGAATTTGAGCAGATCCGGAATTACGTGCAGGGCGATGACCTGCGCACCGTGAACTGGAAAGCAACGAGCCGCAAGAACGAACTGATGGTGAACCAATACCAGGAAGAGCGTTCGCAGCCGGTTTATTGCGTGATCGACAAAAGCCGCCCGATGCAACTGGCATTCCACAAAATGACCATGCTGGATTACGCCATCAATTCCGCCCTGGTATTCACCAATATTGCCTTGCGCAAAGGCGACCGTGCCGGTTTGATCACTTTTTCAGACAAAATGGGAGCCATCGTTCCTGCCGAACGCAACCAGGGACAGCTGCGTCGCATCCTGGAAAGTTTGTACAATCAGAAAACGCTCTTCAAAGAAGGAAACTTCGAATTGTTGTACCAAACGATCCGCAAGCAGGTCAAAACGCGTTCCCTCCTATTGCTTTACACCAATTTTGAAAGCGAATTTGCCATGCGTCGTGCCTTGCCGATGCTGCAGCGCCTGAACAAACGCCATGTGCTGGTGGTGATCTTCTTCCAGAACAACGAATTGCAGGAATTGGCCCAGCAGCCGGTCCACACCCACAAAGAACTGATCGAAGCAACTGTTGCCGATAAAATGTCGAACGTGAAGTGGAACATTGCCCGCGAGCTGCGCCAAAACGGGATCCAAACCATCCTTTCCAAGCCGGAAGATCTGTCGATCAATTCGATCAATAAGTATTTGGAGTTGAAGGCGAAGGGGGTGATATGATGAAAAACAATTAGTGGCAACGAAAAATAGCAAAAATGAAAATTTCTTTTTTAGGACAGGGATTTGAAGATAAATCTGTTGAAGCTGTTGGAAATCATTTAATGACTCTTTTAAGCCAGAAAAATTTTCATTCGTTTACTGGAATATCAGCCTTTGCAAGTGAATCAGGCGTTTATGGTTTATCCCATTATTTAAACATCGCAAAAAACAATTTTCAAAATCTCAATTTAATTGTTGGAGTAGATTTGGAAGGAACCTCCAAAGAAGCCTTGGAAGAAATTCTTTCTCTTAATATCAATAGTTATATATTTTATCAAAAAGAGCGGCCCATTTTCCATCCTAAAATCTACTTATTTGAAGGGGAAAAAGATTTTAAATTAATTATTGGTTCATCAAATTTGACACATGGAGGATTGTTTACTAATGTTGAGAGTTCTATGCTCATTGAATTTAATTCAACTGATAGAGATGGTCTAGCTCTACTATCCGAACTAAAGCGATATTATGGATCATTGTTTGATTTTTCAGATTCCAATCTTTTTAAAATTTCAGCTTCATTAATCGCTGATTTTTATTCGGATGGCATTATACCGGATGAAGTAACCAGACGGAATAATTTTCATAAAAAGGCGATTTTAGCAAATACAGTGGCAAAAAAAGTAGTTGTCTCAAAAAGGGTGATCGCAAAAGTACCTTCTGCATTTCCAAAAAAGCCAAAAAAAGCCAAACCAACAACTACTGTTATTCCTCAAACCATTATTAACCAGCCAGTAATACTTTCAACGACTCAAACACAACCAAAACTATTGGTGTGGCAGAAATTATCACTTAGCCAAAGTGATGCTCAATTTGTACCAGCGGGTACAAATGGAACTGGAAATCTAAAGTTATCGCAAGCAAGATTTAAGTTAAATAATTTATTGATCAATCATAATACTTATTTTAGAAATCAGGTTTTCCAGCACTTAAGTTGGGCTAGAACAAAACCTACAAGCACTACTTATGAAGAAACTATCTGTAATTTTGACATTACGATCTTGGGAACTTCTTATGGCGTTCAACCTATAAAACTTAGTCATGATCCTATAAGAATTTCAAACCAAGCTAACACACCATCATGGCTTCATTGGGGAAATACTCTAATGTCAATACTTCAACAGAATAATATTACGGGACATACTTTAAATCTATATCAATTAGGGAACCAATCGTTTTCAATAGAAATCATCTAATTAATTTTGACAACTTTTCCATTATTCTCTTGCAAATTCATTTTACATTCTTAAATTTGGACTGAAGTTGTCCAAAATGAAAACAGAAAAAACTTTCGGTGATACCATCAAAACCCTTCGTGAAGAGAAAAATCTGACCTTACGCGAGGTTTCGGAATATTTGGATATCGATACCTCCATGCTAGGGAAAATTGAAAAGAACACTCGCAAACCAACGAAAAATTTAATCACAAAATTTTCAAAACTTTTTAATGTAAGTGAAAAAAATTTAACGATTGAATTCCTTAGTGATAGTGTTGCTTATCAAATAATGGACGAAGAAGATGTTGCAAGTGAAGTATTAAAAGTTGCCGAAAAAAAAATCAAGTATCTAAAAACCATTAAACAACTTAAATAATGAAACTCATTACAGAAGCATCAGCTGAAAAGTTAAGAGGTGGTTTTTATACTCCAGAACCTCTAGCAGAATTTATTTTGAAATGGGGGATTAATGGATCAACAAATTCTGATATTCTTGAACCAAGTTGTGGTGATGGAGTTTTTATTGAACAATTAAAAGATTCAAGACTAAAATATAACTCCATTACAGCTATTGAGCTTGATCCAATTGAAGCACAGAAAGCTGAAAAGATTGAATTAAAAAACAAATTAGTTATAAACGATGATTTTCATACCTATTGCAATAACACCTTACAACGGTTTGATTTAATTGTAGGTAATCCTCCATATATACGTTACCAGTTCTTCGATCGCCAACAACAGATCGAGGCTGGAGACATTTTTATTAAAGCCGGACTAACTTATTCAAAGCTAACCAATGCTTGGGTTTCTTTTGTTGTTGGATCATCTCTTTTGCTTAAAGATACAGGTGGAAAAATTGGTTTTGTTTTACCAGCGGAAATATTGCAAGTTTCTTTTGCACTTCAATTACGAAAATTCATTTCGCAGTTTTACAATAAAATAAATATTATTTCATTTGAAAAACTGGTATTTCCAGATATACAACAAGAAGTAGTTCTGCTTCTCTGTGAGAAAAATGGAAGTAATGAACACAACATTGAACATATTGAATTAAAAGACGCAAGCGAATTAAAAACGCTTGACACTTCAAAATTAAAAAGTCCTCAAAAGAAAATTGATTTTAAATCAAATAAATGGACTTTTTATTTTTTAGATCAGGAAGAAATTGACTTCTTAGAAAACATTGCTGCAAAAAGAAATATTCCAAATCTTGGAAAGTTTGCGAATGTAGAAGTTGGTATTACAACAGGCTCAAATGATTTTTTTACAGTTCCTCTTGCAACAGTTGAGGAATATGACCTTCATGATTATGCAAAGCCAATGGTTGGAAGAAGTGTCCAAGTAAATAGTGTTCTTTTTACTGAAGAAGATTGGAAGAAAAATAAATATTCTAAAGCAAAGGCACATTTACTCACTTTTCCTGACAAGCAAAATTTAAGTCAAAAAAACGGAGCCTTAAAGTACATTGCTTACGGAGAAAGTATCGGAATTAATAAGGGCTATAAAACAAGCATTCGGAACGATTGGTTTGTTGTACCTTCTTTAAAAATTTCTGATGCCTTTTTTATTCGAAGAAATAATCTTTATCCGAGACTCATTATTAATCAGGCAGAAGCTTACACTACTGATACAATGCACCGAGTATTTGTCAAGCCAGGAACGGATATAAAAATACTTACTGCAAGTTATTATAATTCCTTATCACTTGCATTTACAGAGGTAAGTGGACGAAGCCATGGTGGAGGAGTTTTGGAGTTAATGCCAAATGAAGCTGAGAAAATTTTATTGCCATATCACAAAGACAATACAAAGTTACTTTTACAAATTGACGAACTTATTCGCAACAAAACTGACATTGAAGAGATTTTAAAGATTACCAATCAAATAATTTTGAAAGAACATTTTGGTCTTACACAAAAAGAGATAAATTTAGCTCATAGTATATGGAAAAAATTATCGTCAAGACGACTGAATCGCGGTAAGTAACCATTTTACCCCAAGCTGGCGCGAACGTCCTACTCATGCTTTCTCAAACCACCACCAACTCCCTGAAAATTCCTTCCGCTAATTCGGCTATTTTTTCAATGGAATCGCGTTTCTCTAAATCTGCTGTTTGTTCAATGAGTATCCCTTCCAAAAGTTACGTATAGCATACAGACGCTTGTTGTATTTGCGCTATAAATTGTATATTGGTGGGCTTATAGATAAGTTATAGGCAATTAAAATGACATACCAAAAACTAACATATAATGCGACTGAATGCAAGAATTACTTGTACTTCTCATTTGATGCGGAATTCTTTGACACCGACATCGTGACTAACGAGTTAAAACTTGAACCGACATCGGTGATGATTAAGAAAGACCCAATCCCAAAATCGACATCATGGAAATATCGAATTGATGCAGGTAGCGACATTGACTTAGAAATTCATTTAGAAAAGCTTATTGACATTTTCGAAAACAAAATTGACAAAATAAAACTGCTAAAGGAAAAACTAAAATTGGAAACCCGACTGCAATTTGTAATTGACATTGACATAAATCCTGATTCATCCACACCGTATTTTGGACTAAACAAAAGAACAATTGATTTTTTAGGAAGAACAGGAACGGAAGTTGACTTTGACCTTTACAAAGCAGACACCATTGGAAGCTTTTGACGAATTCTTTAGATTATTCGAACAATATAAAAAACACAAAAATACTGCTAACATCAACTAAAATCCGGGCTGAACAACCATATTCGAGAAGCCCGCGTCTCCTGGTTGAGAAACGTGATCGGTAAACCCAAAATGTCATGAAAATATTTTTACAGTTAAACAGGTGGATTTATTTAATCCCCTTCACTTTATGTTTTATTCCATTAAGTCCAATAAGAGAAATATTTGGAATTTTAGGAGGTATAATGATGTTATTTTGGTTATATGCAGTTTCATTTTTTGGACAGAAACAATTAGAAAAAGAGAACTTACCCAAAAGTAACTTTCAAGTTTTCAAGGTGTTTTTGATTACGCTTCCGACCATAGCGATATTGAATTTATTGATTGGCAAGTGGTTTCTTGATATGAAGAACAGTATTGGAGTTTTATTGTTTGTTTTCTTCGTTCTAACGACAATTTTTTCTGGATTCTACTTGTATTATTTTTCAGCAAAGACAATTACGACGATTGAGAGGAAAAGAAAGGTGACTCTAAAGGAGTGTTACAATAATTTTGTCTTAATCGGACTTTCTGGTGTAGGTGTGTTTTTCCTGCAACCTAAAATCCAAAAATTGATTGATACCGATAACACCAAATAAGCAACAGCGATAAAATGATTATACTTGTAGGCATCTTTGCCTATTTGGAAAACGTTATAGAGCATGAAGTACACACTAATAATGTTGGTATTTACTCTTTCCCTTTTCCCTGATAAAAATTGGGTTAAAGGAAAATGGAATATTGATTTTATAATAAAAAGCGGAGACACAATTTACAAACACGACAATTACTATTTCACTCTAGAGTATAATAGATCCTTAAATCCGAATTCAGATTCAAATGCCGTTGAAAACATGGCAAGACAATTCTTCAACAATACAAGCAAATTATATTGGGAATTTAAAGACAGTACTTTTCAAACTGCAGCAATGAGAAGTGGAGGCAGAGGAAATCTCAACGACAAAGATTTTGGAAAATATTTCTGTTCAAACGATACAATTTATATGATAAACACTACTAGAAATAACTACAAATCAATATTTCTAAAAGAACACAATAGTAGATACTTGTACCTAAAAGATAATTCTGATCTAAATATTTATACTAAACTGAAAAAAGTAAAGTAAGAAGCTCAATAACACACGTCTACGACAGGAGCCTTAATCCGGATATGTCAAACTCTAGAATTTCTTTGGTGTTCGCATAAAATGAGGTGCTATATTTCTATCTTTGAAAGAAGTGAAAGGCTCAGAAATTCCTTTGACGGCTTTGCTTGATTACTAAAGTCCATTAAAAAATGCCTAATACAGAATTCTCATTTAAATCTTTATCAAAAGAGTCTAATGTTGTTGCGAAAAATCTTGAATTAGGCTTTTTTATCTTCATTACAATCTTTCTTACCCATAATTTATTAGCCGAATCTAATCCAACAGATAAACTCATTAAAAGTATCTTCCTGGGAGTAATCATTGTTTTTGAGTTGCGGTTTATTTATAAGTTATTCAAAGAGCCAACATTTCTAGAGATTTATAATGGTGAAATTAGTTTACGCCCATCATTCTTTCTTTTTAAAAGAACGATCCCAACAGCAGAAATAATTGGATATTCATCCATTGTAAGACCTTACTTCGTAAATAAGGGAAGAACAAAATTTAAATATGCAGCTTACCTATTATATCTCAAAAATGGAAGAAAGGTTCTACTAACCGAATACTACTTTTTAAATTTCAATAAATTCAGTAGTGCCCTTAGAAAGACTGGAATAACCTTTTTAGGACACGAAGAAAAGGAATGGAGCGCGATGAAGAGAAAGTTTAAATATGACAAAACCTAGATCCTTGTTAGTTCGTGCCTCAGCCCCCACCAACTCCCTGAAAACCTATAGCGCACAGACACTTGTTGTATTTGCGCTATAAATTGTATTTTAGGTGGGCTTATGATCTAACTAAAACGATAATTAAGGCTATGAAAAAAATCTTAAAAATATTGTATGTGGCATTACTTACAAATTGTCTATCTTCTTGTAATACTCACACTGCTATATCATATCGAGAGTATGTTTCGCAAGAAAATTCTAAACAAGATGGATATATGTTTAGTTGTTTTGTTGATGGAGAGAAATTCATAGTTGAAACATATACACCTAATTCTTGTGGGGAGGAATTTTATTATAATTATCTCGAAGGAAGAAAATCAAAACATAAAGTGACAATTATTGATACAAAAATCAAGTTTATTGACACAGGTGACACCATGACATTAAAGGAAATAAGAGAAAAGAGAACATATATTTATATCTTTAAAAACTTTGAGGAAATAATTGAAGACAATGAACAGCTTGAGCTTACTATCTTCATGAAAAAAGATAAAGATTCAACGATGATCAAAAAGACCTTTGTACTAAATAAACATGAAGATACATATTCAACTGGAACATTTCCACATTCATAAAAGCGCTATCAAATTGCATCTGCTAACATGGGTTTTGCGTCAGGCTGGCTAAAGTGCAAACTTGGAGCTTTGTGCTCCAAATCTGCCGCTTGTTCAATGAGTTGGTAATACATTTCGAAGTTGTGTTCGGTTTCCGGGATTTCCAACAAGGAGAAAATCACTTTTGCATTGCCTAAGGGATAATGGTTCGCCGGAACATGCAGACGGTCCAGGGTTTTGTCAAGCGGGAGATTTTGATATCGTCTTGGATGAGAGTTAGAATATTCGCTTTCATACTGACGGATTTGTTACAGACTGAATTTCAAAAAGCAATGCTAAACAGAAGCAATCAAAATCTTGATACCGGATTCGTTATTCAATGCATATTTCTATCTTTGAAAGAAGTGGAAGTCTTAAAACCGTTAGAGTTAATCTAACCAAAACGAGAACAAATACCTACCTATGACACAACCGGAGTTTAAAATATTCATTGAAAAAACACTGGACGAATTAAAGTTAGCAGCAGAGATCCATGCTAATACGTCGCTGCCGGATATTGGCAGTTTTCAATGGATGAGGGAAGGAGACCCTATTTATCGAAATCGGATCGATATTGTAAATGCCATCTGTAAAGAAGTCTATATTGATCCCAACAACATCTATCCATGTGTAGATTTGAACATAAGTTATAATAAGGACAAAACAGCACTCGCTGTTCGTGGATTCATAGCGAATTATTCTCCGAGACCCTTCCAAAGAGGTTGGAGTAATAGACCAGGACCATTTATTTATGCGATTTCAACTGCCCTCAATAGTCCAGAAATTGATATAAACTCAGAATCTTTTAAAAATAAAATGTTCGAACTGGGATTGTTGCATAAACCATCAAACAATGAAAACACATAACATCGACAATACATTTTTCAAAAGTCGCCTTTGTTGGCATGAGCAGCTCAATCGCACTTCTTCACCTTTACCAATATGAATTAACATGACCGAATTTACACTGTGGCTGGAATTTGAGGAAGTAGATTCTTCAAACTGGAACATCGAAAATGAATGCTGTAATATTCACGTGGATTTGGAAGACGGACGGCATTACGGACTGAATGTCTGGACGTACCGGTATTTGCAAACGGCTATTGATGAAGACAAAAAAACCGGGCAAAATAGGAATGGGATTTATCAAATACCACCGGATTTATTTGTCAAAGAGCTGACCAGAGAGTGCATTCAACAAGCTATTGAAGATTTGCTCAAAACCGGTGATTTAGAAAAAGTATTAAATCCTGGTATTTATTACGATAAAAACAAGCAATAACATCACTTATGTGCGAAGACTGTTTTGAAAAGAATACGATGGGTTTTCCTTCACAAGAGGATTTTGATCATTTCATACATATACTTGATAGAAAGGTCAAAACCCAAAAAATGCACTTGAATGGCTCATTGGAAACCACAAGTATTCCCGGAATGGACGTTCGGATTTATGCTACTTGTAATTCCTGTGAGGAGGATTGGTTTTTAGAAATTCCTGAGAATGCTGACAGAGGTTATTTTTTGAATAGTGATGGTTTAGAAATTTACTATGCCGAAAGAAAAAAACAGAATCGAAAAGTTAGACGAAACGGTCTGATACTACTCGTATTAATAGTGATAATAGCCATCTATAAATGCTCGTAGTATAACTAAACCGCAGTCGGGTTGTCAAACAAAAAGTGAACTACTCCCCTGTTGACGCGAGCATATTGACCATAATAATTTCTAAACTTACCATCATGAAAGAGATTGAATCAAACATCAAATCTTATTTAGTAAATAAGAAAATCACCAACATTAAATTTTTCAATATTAATGACACATACCTGGATTTTGAACAAAAATCGATGTGGATAATTGATGGTGGGATTCAAATTGATACCGATAACGGAGTCTTTAGTTTTGGTTGGAATTATGAACAGGAAGGGTTCGATTTTGTTTTGGATAAAACTATTGACATACTGCTTGGAGAAGCACCTGCTTATGAAATTGATTTAAGAAGAAACTCTGGTTTAGCTACAATAATTGGCTCGGAAATCATTGATATTGAATTTGAGTGGGATTTCTATCAAGAATTGGATGAAAATGGAGAATTAAAAGAGGAAAAAATATTCATCCCTGTATTGTTATTACTCAAATTCAGATCGAATGATTTTCTTCAATTGGCATTAATTGATTATGAAATTCAGGAAGAGCCTTTCAATATTGTTAATCCAAAATTTGATTTAACAGGAGAGTTATTAATCTCTTATAATACGAGGATAAAAATAACAAACCAATAGTAACACCAAATAAATCCTTGCCGGAAAACAGCACCGCAAGTTGGCGCGAGCCGCTGATTCCCATTTAAAATCCCCTTGTTAGCGCACGCGGCTTGTCCCGACTTCGTGATTTGCACATCCTGCTATTATTCCCAATCAAACTATCAATTGTATTTTATTAAGTTTGCGGGCATTGCATAAGCACACAGAAAGATGAACGAAATTATAGATTATACAAATAGAGTTTCACCGCTTGACACGCCCGCAAAAGAAGATTTCCTGAGTGCATTTGAAATCAAAACTTTTCCAAAGGGAAGCTTCATTTTAAAGACCGATCAGGTATGCCAGCATTACCATTTCATAAAATCAGGACTAACGAAATCTTTTTTTTACAAAGAAGACAAGGAATTCATAATGACCTTTTTTAAAGAAGGGATGTTGTTTACGGAATTCAGCAGTTACCTCACAGAATCACCTTCAAAATTCATGATCATTGCTTTGGAAGACACCACAGTTTATTCCATTAGCAAAAAGGAAATCATTGCCTTATGCAAAAAGCACCATAGTGTCGAAGCATTGTTCAGCAAACTCTTTTCATTTACAGCTCTGAATATGATGAAACGTATCAGTGAAATGCTCGAAGAAAATGCAACGGAACGCTACAATAAATTCATAAAGGAGCACAATGAATTGCTCCAGCGCATAAGTCTGGGCGACCTTGCCGAATATTTGGGAATAACTCAAGTTTCGTTGAGCAGGATTCGGGCCGGCAAGTGATTTTTTATCATTTGTAAAAAACATTCTTAAAATCTCAAAATACATTTGTTCCATAACAAAAACACAAAAGAACTATGGAACAAAGAATGAAAAATCCAGCCCTGATACTAGGTGTAAATCCAGCCATCCAGGCAATGATGGGTCCAATTTACCAAAGCGGTATATCAATTGAACTACTTGAGTATGTAGGCTTGAGAGTAGGACAAATAAACAGTTGTGAATTATGCATCGGTGAAGCCATTTTTAAAGCTAAAGATAACCCGGTAACAAAAGACCGGATTGAACATGTATTGACCTGGAAAGACTCACACATGTTCAATGAATCAGAAGAGACAGCACTCGAACTTACTGAAGCAATTACCAAATTAGAAAATAAATATGACTCGGTTTCAGACGAACTTTGGCTCAAAACTCAAAAACACTTCGGCGAAAAAGAAATAGCTGCTTTGGTCCTTTTTATCTCAGTGATGAATATGTTTACCCGGATCAATGTATCAACCAAACAGTTAACAGCCGAATGGGCGTAGGAATAAAATTGGTTTCATCATACCGGCACTAACGGATCCCGATAATTTGGGATTCGCTCGTGTCGTGCACTGAATTATGCAGGTGATCAAACTGTTTTGGAAATTGATTTGATAGGAAGTTAATAGATACATTAGCACAAGTCAAAGACTCGCGCTAACTTGTTAATTTCGTACAAGCGGGCACAGCTAGCTTACGGAAAGGCATTTTATCAGCCATTGAATTCGAAGAAAAAACGTAATATTGCAGTTCAAATAAACGTCAATTACAAGAACAATGAACCACCAGGAATCCATGCAAAAAGCGGCTGAAATAATGCGGCTGAAAAAAGAAAAAGAAGCGCGCGAAGACAGGGAATTTTATGAACGGATTACCTCCGGGTGGCAATGGGTGGTCTTTAAAGCGGTGGTTGTTTTCTGTACGTTGATGTTGGTGATTTCCACAATCGAAGTTTTCGTGGACGGCCCTACCAAAAAACTCACGGAAAAATCCTGGAAGATTGATCGAAACTGGGAATATGCCTGGCACCAGGTATTGGACGTGGAAGGATATATGTTCTCTCCGGCTTTAGGAGATTGGTTAGACCATGTGGAAAACAGCCTTGAAATAACCTATTCTCCAATTTTTCGAACAGGCAAGAAGTTGAGCTACGACCTTCCGGTCAATGAATACACAACAAGAAGGCACGAAGAAATCAGGGAGCGATCCATTTTTAACTGGTTTCCGTTCTTCCAGATTTTGCTGCTGATCCCCCTGTTTACATTCCTGTTTAAACGTCAAAGTCCCTGGTTTAATTTTGCCCGGATTGCATCACTGATCTTTGTGTTTCCCGGAACGCTGCTGGTGATATTTTTTACGATGCTGTAATGACTTCTTTCGTTTTTTATCAACCCCAAGGATAGGAATAATAACAGTAAAATGAATGTGATCTCAAAGTATAGACAAGATCTTCTTGAAGATGGTTTTTCTATCATTAACAGTATCTATTCTGATGAAGAGATAAAGAGTATTCTAACAGTTATTAGTCAAGCAGACACCTCCAACAGTACTTTCAGAAAGACAAACGACCTGTTTGCCATTCGACAATTTTTAAAGGAAATTCCGTCAGTAGTTGGTCTTCTTTTTACAGACAAATTAAAAGATCTTATCAAAGAAGTTATGGGTGAAAATTACTTTGTTGTTAAGAGTATTTATTTCGATAAACCTGAAACTTCAAATTGGTATGTTGCTTATCATCAGGATTTGACCATTTCCGTAGACAAGAAACTTGAACTCAAAAACTTTGGTCCCTGGACTGTGAAACAAAACCAATTTGCAGTTCAACCTCCGATAGAACTCTTAGAGAATATTACAACCATCCGAATCCATCTTGACGATACGGACGAAAATAACGGTGCATTGAGAGTTATTCCAAAATCTCATTTAAAGAACATTTACAGACCTGAGACAATCGATTGGAGTAAAGAAACAGAAACAACTTGTTGTGTCGAAAAAGGTGGTGTAATGTTTATGAAACCATTAACACTGCATAGTTCCAGCAGAACAACTAACAACAAGAAAAGGCGCGTAATTCATATTGAATTTTCAACCATGGAATTGCCAACAGGATTAGAATGGGCAGAAAAAATAAACATGGAAACTATCCCAAGCTAACCCTCAGTTGGTGTGATCGTCTCGCTCGTGCCGTGCAGAAACAAAAGTTCCGAACCAATCTTATCAATTAGAAAATCAATTGATTTAAACCTACTTTTTTACTAACTTAAGGTAAATGAGCAGGAAATATAAATTTAGAAACCCGGAAGCGGCTTATTTCGTAAGCTTCGCAACTGTCAATTGGGTTGATCTTTTTACTAGAGAAATTTATTTTGGAATCTTAGCCGATTCCTTAAGCTATTGTAGAAAACACAAGGGAATAGAACTTTACGCTTACGTGTTTATGCCCAATCACGTTCATTTACTTTTCAGGTCCGTTAAAAATGATCCCTCCGGTTTTATGCGGGACTTTAAAGGATTTACTTCCCGCAAATTAATCGAAGCAATCAAAGGAAATCCCCGGGAAAGCAGAAAAGAATACTTGCTAAAGATGTTTGAAGATGCAGGAAGGAAGAACAGCAACGTTACTAACTATCAATTGTGGCAGCAAAACAATCAACCAATTGAGGTCTTTAGCAATTGGATTGTCAATCAAAAAGTGAACTACATTCATAATAATCCGGTAAAAGAGGGTTTGGTCACTAATCCGGCAGACTGGAAATACAGTAGTGCACGGAACTATGCCGGTGATCAAACTGTTTTGGAAATTGATTTGATGTGAACCTGATTTAGATTTTTACGTATTAGTACGAGTCAGAGACTCGCCCTGACCAAGGATATAGTAAACAAACAACTTTTAAACGATGAGCATCTTCAACAAACTATTCGGCAAACAAGAAAACAAACAGACGTCTCAACCTTTTAATGAAGGGAAAACAATTCCAACTCTTGACGAGTTTACCAGGTTAAGCGCGGAAAATAGAATGGGTGTAATCATAGTTGTTGGTGATACCGGCAAATCCGAATACTTTCCATTTCTGAAATATGCAATTTTACATGACAGCGATCTTCATGTAAAACTTGCCGCATTCAAACGAATTCATCTTTTCAAAGATCACGCAGAAGTTTTACCTATGCTTACTGAAATCAAAAACAAGAATGGCGGACAAGAATTTGAACCTTACTTTTCCATGGCATTATCACGGCTTGGTATCATCACCATGAAAGAATTTGAGGACATGATTAATAACGCAAAGTGAAAGAAGTTAAGCAAACCCAAAACCTCATCGGCACTCGAATAATTGATCTTTTTGAACGGAAGATTCTAGATTTAGGAGGCTTGGACCAGGGCGAATTATTCATTCATCTTGAGACCGGCGAAATCATTTCCTTTCCTCACGGATTAGACTGTAAAATCGCTGTAATCGATGAATCAGAAATGCTTGGAGCAACCAGTATTTTCAACGAAATTCGCACAAATAATGCAGATTGGCGGATCAGGGACATCATCGAATTGGATCATTCCGAATCACAGCCTTACATCGAATTGCAATGCGGGATTCTGTTCACGGAAGAATGCATCAATCCTCATGGAACAGGGCTTGCCGGTTTCAGATCGTTTAAGGATCTGGAAGCTTTTGAATCGTTTTATGGAAAAGATTATCAACGCTTGTCGGAACAACAGACCGGGAAGAGCATTTAAAATCTCTCCCGACCGTCCAGCACCACCATCAAGTCTTTCTTCACAACAAGTGAAATCCCGAAACTAAAACGGGCTAATTTTGGTTCAGGGTTTCAAGTATGGAACCTCATATCACGAATAACGAATCAGAACACAGAATGAAAGCTTACACAAAAACCAAATACGGAGGACCGGAAGTTCTTAAACTGGAAGAGGTTGAAGCACCAATTTTGAAAGAAAACCAGGTAATGATCAAGGTCATGGCCAACTCGGCTAACCCGGCCGACTGGCACATACTACGCGGAAAACCCTACTTTGCCCGCTTAACCTTCGGATTGTTCAAGCCCAAAGAAAAAATCCCCGGAGCTGATTTTGCCGGAATAGTAGAAGCAGCAGGAAAGAAGGTCTCCCAATTTAAAGTTGGTGACCGTGTCTTCGGAGAATCGCTCTCAGGCGGAGCTTTTGCAGAATATATCTGTGTAGAGGAAACCATTTGCGCCAAAATGCCCGAAGGAAGTACTTTTCAGGAAATGGCCTGCATTCCGATCGCCGGACTCACTGCTTTGCAAGCGCTCATCACCCACGGGCTTTTGAGGAAAGGAGAAACAGTGCTGATCAACGGCGGCTCGGGTGGTGTGGGACATTTTGCGGTACAAATTGCCAAAGCTTACGGAGCACACGTCACAGCCGTTTGTTCTTCCAGGAATGCAGACTTTGTGCAGTCATTAGGAGCAGATAAAGTCATTGCCTACGACAAAGAAAACATCCATCAGCACACCGGGAAATACGATCTGGTAATTGATACCAACGGAAACCTGTCTTTCGGTGATTACAAACGCATGGGTCGGTGTGGAGTAATGATCGGTTTCACGACAATGGGACACATGATGTCTGTTCTGTTAAGAAAAATGGTGAGCAAATTCCCTTTGATCCAGTTCACTGCCGAAGCCAACTCCAACGACCTGGAAATCCTTGCCGCTTTGGTCCGGGATAAGAAGATCACTCCGCGCATAGAAAAAGTGTTCCCATACCGGGAACTTCCGCAGGCAATAGGCTACATCGAAGCTATGCGGACCAAAGGAAAAGTGGCTATGGTTTGGGGAGAACAGGCATAAATCCTTAAACTGGTCAAAATGCTTGTTTGTTGCACGCTATAAATTGTACTTTAGCAGGAAGTATAATGAATAGCCGGAATTTATGATGCTCATACAAAAACATGCTGTTATTGCTTCAATCAAGGTGGTTTTGTCGGTAATGGCCTGCTGCATACTGCTTACAAATTGCGGTGTTCTTCAAAAAAGTCCTAAAAAAGAATTGAATGACGGTTTTTATACCCAGCGGATCGACCACCAAAAAAAACAGGTTTACATCGACATCGTTGAGGACAACCTGCGCATCCACGCAGCCAAAAAAGTAAACCGGAAGCTTGTCCTGGATACCACGGTTAACCGGATTGTTTTCCCGAAAGAAATGAACGCCTTGTACGAAGAAACCGCTTCTTTCAACAAAGTATCCTTTGACATCGATTTTTTTACCATTCCTCTCAAACTCAGGCCCGGACAAAAAAATGTTCCAACTCAATTGAATGCGAATCTCAACGGTGCAGTATACCTTGGCTTCAGAACGGACAAATATGTATTGAGCTATAATCCCAGCCCTTTGGGAAAATCAAATCGGGATATCAATCACTTTGGGTTTTCAATCGGGGCGTTTACAGGTTTGGGGAATACTTTCATGTCGCCGACAAATACAGACAATGTATTGCAGCAGGAATATGACGGAATAGTTTGGAGTAAAGGCCTGGCGGGAATTTTTGCTATCAACCGTTTCACAGTCGGGCTGGCTTTTGGTTTTGATAACCTGCTTGACAAGAACAAAAGCATTTGGATCTACGAATCAAAACCCTGGTTGGGACTCGCATTGGGTTTGAACCTGAATTAACAAGCATCAATCCAAAGAACGTTATGAGAAGTGCTTTAAGTCTGAACGGCGGGATCCGGTAAATTTACCCTGAGAACTTGTTTATGAGATGGATACCACTAAATTAGATGTGCTTAATCTCTTTTACGGGATGGATAAACAAGACAGGTGAAAACCTTTGAAAACGAACCATGAATAAAATGACATCAAAAAGTATCCGGATTCTCTCCTCCCTGCTTCTACTCGTCGGTTGCACGAAGGTACCTCCAGCTATGAAATACATTACAGTAAAGGATTAAAGGACAGTGTTGTCTTTGTGAATTACAATTTTCAGCTCGGATAATCATTGGTGAAAATGAATTGAATCTAAAACAGATCAGTCAACGGACAAAGTTTGAGATTGAAAGCATATACACAAAAACAACAAATGCTGATTTGCTTCATGAGTTGTAAGAAATAAGTCAGTGGGAGTTCACGACAATTGACACAAAAATATGGACGATAAACTTTTAAATCATTTTATAAGTATTCAGCAACTATCCCAGGAAGAGATCGATGCTATTGATGAAACATTAACGGTAAAGGATTTTAAAAAAGGAACCTTGTTGCTAAAAGAAGGTCAACATTCTTCCGCTACGTATTTTGTACTTGAAGGAATTGTAAGACAGTTTTACATCACAGATGGTACGGAAAAAACCAGTGATTTTTTTACCGAAGGGCAATGGGTCTTATCAATCAATAACATCACGCAAAACAGGACTTCAAATCACTTCCTGGAATGTTCTTCAGACTGTAAAGTGATTGTCGGGAATAGTGAAAAAGGGGAAGATCTTTATAAAAAATACCCCAATCTTGAGACCATCTCCCGGAAATTAATGAACCAGGTTTTTGTCGGGCAACAAACCAAAATGGAAACGTATATCTTAGACAGTCCTAAAGAACGGTACCTGAAACTCCTTCAATCCAACCCGGAACTTTTCCAAAAAATACCCCAATATCAAATAGCCAGCTACGTGGGTGTAACACCTGAATCGTTGAGCAGGATCAAAAAAAGATTGGTACGGGAAAGTTAGTCCTTCAATTGGTCATATCCATATTTCTCAAATGCTGTCGTATTAACCCCTTTTATCAAGAGCCATAGGACCATCATTACTTCGCCAATCCAGGCAAACTCACTAACTACAATTTTTACTGTCGGGAACAGAAAAAAAGTAGTGAAATCAATTAAGTATCCAATGCAGGTAACCAGTAAAAAATAACCAATGATTTTAGGAATGTATTTCGATTGAATCACCAAATACCCCATTGGCAAGAGCCACAATCCAAAAAATATATCAATCATTTTGATCCCATAATCGTGCAAATTGAGAAAAAGACTTACCAGTGTCTCAACTTCTGCCCCCGAAGAATAAACCAACTTTTCCGAGTGGTGCACGAAATACAGGACAGCAACCTTGTTCAATTCGTTTAGCAGTGAAATGGGAGCTGCGATCAAGGTGAAAGTAACAATCCATCTGGAATACCTGCCATTCACGGGTTTCAGGGTCCTGGCAATATAAACCGCAGTAGCAACCGTAACTAAAGCACAAAGTATTGCACTTACGATGCTTAAACGAAATAAAAACTCATTGGAAGCAATGTTGGAAATAGTTACCGGTATATTTTCCATGTCAACCAGTTGACTCGGGACGTACACGATTCCAAAAACACCTAATGGAATCTGGAACAGATAAAGCAAGCCTGCAAATCGTGCGGTAGTTTTAATTGAATTCATTTTCATATGTTTAATTTTAGTTTACATTGTTTTAAGAAATCATCTGGTACAATTTCCAGGGACAAAATTATTTATACGATAATCCATTGTCATTGACTTTGGATAAGAAATGAACATTCCGTTACCCGAGTAGCCAACCCTTTCCTGCCTAAACTTTTCAAGTATCAAGACAAATTCCCGATGAAATCTTACCTTTACCCTATCCGCCGTGGCGGATCGTAACGCTTCATTTCAAAACAGTCAAAATGAAACAAGAAACCGCAGCAAGTAATTCAGCAGCACTGGTCGAAAATCCAATACCGGACAGGCGAATAAAAAGTGCCCATTTATCAGTGGTCCCGGATTCCCGCTTGGATTCCATGGTGGCGAAAGCTCACCCGATCAGTGATTCCGGAGTTCCATTCCGTGATTTGACGAATGCTGAAACGAAACGGGAGAGTATCCGGCAGCTCATTGACAAATTGGATGTGAAGCACAGTCTGCGCTACCAGCGAACCGTTGAGGATACGTATTGCAACGTCTATTCGTATGATTTCTGCTATTTCGCACAAGTTTATCTGCCAACCGTTTGGTGGACGAAAGAATCCATTGAAAAAATACTCGACGGACAAGAAGTTGAGCCTGTTTTTGAGGAAACCGTTGATCGGATCTACTCAAGCGCTATTCATGATTGGCTGTTAAAATGGGGAGCCAGTTTTGGCTGGAAACGCATGACGGACCTGGACGAAATCCAGCGGAAAGTAAACGAAGAAGGTGGCGTTGGGATCATTTGTGCCAAACGAAAAATCGTTGGCCTTTCGGGACACATTGTTCCCATCGTTCCGGAAACCGCTGCTAAAAAAGCATACCGCGAAAACGGTGTAGTAATCTATCCTTTGCAGTCACAGGCCGGGAAGCTGAATTACAACTATTTTGCAAAAGCACGAAAAGACTGGTGGAACCACGAACGCTATTCTTCTCATGTGTTCTTTTACCACGATTAAGCAAAGGGCTTCCAAACTAAATTTATACATACAACATAAAGTCAATTACATAAATGAACGAAAATCAGAAACAAAAACGGTATTGGGGAATTGGATTAGAAAACGAAACCTACATGCAATTCGAAGAACCAATCATTGTTTCTGGTGCATTCATACAAGAAAAAATTGGCTGTGAGCGCTATAGCATTGATTACAGGACCTGTTATAAAGCAGGAATGCTGTCGCTTTTATTGGAAACTGCTTTTGATAAAACAAAGAACTATATCGTAAGTCGGCGAATCAATAGTCATTCACTGGATAAAGTAGATTTAAACTGGCAGCATAAAACGATAGCCGGCACCACTCCATTGGAAGACAATCCGGAATATTCAGGAAAATCGATCCTGGAGGCCTTTCTTGAAACACAGCCTTACAATATTCAAAGTATGCTGACCCAAAAAAACAATCCGATGGGCTCCGTGAATTTTGACGGCGATTCGATCGAATTTGTAACCAAATACTTTGAAAACAGAACAATCCCGGAAGCTTGTCAAGAGCTAAAAGCTACCAAACAATTATTTATTGATAAATTAAATGAATCAGCAGTTCTAAAGGGTGAACTACATTTCCCGGATTATAACATCGGACTCAACATGTTTATGTCCAACCAGGAAAACCTGGTCTTGTTTAATAACGGAACGTACCATTTTCATATTACATTACCCACACTCACAGAAAATAGCCGGATCATCGATTATCCGGAGTTTGACCGGAAACACTCCAATGCCATCTACCTGCTGCAATGGTTTGAACCCTTGTTCATAGCAACACTGGGCAGTCCGGATATCATGCAGGTCATTAGTTCGAAATACGGATTAAAAGAACAATTTGCCGGTGGTTCCATGAGAAACGCCATGTCGCGCTATACCGGAGTTGGAACGTTCAACAAAGCAATGCCGAAAGGAAAGGTCCTGACTTATCCGGTAGCAGATTTCAGAAA
Organism: uncultured Flavobacteriales bacterium; assembly: GCA_946480815.1. The sequence continues at coordinate 29,253 of CAMLLB010000014.1, forward strand.
ACTTTTAAAGTTCAGCAAAGAAGAAAACATTTGGTGGCGGGATCAAATTGAATCGGAATTGGGTTACGAATTACTTTCGGATGTGGGCCTGGATTTCAACCAGGAAAAAATGTACCAAAGCGGTTTTGAATTCAGAAGCTTTGACGAATTTCCGGCAAGCTATTTGAACGATGTTCTCCTGGCCATTATTCTGATCTGCGAACACTCTCTGCATCTTCCGGATGTAAGCTGGGGACACGATAGTGTGGCCTGGAACAATTTAGTTTTCAAATCCTTAAAAAACGGATACCTTACGGAAATAACCGAAGCTGAAAAGAAAGAAGTACTGGATTTATTACATCTGACTTCTCACCAGGCTGAATTTACTGCAATCAGGAAGCTCGATGAATTTTTCTTTCAAATCCTGGCAGTATTGCATGAGAAATACAAAGACGAAAACACCTGTATCGATTCCATGGTCGGTGAAAAGACCTTTGCGGCACCAAGTTGGGATAATTTCAACCAATACCAGGCAGAGCGGCATTTGAAGCAGATTGAGGGAGTTGAATAAAGAATAGCATTGAAAGCAAAGAGCAATTTAAAAAATGTTTGAACGGACACTGTATATTTTCGTCCTTGTTGGTTTCTTTGTTTTATCGGGCATCGGGGTGTGGTTCGGAAACCCGAATGGTGTTTCGTGGACGAATTGGATTACTGGAAACGGAAGATGGGTCTTACTTCTTGCTCACATTTTGTTCCTCGTACTGGCATTGCGCCAATTGTGGATTTGGAACATCTCTGTTGGAAAAAATGAAATTTATCTCAAACGCTTTTTTGGATCAAAAAAAATTACGTTGCAATCAACAGACTTAATTTCATTTACTGTTGAACTGGACAAAGATCCTTCATGGATGAAAAACTCCCGTACAACTATCATTGTCAGACTTCAGACAACGCAGGGAAAAATGACTTTTAACTCATCGGATTACAAGTCATTCGACAAAACATTGAACAAATTATTCTCACAAAACAGGGAAATGCGTCTTCAATGTTTCAAAAAAATCTCCCAACTGAAGGAGCGAGTCCGATAGACAGGTAATTATCCACAACTTTCAAGTCAACTCCATCTTTTAACTAAAATTAGATGTCGCAAACAATCTATTTCTCATCATCTCGTTGAAATTGTGTAATTTTGCACAAACTAATCGAAAAGGAATGTCAGCAACAGCAACAGATCTTGGAATACAAGAAACATTAAAAACATTGGGAATTGAAGCGGTAAACCGTGGAGCTTCCACAGGAGGATATTGGTTTAACACACGTGGAGCTCAAATCGATTCAGTTTCACCGGTAGACGGACAAATTATTGCATCGGTTTCTTCTGCAACGGAAGCAGAATACGAAGCGATTGTTTTGAAAGCTCAGGAAGCATTCAAATACTGGAGAATGATCCCTGCACCAAAACGTGGTGAAGTGATCCGTCAGTTAGCTGAAAAAATCCGCGAGAAAAAACAGGCATTGGGTGAATTGGTTTCTTACGAAATGGGGAAATCACTACAGGAAGGTTTAGGAGAAGTTCAGGAAATGATCGATATCTGTGATTTCGCAGTGGGTCTTTCCCGTCAATTATATGGTCTTACGATGCACTCTGAGCGTCCGGGACACAGAATGTACGAGCAGTACCACCCGCTTGGGATCGTAGGAATTATTTCTGCGTTCAACTTCCCGGTTGCAGTTTGGAACTGGAATACAGCTTTAGCTTGGGTTTGTGGAGACGTTTGTATCTGGAAACCATCCGAGAAAACACCTTTGACGGCAATTGCATGTCAAAAATTGACCCAGGAGGTATTCGAAGCAAACGGAGTTCCGGAAGGAGTTTCCTGTTTGTTGATCGGCGATGCTGAGATTGGAAAATTAATGACAAATGATGCACGTATCCCATTGGTTTCTGCAACAGGTTCAACCCGCATGGGTAAAGCAGTTGGTGAAGCAGTTGGAAAGCGTTTGGGCCGTCACTTATTGGAATTAGGAGGAAACAACGCGGTAATTATTACTGAAAGCGCTGACTTGAAAATTGTGGTTCCGGGAGCTGTATTTGGTGCAGTAGGAACAGCCGGACAACGTTGTACTTCAACACGCCGTCTGATCATTCACGAATCTGTTTACGATAAAGTAAGAGATGCCCTGGTAAATGCATACAAGCAATTGAAAATCGGAAATCCATTGGATCAGAATAATCACGTTGGACCGCTGATCGATAAAGATGCGGTAGCAGCTTACCAGAATGCGTTGGTTCAGGTAGTGGAAGAAGGTGGAAAAATATTGGTTGAAGGTGGCGTTCTTTCAGGGGAAGGATACGAAAGCGGATGTTACGTAAAACCGGCAATTGCAGAAGCTCAAAACAGCTTCAAAATTGTTCAGCACGAAACATTTGCACCGGTATTGTACTTAATGAAATACACAGGTGGCGTTGAAAACGCAATCGCTCTTCAAAATGGAGTTCCGCAAGGATTGTCTTCGGCAATTATGACCAACAACCTGAAAGAAGCAGAAGCATTCTTATCCCAGGCAGGATCTGACTGTGGAATTGCAAACGTAAACATCGGTACTTCCGGTGCTGAGATCGGTGGAGCATTCGGTGGTGAAAAAGAAACCGGTGGCGGACGTGAGTCAGGATCCGATGCATGGAAAGTATACATGCGCCGTCAGACAAACACCATCAATTACACAGATTCATTGCCATTGGCACAGGGAATCAAATTTGATTTGTAAGAAATAATCAGATATCAAAAAAGTAGGGGCACGATTAATCGTGCCCCTACTTTTTTGATTCAAATGGAATAGCTTATATTTGTGTAAACTATTCATTCATAACACCATGAAACAAATAATCAAACTCGGTTTTTTACTATTCATCGTCACCCTGGCATTTGGCTGTCAAAAGAAAAATGTTAGATTGAACGAAGGATTCACGCTGGATTTCGGTGAAACAGCTACCGTGAAATCAGACGGTGAGAAAATAACAGTGAAGTTTATCAAACTGGAGGAAGAATCCAGATGTAAGCCGGGTCTTCAATGTGTGTGGCCCGGACAAGTTGCTGTGCGGATCCAGTTGGATGGGGATTCAGAATCCGTAATCGGTTTCCATGATGATTATCCTTCAGCTATCACATACAAAGGCCGGACAGTCACATTACTGGAAGTAAACTATAATAAATCGGCAAATTTCGGGGAGGAAAATCATTGTTCCCTGCTAATGGAAGTTGAGTAGGGGTGTAATTAATGCCCCTGCTTGTTTTATTAGAACTCAATCCACGTCACTGTCCAGGATTTCCGTAACTCTTCCAACCAATTTGTCTACCGTCATGATCTTGATCCCATGCGGATGTGAGGGCGCGCTTGTCAAAATCGATTTCACAATTCCCTCCGTCAATTCTCCGCTTGCCTGGTGTTTCTTCTGAACAAACAACACCAGCATTCCCGGCTTGATATCTTTTCGTACTGGTTTCATGGTTCAAAGTTACAGAGAATCTAAGCAATCTGAAACGCAATCCGGTGCATTTATCAGTCAATCTATTCGATAAATTGATTCAATCTCAACTCCAATCTGTTGAATCTGAAACAGAGTCCAGGCATTCTCAATTAATGTGTGCCTTGTGCGCTTTGTGGTTGTTGTAAAAGAAAACCGTATGTAATGGCGGATTATTTATAGAGTAGTATATTTGATGCAATGATTACACAAATCCTCAACAACGGAATTACTACTGAAAACCCGGATGCACTCAATCGCAAGATCCGGATCGGTAACCTGATTGCTTTGTTGACAGCTGTAACCATGTTCTGTTATACTCCGATTTACTTTTACTACAATCAACCGGCAGGAATTTTCAACAACAGCTTCTTCTTTGTTGCCAGTTTGATCACCTTTTTCCTGATCCGAAGGAAAAAATACAGCCAGGCCTTCTTTTTTCATATTTGTTGTGGCTTCCTGTACTTTATTGAAGGAACGCTGACTTACGGACTGCAGACCAACCTGCATTTCTATTTATTGGTAATGTGCATGATCAGTGCTGTGATGTTTGATCACCGGAAAACTATCCAGGGATTTATTGCGTTTGCCATTCTTTCCTTTTTCGGGCTGATTACCTGGCTTCATTTCCACAAGCCATTCATTACGGTTTTGGAGCAATCGGAAACCGTGCAGAACATTATTGGGAATGTGAACCTGTTACTCCTGTTCGTCATTGCTTCGCTGATCATTTTGTTCTTTAAGGAGGAAATGCTGAAATCCCAAAAGCGGATTACCGAACAGAAAAACCTCATCGAAGAGAAGAACAAGGACATTCTGGACAGCATTCAATATGCGCAACGCATTCAATTGGCTTTGTTACCAAGCAGAAACAATATCCAATTGCTCTTTCCTGGTTCATTCCTGTACTTTCAGCCAAAAGACATTGTGAGCGGTGATTTTTACTGGATCTTTCAGAATGAAAATTACCGCTTTGCGGCCGTTGGAGATTGCACCGGACACGGGGTTCCCGGAGCTTTGATGAGCGTTTTGGGAATTAACCTGCTCCATGAAATTGTGGAGAACAAAGGGATTCTACGACCTGCTGAAATTCTCAATGAGCTGCGTTCGGGTATTATTGCTGCTTTTGATAAAGAAGGGAAAAGCAGTGAGTACAAAGACGGCATGGATATTTCCATCCTGCGGATTGACCGGAAAGCAAATCGGTATGTTTTTGCCGCAGCAAATAATTCCGTTTACCATATTTCCGGACAGGAATTGGAAGAGCACGATGCAAACCGGCAGCCCGTTGGCTACTCACATAACCTGAAACCGTTCACCGAACAGGAATCAGCTTATCAGCAAGGTGATTTACTGGTGCTTTTCACAGATGGCTTCGCGGATCAATTCGGCGGACCGAAGAACAAAAAATTCCGTTACAAACCATTCAAAGAATTGCTTTTGAAAACCCGACAGGAGGATCCGGAAGGGGTTCTTTCTTCCAGCTTTAAATCCTGGAAAGGAGAATTGGAACAGGTGGATGATGTGTGTGTATTGGGTATCCGGCTTTAATCAAATGCTTTCCTGTTTATGAAAAAGCACAGAAGATGAAGTAGGTACGCGATTAATCGCGTACCTACTTGAAAACCGTATCGCGGAAATAAATGGTATTGTTCCTTATCTCAAAACGGAGTTCATAGTTTCGTGATCTGATCTCTTCCTCAATTTCCGGATCGATTTCTTTTTCGTGGACATATACCAGAATACTTTCCGGGGTTTTGGACTCAATCCTGTAGTCACTTTGGATCGAAGTGTGTTCTTCATTGGCATCACTCCAGGTGACTACCGAAAAGTCGGTACTTTTTTTAACCCCTTTCCCATTCGAATGAAAAACCAGTGGCGAATCAGTGCAGATTCCCTTACCATTGTTTTTTTGCGAAATAAACAGGTAGTCTCCGGATCGGATCAGCAATTTATCCAGCTCATAAGCACATCGTTCATTTTGGGCCGGAATCGTTCCATGATTTAAAACGCGATATCCTTTCTCTTTCGTTTCAGCTAAACGGAAAAAGGGATAATGGCTCTCCGTTGCATTTTCCAAATAGCAGCTTGCTATCCAGATATCCGGGCCTACTCTGATGAAAGAAGCCAATGTGTCCTTATCATCATAACCCGACAAATCGTATTGGTCCAATAATTTGAGCGAAAAATCACGCTCCAGTCTTTGCAATTCTTCGGCATTCAAATAACCTTCCTGTTCCTTGAGTTTTTCAAAGAGTTTTCCGTCGTTGATCTTCTTTTGCCGCTTGGGGCTGTTGCAGGAAAAAATCAATGCGAGAACCAATAATCCGTAAATCCAACTGCTTCTAATTTTCATTTCGACAACGTGACGTAATATTGCGTTATTACGTCAAACCTGATTACTTACTAATTTCAGACAAAAATCCGTAAGAATCAAGTATTATTCTTTCTTCCCGCCCGCAAGCTTGAAACTAATGCGGTAATAAAAGATCGGAAGGAAGCCCAATTGCGTTTTCTCTGCCAAGGGTTCTTTACTTGGGTCCGCTAAGTCCGGTGCGTAAGCCAATCCCAGGATATTTCGGGTATTCAGAATATTTACCAAGTCCAACCCGATCTCGTGCGTCACCTTCTTCGCATTCATTTTCCAGCTGATCTTTAAATCGGCACGGAAGTAATCTTTAAACTGGCGCGTATTGAACAGCGAATCACTGAAAATCAATTCTTTTTGAGCAGTTGTAGCCGGTAAATTGATGTAACCATAGCGTTTTCCACCTGCCACAGTCACTTTTCCACCCAAACCAAGCACATGCTTCTTGCCCAGTTTGAATTCTTTTCCGAACAACACATTCGCAGTATACAATCCGTTGTAACTGGTATTTCGTTCCACACCATCACTTCCTTTATACTTACTGTCATAAATAGAAACAGTTGCCAGCACATAAAAGCTTTTGTCGAAGAACTTTTGCAGGGTCAACTCCAAACCGTAGTTCATCCCTGTTCCCGTATTCTTTAGCGTATCCGGGAAGAAACGTGCGAAACCGCTTCCCTGGTTGATCATCGAAAAAGAAGAGCGTTGAACCGTTACCGGAACTTCATACAGGTATTGGTAATAGATTTCCGTCTTGAACTGGAATCCTTTTTTGAAATTCTTTTCGTAGCCCAAAGCAGAATGCATCGACTTGGTGAAACCCATTTTCTTATTGTGATAGATCTGGTTTCCGGCAGCATCTTCCAAATGATAGGTATACGTATAATATGGTTGTGTCTGACTATGCAAACCGGCACCGGCAAATAATTTCTGATCGCCTTTCATAGACCACTTCCAACCCAAACGAGGTTCCAGCGGACTTAAAGAATTACTGAACGAATAATACTGTGCATGCAATCCGGCTGTGAAATCCATGGTTTCCGTAATGCGGTACTTCCATTGGAAGAACGGTTGGATCAAAACTCCACCTTCGCCCTTGTAATCCCAACGATTAATAAACGCTGTCCCGGCTGTGTTCAACACACTATCGATCATTTTGAAGGTAAAGAAATCTGCATTCAATCCCGTTTTGATGATGTGCTGTTTTCCGATCTTATGATTGATGCTGAACATTCCCGAATATTTCGCGATTTTGAACTGGTAGCCCATAATGCGGTAAATACTGTCCACGCGAATTGTTACTTCCGGTTCACTTCCGTTATAAGTCGTATCCAGAGAACGGTTCAATAAATCGTGATGCGAATGCTGATCTTCAATACTTCCCGAAAAAGTAGTTGTCAGGAAGGTTCTTTCGGAAAGGGATTTTTTATAGGTCAATCCGGCAACTGCCATTCCTGTGCCGAAATATTGATCACGATCACCTTCTCCATACAGTTCTTTGGTATATTCCGTTTGTTCGGATATCAGGATCTTAATATCGCTCTTTCCTCCTATTCCCCAAAGAGAAAGCTGCCCGCCTTTTTTGAGCGGGAAATTGAATTTAAAAGCACCGTCTCCATAAACAGGAACGGCATCCGTCCCGATACGGATTCCCATAAACTGGAACAAGCTCAGGGTCGAATAGCGCCCCATGATCAGGTAGCTCGCATTCGATTTTTTACTCAAAGGTCCTTCTGCCAGCACTTCTGTTCCCAGAAAACCGAACTGACCGGTAAATTCGTGTTGTTTGGAGTTTCCGTTACGCAATTTCAAATCAAAGATCCCGGAAACTGAATTTCCGTACTCGGCGGGAAATGCAGACATGAAGAAATCCGAATTTGCCAAACTCTTGTTGTTAATGATCGAAACGGGACCACCCGAACTTCCGGAAATGGAAAAATGCGAGGGATTCGGAATATCGATTCCTTCTACTTTGTAAATGATGCCAAGCGGAGAATTTCCACGAACAACAATATCATTCCGGGAATCATCTGCTCCCTGAACTCCTGCAAAGTTACTGGCCATCCGCGCAGGATCCCCACGTGATCCGGCATAACGTTCCGTTTCTTCCACCGAGAATTGCTGTGCAGAAACGGTTGCCATTTCGTTCTTCACTTCACCTTGTTTCTGGGCAACAACAACCACCTCTTCTACTTCACTGATCCGTTCTTTCACTTTGATTTCCAAAACGGTCTGTCTTCCGGAATTTACTTCAACAGCTGCAGAATAATTTTCATAGACTGTCGACTTAATTGTCAAAGGATGTTTTCCGACCGGTACGTTCAAAAATTCGAAGACACCATCGTTATTGGTCATTGTTTTCAACTTGGAGCTATCGGAAAGGGAAATAATGACCTGTGCTCCGAAAACCGGGAAATCCGATTCGGAATCCAGGACAGTACCACGGACAGTTTGAGTTGGTTGTGCGATCAGGACAGAGCTAAAGGCACACAACAATATGGTGAGGATAGTTTTCATTCTTTGAGGATATCAGCCCGTAAATATACACTTATTGAATAGACTTCAAATATTCCTCTTTCGTCCACTCTTTGATGTATACTCTGCGCAAATCCAAAAATTCCATCGGATTATTTTTCAGATTTCGGACACGGGAATAACTCAATGTAAAATCGTTGGCATACCAAAGCGGGATGATCGGAGGATCTTTCATCAGCTCGATCTCAGCTTTGGAGAACAATTCCAATCTTTTTTTCGGGTCTGCTGAACGGCCTTGTTCGAAATATTTGTCGAATAAGGGATTCATGTACCGGGATTGATTTCCGCTTGAAGGCATGTCTTTTTCTTTCGGCACCAGTTTTCCATAGAAATTCCCGAGGAATGTTTCGGGGCTGGAATAATCCGCCACCCAGGCAGTACGGAATAAATCTCCTCTTCCCATATTCCCGTCCTCATTTCGCTGTTCGAAATTAGAACCGTCGATATTGACATTGATTCCCAAGGTCTGGTAAATCTGATCTGCCAGTTCTTCGGCCACAGCGGTATTCAGGTCACTGATATCCAATCTCAGGTCCACACTTCCGAATCCTTTTCCACCCGGATAACCTGCGTCTGCCAATAATTTCCTGGCCAATTCAGGATTAAAATCATATCCGTACTTTTTGATCTCGGAGAAATCATAACCTTTAAACACCGAACCGATTGGCGGAGTAATTCCATAAATCCCGTATTCATAATACTGGTTCCTGAGCACGTTATCAGCCAGTCGCTTCCTGTCGATTGCATAATTAAATGCCTGTCTTACACGAACATCCCGGAAACGGGGATCGTTCATATTGAAGAAATAATATTGGGTTGTAAGCAAAGGATTATTATACAACTCCTTCAATGGCGGCTGCGCATTGAAATCAGAAATCCGTCCTTCCAGCATTTCGGTAATACGTGAAGTCGGCAAGCCCGAAATCAGCAAGGTTTTACCCTGCTCAAACATTTCCAATTGTTCCAGCTTTCTGGTCTGAACATAGAAAACCACCGAATCCAAATAAGGCAACGCATTTCCTTTATTATCAACCATATAGTAATCCTGGTTCTTCAATAAAATATACGTTTCATCTTCCGATGGTGGAGTGAAGCAGAACGGACCTGTTCCAACTACATCGGTTTCTTTATTCGCCTCCACAATTTTTTTCGACACAATACTCGCACTCAAATTAGCCAGTTTGTTGATGTAAGTTTGGTCCGGATTCAGCAAAGTAATTTCAAACTGGTTCTTTTTTACCTTCATTCCACTGATGGACTTTGCTTTTCCCTCGTAATACTCTTTTGCACCTTTTACCTGGTTGGCAAGCAAGAACAGATAAGCAGCCGTCGGATTTCCTTCTGCATTCGGTTTGCATGCTTTTTCAAAAGTGAACAGCACATCGTCAACCGTCAGCTTCCGTTCATCCAATGATCCAAATACCGGATTGTCATGAAAGAAAACGTCATCTCTAATGGTAAATGTAAAAACAGTCCCATCACCGCTAATATTCCATTTTTCAGCAATTTGCGGTTGAAGCGACAGATCTTCTGCATTGAAACTCACCAAACCTTCCATCACCTGGGAAAGCAATTCAAATGAATAGACATCATTTACTTCTCTGGCAATAAAAGTTGATGGTGTATTATCGAGGGCCATTTTAAAACTTCCTCCTGCAAACTCAAATTGTTTTTTATCTGAACCGCAAGATGTGAGAATGAGAATAAGGAAAACTACAGGGACTAATTTCATAGTAGAGCGAGCATTTATCAATTACAAGAATAGAAAAAATCTTTTACTAAAATAACTTAAAAAAACAAAATATTCGTATCCCAAATATGAAGATTGACACCAAGATAATCGACGAATGGCCAATATTTAATGATTAATTAACTTATTGGGCGGGTTGAAATGAAAAAAAAATGTAATTTCGTCGCGTAAAATGTTGGTAATGTAAAAAATAGCTATTATACTTGCCACAGTTTTTAGTGTAGCTACTAGATAAAATGAAACAAATACAATTAATCTTACTTTGCTCTTTCGCACTACTGCTAAGCTTTTCAAGCTCAGCGGTTCTCTCAATTGAAGGAAGTTATCAGGGTAAAAATCTATACGTTCAGAATCCCGAAGATGGAGACGGTTTTGGCTTTTGCGCTACAAAAGTAACCGTAAACGGTGACATCTTACCGGGAGGAACAGCCATTTCGGCTTTTGAAATTGACTTTTCTCTCTTTAATATAGAAATAGGTGAACCTGTATTCATAGTTATTGAACACAACGACGGGTGCAAACCAAAAATTTTAAATCCGGAAGTATTACTTCCAAGAAGTACGTTCAATACCGTTGACATTCAAATCCAAAATAACGGGATGCTTACCTGGAAAACGACTAACGAACAAGGAAAGCTTCCATTTATTATCGAACAATACCGTTGGAACAAATGGGTAAAAATCGGTGAAGTTCAGGGAAAAGGAACCCCCGGAACAAACTCATATGAATTCCTTGTTGCACCGCATTCAGGTGAAAATACCGTTCGCGTTGTTCAAATTGACCATTCAGGTGCGAAAAGAAACTCCAAAGACGTAAAGTTCCATTCTTCCGTTCCTGCGGTTGTCAAGAATCCGGTCAAAGTCAAAGATGAAATTAACTTTACAGCTTCCGGAAAACCAATCGAAACAAAATATGAAATCTATGATGCATATGGAAATATCGTCAAGAAAGGGATCGGTTCTTCAGTTCCATGTTCGAACTTGTTGAAAGGAGCTTATTACATCAATTTCGATAACAAAACAGAGAAATTCTTTAAGGGGTAAAATCCTGGAAATAATATTGAACCCCGGCATTCATCGCCGGGGTTTTTTATATCCACCAATTCGGAATTCGTAATTTGGGAATTCGTAATTTTATGTCATGAATAAAATCGAACACATCGGAATCGCGGTCAAAAATCTGGACGAAGCGATCAAAACCTACACCGAACTGCTCGGAACGGAATGTTATAAAACAGAAGCAGTAGAAAGCGAAGGTGTAAAAACAGCTTTTTTCCAGGTTGGAGAATCCAAGATCGAATTATTGGAAGCCAGTAATGAAACAAGTCCGATCGCTAAATTCATTGAAAAAAAAGGGGAAGGAATCCATCACATTGCATTTGATGTCACAGATATTCAACAATCAATGAACGAACTTTCATCCAAAGGATTCCAATTACTGAACGAGCAACCGAAAAACGGGGCCGACAATAAATTGGTCGCTTTCCTGCACCCGAAATCGGCAAATGGAGTGTTGGTAGAGCTTTGTCAGGAAAAAAAGCAGTGACCTGCGAATCAGGTCCGAAAAAAAGGCAATTCGAAAACTTCCTGGTTTTTCTCCAGCAAAAAGGCTTCTATTCCGATTGATCTGGCTCCTTCGACATGTTGGGGACTATCATCAATGAAAATGGTATTTGCAGGGTCCAGGTTATTTTCCGAACAAACGAATTCGAAAATTTTTGTATCCGGTTTACGCATCCCGATTGCAGAAGAGAAATAGGTTTTCTCGAAATACTGTTCCAGGTTCCGGTGACCTGTTGTTTTTTCCAGTGATCTTCTCACCGCATCAATATGGAGATCATTTGTATTACTCAACAAAAACAATCGGTATTTACCGGCCAATGCTTCCAATTCCGCTAATCGTTTTTCCGGAAAATCCAGGATCATTGAATCCCAGGCATGAACCACCTGGTTCGCTGTAGTTCCTTGCGGCAAAAGGTCCAGTAAGCGATTTACAAAATGAAAAGAAGAAATTTCCCCGATCTCATAACGATCGAACAATTGAGTTTGCTGCAATTGGGAATACGATTCGCCAAAATTGGCCATTCCCAGGGAAATGAAGGCTTTTTCTGTTAAATCATAATCCAGGTTCAACAAAACTCCTCCCAAATCAAAAATGATTGCTTCTTTTGAGTTATTAATCATAGTGCAAAAGTACTAAGTTCACTTTGAATGACTGAAGATGGAGGAAAAAGATTTACACGCGCTCGTTCATAAATTGCAATTGCGGTTGAGCCGGCGCAAATTACTTGAGAAACTGCAAACCCAAATTCACAAGGATTTTCAACGGTCAGGAATCAGTGATTTCGAACTGACCAGTGCAGATCCGGCGCATTGGAACGGAGAAATCCAGGTTATGCTCAAGCACTTATCGGAAAACGAATTGCAGCATCTGCTCTACCTTATTGATATCCCTGAACTGATCATCAGAGAAACACGTACTCACGAAGACCGGTTGTTTTACCTTTCAAATGCCATTTTACATCGCGAGTTGCTGAAAGTGTTTTACCAAATCCAATACAAATAAAAAAATCATCACTGGTTGAATTGTCAATTATCAAGATGAAAAAGAGCATCATCCAGATAATTAATCACAGATAATTGATCATTTCCATTGCCTTGAAACAATAGTTCGCATTTTTGCATTTTTTTATCGCTATTTCCTACCCAAGCTTTGGTATAAAAGTTTTAACTTTACCGTCCATTATAGTGCACCAACATGGATAAAGTGACGTACGTCGGAAATGCAGATGTAAATGCAATAGATCATTTATATCAATCATATATTAAAGACCCTGAAAGCGTAGATCTTAGCTGGCAAAAATTCTTCGAAGGATTTGATTTTGCCCGCACGAATTTCGAAGACGGCGGGGATATTCCTGAAAATTTTCAGAAAGAATTTAAAGTAATTAACCTGATCAACGGGTACAGAACCCGCGGTCATTTATTTACGAAAACCAATCCTGTTCGTGAACGTCGTAAGTATGAACCTACTTTGGCAATTGAAAATTTCGGTTTGGACGCATCCGATCTGGACACTGTTTTTCAAGCCGGAGAACAAATCGGGATCGGTGCCGCTACTTTACGTGACATTATCCAGGATTTGGAACAATGTTACTGCCAATCCATCGGTATCGAGTACATGTACATGCGTGAACCGGAGCGTTTGGAATGGTTCAGAAACAGCATTGAAGTTAAAAACCGCCCGAAATTTGACATCGAGCGCAAAAAACACATTTATAAAAAATTGGTTCAGACTTCCAATTTTGAAGCCTTCCTGGGTAAAAAATATGTAGGTCAGAAACGTTTCTCAGTTGAGGGTGGTGAAGCTTTGATTCCTGCTTTGGACGCACTGGTTGAAAAAGGGTCCAGCTTGGGAGTAGAGTATTTCGTAATGGGAATGGCTCACCGTGGACGCTTGAATACCTTAACAAACATCTTCCAAAAACGTCCTCAGGATATCTTCTCCGAATTTGAAGGAAAAGAATTTGATGCAGATGGTGTTTTCGACGGAGACGTGAAATACCACCAGGGATATACGAGTTCAACTACAACCAAAGAAGGAAAAGAAGTTGGACTGACACTCGCACCAAACCCTTCTCACCTGGAAGCAGTTGATCCGGTTGTACAGGGAATTGCACGTGCAAAACTGGATGCTTATTTCAAAGACGAAAACAAAGTGTGTCCGGTAATGATCCATGGTGACGCTGCTGTTGCAGGGCAAGGGATCGTTTACGAAGTAATCCAAATGGCTTTGCTTGACGGTTACAGAGCGGGCGGAACCATTCATATTGTAGTAAATAACCAGGTTGGTTTTACAACGAATTTCCACGATGCACGTTCGTCGACCTATTGTACGGATGTAGCAAAAACAACATTAACACCGGTATTCCATGTAAACGGAGATGATGTTGAAGCGGTAATCCAAACCATTGAAATTGCAATGGAATACCGTCAGAAATTCCACCGCGATGTATTCATCGATTTATTGTGTTACCGTAAATACGGACACAACGAAGGGGATGAGCCGAAATTCACGCAGCCGAATTTGTATAATATTATTGCAAAACATCCGAATCCGAAAGATATTTACCTGAAACAGTTATTGGCTGAAGGTTCTCTTTCCCAGGATGCCGCTACCAGTATTGAAAATGAGTACAACGACTATTTGGAAAACGAGTTTGAAACGGCTCGCAAGAACGAAAAAGCAGTTGTATGGGATTTCTTAAGTTCTACCTGGGAAGGTTTCCGTCACAGTAAATCGGCTGATTTTGATTCCAGTCCTGAAACCGGGATCAAGAAAGAAAAATTGCTGGAGCTTGGACGAAAACTGGCTACTTTGCCTGAAGGCAAAAAGTATTTCCGTAAAATCCAAAAAATCTTCGATGACCGTTTGGCGGCAATCGAAACCAATAACCTGGATTGGGGAACGGCAGAAATGCTTGCTTATGCAACCTTGTTGGAAGAAGGAATTCCGGTTCGTATTTCCGGACAGGATGTGGAGCGTGGAACATTCTCACACCGCCATGCTGTAGTGAAAACAGAAGACAACGAAGAAGAGATCGAAACATTGAACATGCTTTCTGACAAGCAGGCAGCATTCACGATTTACAACTCCTTACTGTCTGAATACGCTGTACTTGGTTTTGAATACGGTTATTCATTGGCTACTCCGAAAGGATTGACCATTTGGGAAGCACAATTCGGAGATTTCTTCAATGGTGCGCAAATTATGATCGACCAGTTCATTACTGCCGGTGAAGATAAATGGTCTACTCAAAGCGGTTTGGTAATGCTTCTTCCTCACGGATATGAAGGTCAGGGAGCAGAACATTCAAGCGGACGTATGGAGCGCTGGTTGCAGCAATGCGCTGATGACAATATCCAGGTAGTAAATACATCTACACCTGCAAACCATTTCCATTTGATTCGCAGACAGTTGGCTCGTCCGTTCCGTAAACCATTGGTTGTTTTCTCTCCGAAAATGATCCTGCGTTTACCGGCTGCTACTTCCACTTTGGAAGAAATGGCAAACGGGAACTTCCAGGAGGTTATTGACGATCCGAACGCAAAAGCAGGCCAGGTAGATACATTGGTTTTCTGTTCCGGAAAGTTCTATTACGAACTGAAAGAAAAAGCAACAGAAACGGGAGTTGACAATATGGCTTTTGTCCGTGTAGAACAACTGTATCCGTTGCCTCAAAAACAAATTGATGCGATCGTTGCAAAATACAATGCCAAAAATGTGGTGTGGGCTCAGGAAGAACCTGCAAACATGGGAGCATGGACATACATTGCAATGAACCTGAGACACATTCCGTTTGTTGGAATTACACGACCGGCATCTGCAGCTGCAGCTGAAGGTTCTAAGAAATTGCACGAACGCCGCTTGAAACAATTGTTTGCAGATGTATTTCAATACGCATCAGTAGCAGCTAAATAAGAAACCGCGCACTAACAGTTGATAAATAAGCAAACGTTAGTGCAGCTTTAAAAAAAGTAGAAAACTAAAACCAATTCAATTATGTCAATCCTTGAAATGAAAGTACCTAGTCCGGGAGAATCAATTTCTGAAGTAGAAATTGCAACCTGGCTGGTTTCGGACGGTGACTATGTAGAAAAAGACCAAGCTATCGCGGAAGTGGATTCCGACAAAGCAACATTGGAATTACCGGCAGAACAATCCGGAATTATCACATTGAAAGCTGCGGAAGGCGACGTAGTAAAAGTTGGTCAGGTTGTTTGTTTGATCGATACTTCAGCTGAACGGCCGGCAGGATTTGCTGCACCGGTTGCTGAAGCTCCAAAAACAGAACAGGCTCCTGTTAAAGAAGCTGCTCCTGTTGCTGAAAAAACAGCTGCACCAACTCCAAATCCCGGACCGGTAAGTGATAGTTATGCCAAAGGAACTCCATCACCGGCTGCTGCGAAGATCATGGCTGAGAATGGTGTTTCCGGAGCTAAGATCAGTGGTACAGGAAAAGACGGTCGTATCACGAAACAAGATGTGGTAAGTGCGATGGCAGCAGGAATTCCTGCTGATGCTGCTCAGGGATGGGGAGGAACACGTGATCAGAATCGTGAAAAAATGTCTATGCTTCGTCGTAAGATCGCAGAACGTTTGGTGTCTGTTAAGAACGAAACAGCGATGTTGACTACGTTCAATGAAGTAGATATGAAACCGATCATGGACCTGCGTGCAAAATACAAGGATCAGTTCGCGAAATTCCACGATGTGAACCTGGGCTTTATGTCTTTCTTTACGAAAGCTGTAACTGAAGCTTTGAACTTGTTCCCTGCGGTAAATGCACAGATTGACGGAAACGAAATGGTATTCCACAACTATGCAGATGTAGGTATCGCCGTTTCCTCACCGAAAGGATTGATGGTTCCGGTGGTTCGCAATGCAGAGCAAATGAGCCTGGCAGAGATCGAAAAAGAGATCAAGCGTTTGGCTGTTAAAGCACGCGACGGAAAAATCACACCGGAAGACATGACCGGAGGAACCTTTACCATCACCAATGGCGGAGTGTTCGGTTCGATGATGTCAACACCGATTATCAACCCGCCGCAATCAGCTATTTTGGGAATGCACAACATCATTGAGCGTCCGGTAGCAATTGACGGGAAGGTTGAAATTCGCCCGATGATGTATTTGGCTTTATCTTATGACCACCGAATTATAGATGGGAAAGAATCTGTAGGGTTCCTGGTAAAAGTGAAAGAAATGATCGAAAACCCGGAACGGATTATTTTCGGAGGAAAAGACCCTTACGCGGTACTTTTAGGATTGTAAATCGATCCCGGATTATATTGACCCTGGTCCCGTATGTGCGGGATCAGGGTTTTTTAATTTTAAGCTGCTTGGCAGTGCTTTCATCCTTTTTAAACCCAACGGTTAGGAAGAAGCATACGTTTCTACTCATAGCTAAATACATTTCCTTATTTTTGTTGTCAGATTCAGTTAAATATGCGCATTCTATTTTTTATTGGTTTTCTTGTAGTGTTGAGTTCATGTGGTGGAAACGCTGCAAAAAAACCGCAAAAAGAACTTTCCATAGATCAGTTATTCAAAAAATATCCGGACAGTGTTCCTATTCTTATCAAGCACGGTAATTTAATGCTGGAACGCTATGACTATGATAAAGCACTTCAGGACGGTGCAAAGGCATACCGGATGCAGCAATGGAATATCGAAGCACGTTTCTTATATGCAAATGCGCTCAACAACAGGGCTAATCGAACACCAAGTGATGTAATGGCGGCCCAAAACCATTTCAAGTTTGTTGTGAAGAAAGATCCGAAAAACCTGGCAGCGTTGGTTGCTTTGGCTACCACGTATGCACAGCAGGGAGATAATGAAAAGGCCTTTTACTATACCAATGAAGCACTGAGGATCAATAAAAAATACCGGGATGCTTATATTTTGAAAGGAAGTATCTACCTAAGCCTGGACAACCGTGAGTTGGCAAAATCATCCTACCAGACAGCAATTGACCAGGACCCGGATTTCTTCGCTGCTTATATCAAACTGGGATTAATTTACCAGGAAGAACGAAATCCGTTGTGTATCCAGTACTTTATTACTGCAACTCAAATCCGGCCAAATAATATTGAAGCATACTATAACCTGGCATACGCTTACCAGGATTTTGACAAAATACCTGAGGCGCAACAGACTTACCGTGAAATGTTGAAAAAAGACCCTACTTTCACCCCTCCTCTGTTCCAGTTAGGCTGGATCAAACAGTTCAAGCAAAACGAGGTAGACAGTGCCATTTATTTCTATAACGAGACACTTCAAAAAGAACCTCGTTATGTAGAAGCATGGCATAACCTGGGGCTGATCTATGAAACAAAGGGGGAAAAGTACCAGGCGATCCAATACTACAGAAAAGCTCTTAAATACAATCCTGAGTTTACCCTTTCAGGAGATGCCATCAAGCGTTTATCCAAAACCAAATGACGCCAAAAAGGGCTCTTCTTTTTCAAACACTGATTGAAGGACTGATACCGGTCCTGGGATATTTTTATTGGAACTGGGATGCAAGCTTTATTCTCCTGTTCTTTTTAATCGACTGGAGCCTGTTCTGGACCCTAAGTTTGCTAAAAGCCAGAAAACGCATCCAATTTAGCGGGAATACTTCCGAAAAGCAATTGGCCACAAAACATCTGGGGATCGCATTTTTGTGCATTTTAAGCACTTCTCTGGCTGCTTTCCATATACTCCCTAATATTCATTCCAATTTCGAATGGACCGAACGTATATGGGCATTTTTGAGTTACAGTGATATGGGAATTCAGCAGGGTTTTATTTTGATTCCTTTGATGGTTTTAAGTGGTTATCTGACTTACAAGCAACAATTCCTCTTACCGCAACTTTACAGAAAGTATCCTGTAACCTACTTCACACGTGAAGGCGTCAAACAAGGATTGATCCTTTCTGTAATTTATGGAATCGTTTTGTCGGTTTCCTGTTTCTTCCGGTTTCCGGATGAAGTACTCCTATTTGGAACGGTCACCGGAGTAATTGCCTATCGTTTAATCACAAGAAACAACCTGGTTTCCTAAGAAATAGAATTCGCAATTCGCAATTAACTATACCACTTTCTCCAATTCCTGGAAAACAACTCCCAAATCCTCCAGTTCATCTAAAATCGGGTTATAAATCTCCGGTTTTATAGGAAGCAGCACTCCTCTTTCGGAAATCTGGTCCTGCAAGATCAGCTTGGCACAGATCCCCACAGGATAACCAACCGTTTTAGACATAGCCGTATGGACCGGATCATCTCCCAGGTTTACCATGGAAGATTCAATGAATCGTTTTTCGCCGTTCAACAGATAAGTGAATTGATGGACCATCACCAACATATCCTTATCATTTGGCTCCAACACCCATTTTTCAACCAAAATCTTTTCCAGTACCTGTGCCGGTGTTGCATCTTTCAATCCGATTTTCACCGAATCGTCAAACAGGCCCAGCCATTCAAACCGGGAAATATCATTAACACCTGATTTGTTGCAGAAATTCCGGAACTTTTCCTCTACACTCAGCTGCTCTTCAAATGGTAAAAAGGCATTCAAAAAAGTGCGCGGTGTCAGGTTTTCCGAATCCTGAAGTACAAAACTGTCATCCGTTAAGCCCAATTGCACAAAGATATTCCAGGCACCGCAGAACCCGCTCTTTCGAAGCGTTCCCCTGTAAATGGTCGGAATCTTATCTAAGCCGTAAATATGCCGGTAAGACAAGGAATCACGGTTCGCATATCCTTCAAACTCACCGTATCCGTCAACGGAAACAGTATCCAGCCGATTAAAAACCTGTGTATAGGGAATGTACTTGTATTGATGTCTGTCGATGTAACGTGCAGTTCCTCCCTGTGCAGCCAGGACCACGTTTCTGGGATTCCAGGTAAATTTATAATTCCACGGATTGGTATCACTTTCCGGCGCCATCAAGCCACCACAATACGATTTAAAACCGGTAATTTCACCACCCTGATCTTTGATTGAATCAATGATCCGCATCGCACTCATGTGATCGATTCCCGGATCAACTCCTATTTCATTCATGAAAATCAATCCTGCTTTTTTAACCTGATCATTCAGCTCGTTCATTTCCGGAGAAACATACGATGGCGTTATCAGGTTTTTCCCCAATTCCAAACAATCTTTGGCAATATCCAGGTGAAAACGTGCCGGTAACATGGAAATAATGAGATCAGCCTGTTTCAGCTCGTCCCGGCGCTCATCCCGGTCCAGTGCATTAAACGAAAGGGCAACACCGCTTGGGTGACCTGCCAGCTTAGCTTTTACCAAATCCAACGACTGATCAACCACACGCAGCTGCCAGTTGTTTTCTTTAGCTTGTTCCAGTAAATACTTAATCAATGTTGAAGCAGAGAGACCGGCACCTAAAAGCAATATTCGTTTCATAATCATTAAATGTGACACGAAATTAACGGAATTCAATGAATTCAAATAGAGAATTAACCTTATTTAAACTGAAAAATGGAAATAAAGGGTGGAAAATAAAAAAGCCTCTTAAAAAAAGAGGCTTCCTGTTCAATATTTCAAGAAATGATTATTTTGTCAATTCAGAAAGCTTGAATGACTTACCATGCATGGAGCTGGTTACTTTAAACCATGTTGCTCCGCAGTTGCTTCCATCCAAATGCTTGATCTCTGTTCCTTCACTATAGCTAAATCCTTTAGATGCACCTGCACTGATGTAGTTATGACCTCCATTCACACAGTACTTATACTCTGAAGATGAGTCATTGATAACTTTAAATTCAATATTGCCCAATACTTTCTCAGAAGACACTGTCTTCGTTGAAGTAAACGACTGAATTCCCAATGCTCCAACAAATGCCAATGTTGCAAACGCAGAAATTTTGATTAGTTTTTTCATAGTAAAAAATTTTTGGTGTATAAATATATGAAAACTGAAATTAAAACTCTAATAAATTTATTTGGTTGCGTCAACCGCAAACATTAACACTAATTTCCCTGATGAGTCGTAAATATTAAATACCTGTTCAGCAAAATCAACCGTTAATCCTTTGCTTCCCAAAATTTCCATAAAACGGCGTTCGGTAGTTGCAACCAACTCGTCGGTACACATCATTTTTGTAGAAATAATATCGGAGAAAACCACCGTATTTCGTGTTGTGGACATATTCCCGGAAATGCGGTTACAGCCATTGCTCCCTGTAAATGAATTATTTGACATATCCATCTTTAAAGCCGCGTTGGTTTTTTTAATAGAAACACCATCCATTTGGATCAATTTCAAATTCTGCTGATTAAAGTAATTCCAGGGAGTTTTTTCAGGCCTTCCGCCGCTGGTTGCTGACGGATCTTGTGGAAATGGCTTCGTTCCTGTTTCAAAAACGAAAACCTCTTTTTTCTTCGATTTCCAGATCATTACATTCCCTTGATGAGAAATCTTGAATGACTTATCAGAAATTGATTTCAAAAACTCATCTTCAATATTGCTTTGGATATCCGGGCAAGCCATTTTGGTTGATGCAGCGGATTTTACGCAAATCTTCGTTTGCTTCTTGTTCATTTTGATCCCGGCAGTAAAGTTGTTACATCCGCTTTTACCCGAAATATGCTGAAATGTACTGTCGAAACTAAGAGAAACATCCGCATCCGATACTTCCTTTCCGTTCATACGAATGACTTTATAAATCACTCCTTCGCTTCCGCTGACCATTGGAGTAATGGAAATAATCTTGTCCAATTTGTACAGATATTTGGACAAATCCTGTGGAACCGGTTCAGGTCGTTCTGTTTCGATTACATCAATGACATACCGATTGCCCGGAACATAGTCAAAACCCTTGATCCGCTCATAAAACAATTCCCAGGTTTTAGATCCTTCTTTTTTGACCTGGAAACACTCTTGAGCCATCATTCGACGGCATGGAACGCATTCTTCCTTTACTGTCATCCGGATCACCTTTTGCCCAAACACAACTGTTTGTGTAAGCAACAATATCATTAATAAACCAATGCTTTTCATACGATTCATTTTGTCCTCAATTTACAAATTTGCTGCCAAACTTTTCGACATCCATGCGAATATAAAAAAAGCTCCCCGAAGGAAGCTTCGTTCTGAAAGTTTTATACTTCCGATGTGAATCCGATTTCCTATATTGCATTATTAATGAAACGATTATGAAAGCACTATACTTAATTTTTATCGGAACGCTGTTGAGTTTCAGTTCCAATGCACAAAATTTCGTAAATGAACCGAAAGGAAGTTATGGAGGTGACGGAAAAAATGCACCCAATCTCCAATTGAACGAAAATCACACGTTTATTTATACGGACCTTACCAACCCATCCAAACCGATTCTTGCGGAAGGCACCTGGTCATTGGAAAACAATGAATTGATCTTACAATCGGATTCCAAAGCACGCCTGAATAAAAAATACACCGTGATTCGTGACGGATTATGCGTTAAGACCCGAAAGAATTTTGCTTTCTATACGCTATGTAATTGCAAATTCTAGGTGTTTACCTCATCATATTCAAATGACCATTGAAAACCTCGTAACGGTCATCATCCAGGTTCTTGATCCGGATTGTCCAGGTGTAAATTCCTGCCTGCACCAATTTCCCCTGGTAAGTTCCGTCCCAACCTTTCGCCGCATCGTGTGATTCAAACAGGGTTTCTCCCCAACGATCATAGATCGTGAATGAATAATTCTGGAGATCATAACCTGCTGTGATTACCGGTGCAAATACATTGTTGAATTCGTCTCCATCCGGGGTGAATGAATTGGGAACATAGATGATTTTATTGTCCTTGACTACAATCACCAAACTTGCTGCATCAACACAACCGTTTGAACTGGTAACCGTGAGTGTCACCGGATAATTCCCAGGAACCTGGGGAAATTCATGGTTCGGATTCTCCAAATTACTGTTATCCCCGTCTCCGAAATTCCAAAAATAACTGTCTCCGTTCACCGAATGATTAGTAAAATGAGTCGTTGTTTCGGTTTGCGGAAGTACTTGCGGACTTGCACTGAAACCCGCATCCGGAATTGGGAAAACTGCAATATAATTGGTTTTTGTTGTACTGGAAGAACAACCGTTCCGGGTATTCGTCAAAGTGATGGAATAGGTTCCCGCGGTATTGAAGGTATGATCTGCCGTTCCAATTGTATTGGCAGTGGTATTATCTCCAAAGTCCCAGGAAGATCCTGCTACTGATGGGTCGGAAGTAAAATGAACAGTAACCGGGCTGCAGCCACTCAAAACATCTGCTGAAAAATCGGAATCCGGTAAGGGATTTACAACAATATCCATGGAATTTGTCCCACCACAGCCTTGTGTGTGAACATAGGTGATTGTATGTGTCCCGGCACCCGCAGTTACCGGATCGAAAATGCCTGTCGGGGCCGTAATTCCGGTACCCGACCAGGTTCCACCCGGAATATCAGCTGTTAAACTTACCGGTACAATAGTATTTTCACAGAAAGGACCGGCTGGGGTCAGATTTGGCGTTACCGGATTGTTTACCGTGATCGACATACTGGTTGTTGTGGCACATTGTCCAGCATCCGGTGTAAATGTATACGTACCGGAGGAAGTATTGCTCACTATTGCCGGAGACCAGGTACCGCTTATTGAATTATCCGAGGTTGCAGATAAAACCGGCGCGGCATCACCGGAACAAAGCGCCGGAATTTGATTAAATGCTGGTGTAAGAGCAGCATCCACAATGATCGCTACTGTTACCGGGGCAGCGCAAGGGTTTCCGGTTGGAGTAAAGGTATAGTTGCTCGTTCCGGCAATCAAAGTGCTTACCGTTGCCGGCGACCAGGCTCCCGTAACACCATTGTCCGAAGTGGTCGGTAACGTTTGTGGTGTTGCATTCAAACAGTATTGCGGATGTGTCGGGAAAGTCGGAGTAATCGAATTATCCACCGTAACGGAAATAGTGACAGGTGTATTGGAACATTGTCCGGCATTCGGTGTAAAGGTGTAGGTGCCGGAAGCAGTGTTGCTGATTGCATTGGGCGACCAGGTTCCTGCAACAAGTGGGACATTTGTCTGAACCGGGAAAGCAGGAGCTGTCTGACCTGAACAAAAAGCAGGAACAGCAGCAAAAGTTGGGGTAATTGCCGGACTTACCGTAATGGTAACCGTTTCTACGGAGGTACAACCCGTTGAAGAGGTGGCATTTAGGATTGCTACATAGGTTCCGGTACTCGGATAAGTTACGCTGTGAGGTCCCGGCCCGGTTGCACTGGCAGGAGTTCCCGGACCATTTGCAAAGTTCCAGCTCAACGTATTGTAGCCAGTTGATGTATTTCCGTCCAGGGAAACCGCCACTCCCGGACATACTATAAAAGGGCCTCCTGTAATATTCGCATCCGGACCCACGAAGGTTCCGGTTCCGCCCCAGTTCAACGTAAATCCGTTGGTTGCGTTCGTATTGTTGATCAGAACCGCATAGCTCGTACCAACGGTCATATTGAGCTGTTGCACATAGGCATCTTCGATTCCCGACCATCCGATCGCTTCATTTTGATCTGTGGAAGTGGCATTCATCCCCGTACTCGCGTTTCCATTGATAAAAGAAGTAGCCGAACAGCGGATTGCCGTTCTGGGCCCGCAAGGATCTGAAGTACTTAACTGGAAAACAATAAAATCAATATCGTCCATTTGGTTTGCGGGAATGATGTCCATGGTTAGTGTCCCCGCTGTCTGACAGGTCCAGGTATACCAAACCGAATTCGTTTCAAAAATCCCGAAACCGGATAAACAGGTACCTGCGTTTTCATTGTTATTTACTCCACCACTTATCAGGTTAGTGACACTGATCGAGTTTTTATTACACAACCTTCCTGCTCCGTTGCAATCAGCGGATGCACTTGGTGGCGGTGTGTAATTATTAATGCACAACTGGAATGTTCCCCGTTGGGCCGAAGTAGTACTGATACGGATAAAATAGGTTGTTCCCTGCACTAATCCGGAATTAAATAACTGCGAATCAGGTGAACCTCCCGTTCCATTGGTACAGCCACCGGGAAGTTGTGTGAGTGTTCCGGCACATGTACCGGTATAAATGGCAATGCGTGGTTGCTGGATCGTAGCTCCATTTACAGAGATCAGCACATTGGTCCCGATAGCAACAAATGAAAACCACACATCCGATGTAGCGCTCGCTGTCCAGCAGGAGCCCACGGAAAATCCGCTCGCGGTAGATCCTGAATTGGTATATTGTGTGGCGGAAGAACAATAATTGGTGACATTGGTCAACGTCAACGCCGTAGCACAGTCATCTCCCTGGGCTTTTGCACCAAAAGAAAAAAACAGCAGCAAAACGAATAACAGACCTCGTGAAAGAATCAGTGAACGGCTTCTTTTGTTATAGGTCTCATTCGATAAAAATAGAGGTGTGTTTTTCATCGACGTCAGTAATAATCCAGAAGATTAGTTTCTTCTAAGCTATTAACGTAATCAATATGAAGAAGTTGCTTTAACTACGGGGATTTAACGAAACCATATCCCCTCAAATTATTCTTTCACAAATTTAGCCCTAAAGTTATCCATAAGCACAAAATAAACTCCGGGTTCCAGTTCGGAAATACGTATTGATTTATTATTCGAAATACTCGCCGCATAACATTCTTCTCCGAGCAAATTGACAATCGTTATAGTGCCTTCTGCTATTGGAGACTCTACAAATATCCAATCATTTCCCGGATTAGGATAAACTTTTATCTGTTGAGTCTGTCCGTTTTCATTTAAGCTTGCTGTTGAAACTGCTCCTTCCTGCAGAACCAAAACAGTATCGGTAAAAACTCCGGCAGTTATTACAACAAATCCCGACCGTGGAGAAGTATTCGTATTTTCAGAAATAATCGCATTGAAAGTTCCATTTCCTGTTCCATTTGCAGGTGTTGGAGCAATCCAGCTTTCTGTTGCAGTTGCTGACCATGGGCTACCGGTATAATAAGACACATTTACAATTGCAGATGCTCCTGCCGCAACTGCGGTAATAGTATCAGGACTTGTTTGCAAAGGTGAAGCCAATTGCTTCACAATAACCGTATCCGTATCGTTTGCATTGGAAATATAAATACTTGCATATCGGATATCACCATTGTTCAGAACAGCATCAAAACTGCTCCCATCCTGCCAGGTGAAATACCCCTTGTTTCCCGAAACTAAATTCAAATTCAACCACGATTCTGAGCAACTCATGGTCCACCCAAGTTTGGAACTAAATTCAATACCCGTACTTGAACTTGCTGTTGCAGGAATTTCTATCGTGTCAGTAGCTGTTTGTAAATCGCCGGACATCGGCTCAATACCGAAAATATAATTGGTCGGGGTAAATGTTCCGGCAGGATTTGTGACGCTGGTTATGTCGTAATACCCATTATAAGTACCGCTCCATCCAAAATTCAAATGGAATTGGTCGGAACCATTGTATCCATCAATTAAGTAAAAGTGGTTACCTCCCTTTGCCAGAACAGGTCTTCCTGCATCCAGCTCTGCCTTAATTGCTGCAATCCGCTCTGCCAGGGTTGGAAAAATAAAATTCGCAGATAATTTCATGCGCGGGGAATATCCAAAGAAACGCTTCATGGCATCCGGAGCAAAAAAAGAATTGGAACTGGTACCGCTCCATTGCATATCAACAGCTACACCTATTTGATAGAGCATTTTAGCTACCTCAGGATTTGCAGAAGTTACATTATTCGGCATCAGAGAATAATCATATGTCTGAATGTCAAAATCCACGCAGTGCAAAGGATCCGCATCGTTGCAATAATTTCCTCCGAATGTCTCCGATGGGTAGTTATAATACTTGAAAATTTGTCCGATCGCCGTTGAATTGCAACCGGTATATGCTTTTCCGCAGGAACCCCCGGAACCTACCGTTGGACAGTCGCTATTGTAATAGCAGGTCTGATTCCAGGTTGTTGTGAGAAACGGTGCAACCTGGGAAATACTCATCAATGAGATAAGGACCATAAATGCAGTAGGAAGTAGTTTCATAGAAGCAGTTTTGCTTATGACGTCGGCACGGTTAAATGGTTGGAACAAAAATCAATGTAGAGGGAAAAATTTTCACCTTGAATGATTAACGAAATGAGCTTTATTGTAAGATAGCTTACTTCCCGATACAAAACTTGCTGAAGATATTCGCCAGCAAATCGTCTTCCGAGATCTGACCGGTAATACTGCCCAGCCAGAACATGGCCTGGCGGATATCCATGGCTACAAAATCTCCGGTGATGTTTGTTTCCAGTCCCCATTTTGCTTTTTCAAGGGAATCCTGCGTTTTTTCCAGGGCATCCAGGTGACGCGCATTGGTAACAATGGTATCGGATTGTGTATTGAACGAACCTAAAATCTGTTGAGACAACCAGGTCTTCAATTCGCTTATTCCACTCCCGTTTTTCGCACTGATCGGCAGGAACGGAGTTTGGAATTCCCAAGTCGTATTACCTTGATCGGAACGTAGATCGTATTTGTTTCCGATCACCAAAAAATGTGCTCCCGGATGACTTTTCGCCTGCTCATCCGCCCAACGACCGGTTTCTTCGGAACTCATTGATAAATGTCCTTCCCGGGAAGCATTGTCACCGCTGAAATCACTTAACATCAACACAATTTTCGCTTGTTTGATCTTATCCAATGAACGCTGAATACCCAACGCTTCGATTTCTTCAGCTGCCTCGTCCCGGATTCCCGCAGTATCGATTAAACGGAAAAGGATCCCGTCAATATTTAAAGTTTCTTCGATCACATCGCGGGTGGTTCCTGCAATGTTACTCACGATCGCCCGGTCTTCACCGAGTAATTGGTTCAAAAGCGTACTTTTCCCGGTATTCGGTGCACCTACAATTGCCACAGGAACTCCGTTCTTCAACACATTTCCCAATTCAAAAGATTGGATGAGTCTTCGAACGTACGCTAACACCTCGTTTACCAAAGCCAGCAATTCCGTGCGGTCTGCAAACTCCACATCTTCTTCTGCGAAATCCAGTTCCAGTTCCACCAGGGAAGCAAAATGGATCAGTTTTTCTCTCAAATCCCGTAATTCATTTGAAAAGGATCCACGCATCTGGTTCATAGCTACTTCATGTGAACGTGCAGACTCAGAAGCGATGAGGTCGGAAACGGCTTCTGCCTGGCTCAGGTCCATTCTTCCGTTTAAGAACGCCCGCATGGTAAATTCTCCCGGCTTTGCCAATTCACAACCATTTGCCAAAAGCAAACGGATAATCTCCTGCTGGATGAACACAGAGCCGTGACAAGCAATTTCAACGGTATTCTCTCCTGTAAAGCTATGTCCTTCGTGAAAGATCGTAACCACCACCTCATCCAAAACAGAGCCATCCGTGTTCTTCAATCGAACGAAATGCGCACTGTGAGAAGCCGCTTGCTCAAACGATTTCCCGGCAACTTTTGATAAGATCGAAATGGCATCCGGACCCGATAAACGGATCAATGCAATTGCACCCATTCCCGGAGCAGTTGATAAAGCACAAATGGTTTTTGGAGAAAGCATTCTGCAAAATTACGAATTACGAATCACGAATGCCGAATTTATGAAGTCAAAATGTAGGTATGCAATTAATCGCATACCTACTGATTGTTATCTAGTTCTTCACAAAAGCTTTCACGGAAATGCCTGTTTCGTGTTCAATTACCAGGAAGTATTTCCCGCCTTGAATAGAGCTTACATCGATGGATTCAAAACCACTTGCTTTGGAAAGAACAGTTCTTCCCGAAAGATCCAAAACAGTAATCGATTCCACGTTCTTCAATTCACCGAGGTTTACTTTTATTAGTTGGTTCACCGGGTTCGGATACAATTCAAAATCACCGAACGATGCTTCTTCCAAACCGGCACAACTTTGAACGGTAACTGTGAATACGGCACTGTTCGAACATCCGTTCGCATCTGTTCCTGTAACAGTATAGACTTGAGTCGAAGACGGTGTTGCAGAAACGTTTTGACCGGTAGAACTGCTCAAAGATCCCGCAGGGCTCCATAGAAAAGCAACACCTCCGGAGGCTGTCAATGATGCTGAGTTTCCGCTGCAGATAACTCCGTTTGCAGGAGTAGATGAAATGGAAACTGATGGCGGAATTACGACCGAGATATCATTGCCATTGTCTGTTCCAATAGTTACCGGATCCGATGCATCTACACGAATGCGGTATCCGGTCCCACCAGCTAGTCCGCTTGGAATAGTTGCTGAAATACTTAAGCTTCCGGTAGCGGACGAAGATAAGGTACCGATTGCAGTTGGAGCAGCAAAAGAACCACTGCCATCCGACAATTGAGCAGTGTATACGTTTCCGGCATTCACGGTCCCTGTAACTGTGAACGGAACCGAAATATTTGCACTGTTATTGGAACAATAAGTTGTATTTGTAATAGCCCCGGTACCAACGGTAGCCCCTGCCCCGGAAGTTCCGGTAATTTTCAACTCATCGATAGCAAATGCAGGATCGTTCCCCGCAGCCCCATTTTGCCATCTGAAGCGGAATTTCAACGATGCCGTGTTGTCAAACGCCGGTAAATTAATGGATGCATTGGTCCAGGAAGAAACCCCGGAATATTGGCCCGTAGCTGCAGTCCATACAGTTCCACCGTCTGTAGAATACTCTACAACACCGTACGACGTTCCGGCTGCTCCGGCACACAAATAGATAAATTCAAGTGTCACATTGGTATATCCTGTCGTTGAAATTGCAGTTGTTTGCGTTGCACTTTGATTGGAAGAAGAACCGGTATCGAATGATGCGTTACAGATTCCAAAACCGCAGGCCTGCGAATTGTAAATGTGCAGGTAAGCGGAATTTGGTCCGTTAGTTACACCACCCGGTTCATCAGGGGTATCGGGAACAAGATTAAACCCTGAGTTATCCACGTATTCCGAATTCAAAACCCATTGGTTATTACCGGAACCACCATTCAATGTCCAGTTTCCTGCACCCGATTCAAAATTGTCCTGGAAAAGTGTCGTTTGAGCATGAGTTGACAAGCCCGTAAAAAGGGCACTACATAGTAATAGTTTTTTCATAGTAGAAGTGTTAATGTGCCGCAATTTAGAACACAGACTTCTAATTTCCAAACTTGTTAGTTTGTTAACATATTCAACTACAAATCTTTACGATTCAAACGAAACAAGGCAATGGCATAGAACATCCCCATGAATAGTAATGACAATACCGCAACCTGCCACATATCTAATATGTAAAACTCTCGCTGGTGTTTCGGGTCGGGATTGCTCATTAAAATCTCCCGGAAGAAAGGTAATGGCGTTAGTTTTGAAATGTTGTTCATTGGCATAAATGCATAAACTGATTCCGGCAAGAAAATACCGACCACCACTTCCACGAACAACACCCCGTAAAACAGGACGATCGTCACGGCAGGACGAGTCAAAAGTACTGACAATAAGAAAGCCAATCCGAAATAACAAAGTGTTTGGATAAAAAACAGGCCGATGTAATGTATATTAGTATACCAATCCAGTCCTTTGCCTTGAGACAATCCGAAAATTGTTCCTACGATAAAAACATAAGCCGTAGCTACCAAGGAAAGAAAAAGGATCACAATAAACTTGGATGCGATCACTTGTCTTTTAGTTAACCCGTCAATGATATGCTGTCTCAATGTGCGATTAGAAAATTCATTGGTAGCAAGGATGATCACCACTACCGCAAGCAGTAGGTTGAAGTAGCTGCCTGTATAGGTTATCAGGTTCCAGATATTCGGAAAAGAGAACATGGTCTCCGAATTGGGGAATAGGTGCAGTTCCTTATTTAGGCGCTCAAAAAATGCGTTCATTCCCAATAATGCCAACGGAATCAAAGCCATGTAAATTACCAGGATAACCTTAACTGAAGTGAGTTTCTTGATTTTGATCCACTCGATCTGAATTAACTTTTTCATGCTTCGATATGACTTAAGAATGATTGTTCCAATGATTGTTTCTTCACGAAAATCTCTTCGCAGTAAATATGCGCTGATGCAAGCTTTTTGTTGATTTCCAAGCTGCTTAGGTTGCTGGTAAATTCTATGAGTGAATCCTGCTCGTCAACCACGCGCAAAAGATCCATTCCCAACAACTCTTTAATCCTTGGAAGCTCACCACTTCTGATAAAAATATGTTCTTTATCTTGGATGATCTCTTTCAATTTTCCTTCACGAATCATGTTTCCCTTACGCATGATGATCACATCAGTACAGATCTTCTCCATTTCGTCGAGGATATGTGAAGCTACCACAATCGTTTTTCCTTCTTCTTTCAATCCAAGAATTATACGGCGTACATCTACGATACCCATCGGATCGAGACCATTGGTAGGTTCATCCAAAACCAGCACTTCCGGGTCAGAAAGCAAAGCAGCTGCGATGGCTAATCGTTGTTTCATTCCCAAGGAATAAGTCTTGAACTTCGATTTTGCCCGTTCAGACAGTTCCACTTTTGCCAGAGCACTTTCAATTGCAGGTATTGGATCTGGAATTTCCTTGATCTTAGCAACGATCTTCAGGTTGTCGATCGCATTCAGATACGGGTAAAAATTCGGGGTCTCCAAAAGTGCACCTATTCGTTTGCGATTGGCAGCTTCCATTCCGTTTCCGAACCAGGAAAAAGATCCATTGTTTGCCTTCAGGATTCCCAGCAGGATCGCAAGTGTAGTAGTTTTACCGCTTCCGTTTGGCCCAAGGATCCCGAAGATCTGTCCACGTTCCACCTTAAAAGAAATGCCCTTTACAGCATCCACTTTTTTATATTTCTTGGATAAATTATCTACCTCTAAAACAATCTCTGACATACGCTGGATTTTGAATCAAATCTAATTAATATTCGTTTCCATAGACAAAAAAGGATACGTGAGTGGTAAAAATCAATTGGATATCGGTGATAAACTAATTTGATCAGCGCAAAACAGTAGGGGCGGAAAATTTTCCGCCCCTACTGTTTTATAATTATCGTTTGCTTTTAAAAAAGTCAAGCATCAACTGGGAACACTCGTTCTCCAAAGGCCCTTTACTGACAACCGTTCTTGGGTGGTACAATTCATTTTGGAAACGCCCCGCCCCTCGTTTTTCATCACGCGCTGCAAAAATGATCTTATCCAGTTGCGACCAGTAAAGCGCTCCGGCACACATTACACAAGGTTCGATCGTTACATAAAGCGTACAATCTTTCAGGTATTTCGCTCCCAGATATTCGGAAGCAGCCGTAATTGCCTGCATTTCTGCGTGTGCAGTTACATCGTGGAGCCGTTCCGTGAGGTTGTGTGCCCGGGCAATGATCTGATTATTTACAACCACAACAGCACCAACCGGGATTTCACCCAATTCGAAAGCTTTTTGTGCTTCCATATACGCCTGGCGCATGAAATACTCGTCGTTGTAAGGAGAGATCATTTGTTATTTCCCGAATTGAACTTCAAAGGTTTTTGTCCAGTATTTCCCGGTCATGTACGTTTTGTTCGTCAGCTTATTGTGTGCAATTCCGTTCAGAACATCTCCGGAACCTTTTCCGCGAATAATTAATTCGTTTGCATCGATTTCCTGTAACACACGCCCGGTTGTCGGTTCAATTACCAATACGGTTCCCGTTGTATATACATTCGCATAGATCTTTCCATCGATGTACTCCAATTCATTCAGGTTCGTTCTCGGGCCTACATTATCATATACCTCAATCACTTTCGTTGCCTGGAATGACTTCGGATCACGGAAAGTAATACGCTCCGAACCATCTGACATGATAATGGATTTTCCATCATTGCACAATCCCCAACCCTGACCAACGTACGTAAACTCATTTTTAAGTACCATGGTTTTCTTATCGTAAACAAAGCACTTGCTGTTTTGCCAGGTAACCTGGTACACCAAATCTCCCAAAATGGTAATTCCTTCACCAAAATAAGTGGCATCCAATCCGTTCTTAGGGTCCATAAACGCACCTGTTTGCAAAGAAACCGGCCCGATCAGTGTTTTCCCCTGCTGGCCCGGATCTCCGGTCCCTTCATACAATTGGTTTCCATCGAATTCATATCCTTGCGTGTAGTTTTCCGGGTTATGCGGAAGTTCATTGACGATCTTCACGAACAGTAATTCAGGAGCGATATCTGAAGTAACACGAACAATTGCAGAATTTTCCAATACGGTCCCGTCTTTAAAAGTAGATCGAAGGACCAATGATCTGGAACCCACACCATAATAATCGGTTTTCAAAGCAACCGTTCTTGTTTGGGCTTTTGGATTATTCCAGGTTTCAAAGACCGAATCATTGTAAAGCAATTCTACTTTAGCCAAGCCTTCGGGAATCCGGAACTTAATTGGAATATCTTCACCATATTTCGCCTGGGGATCACCCGGAAGTTCAAATTTTGCCATTTCAAGTTCTTCCGAATCACCTCCGGATTTCATCAAAGGAACGATGATAAAAGCTGCAAGGACCAAAAGGAGGAGTACAATGATTCCGTATCTTCTTTTCATATTAAATGAGTTTCAAAATGTCTGAAGCACTTATCCCGTTATGGGTTTCCGAGTAAATGACTTCGTGGTTACTAATGAGAATTGCCTGCGGAGACTGATGTTGCACTTGTGTCAGTTCTTCAATCTCATTGGACAAGGGCCGGTATGCTAATAGATCCAGGTAAACACAAGTTGCTTTCTCCGGATCCATATTATTTTCAAAACGGTTGAGTGCCATGGAGGAAATACTGCAACGTGTACTGTGTTTAAACAACAGAACAGGTTTCATTTCCGATGAGTCCAATAATTCCTGTAATTGTTCCGAACCGGTCAGTTTTACCCACGGAAATTCGGCTTTTTGTTTGCTTGAAAAAAGTCCCATCAGAAATTCACTCCTTTAAATTGTTTCAAGAAGCGCACATCATTCTCTGAATACAGTCTCAGATCATTTACGCGGAATTTCAATTGGGCAATGCGCTCAATTCCCATTCCGAAAGCAAAACCGGTGTAAGTTTCCGAATCAATCCCGGAAGCTTCCAGTACATTCGGATCAACCATTCCACAGCCCAGGATCTCAAGCCAACCGGTATACTTGCATACATTACACCCTTTCGAGTTGCAAATGGTACAGGAAACATCCACTTCGGCACTCGGCTCGGTGAACGGGAAATAGGATGGTCGTAAACGGATCTTTGCCTTATCACCGAATAAGGATTTTGCGAAATAATCAAGGGTCTGTTTCAAGTCAGCGAAAGAAACATTTTTATCAATATACAGGCCTTCCACCTGGTGAAAGAAACAATGCGCACGTGCTGAAATTGCTTCATTGCGATACACTCTTCCGGGAGAGATCGTTCTGATCGGAGGTGTAGAGGATTCCATTACACGCACCTGGACAGATGAAGTATGTGTTCTCAACGCCATTTCACGCTCGCCTTTTTCAATGAAGAACGTATCCTGCATATCCCTTGCCGGGTGTTCCGGCGGGAAATTCAACGCTGAGAAATTGTGCCAGTCATCTTCAATTTCCGGTCCTTCGGAAACAGAATAACCGATGCGCTCAAAAATAGCGATGATCTCACTTCGAACAATCGAAAGCGGGTGTCTTGCACCCAATGCGATCGGCTCTGCCGGGCGTGTTACATCCACATCCGAATCTGAACCCTGCACATTTTCCAGACTTTCTTTGGAAAGCATCCATTTTTCTTCAGCTAAGATCCGTAAGCCGTTTAAAAGCTGTCCTACTTCCTTCTTTTCTTCATTCGGAACATTCTTTAACTCACCGAAAAGATTCTTTAATTCTCCTTTGGAACCCAAAAAGTGAATCCGGAATGCTTCGACAGAATGGAGGTCTGTTACGGCATAATTTTCAATAGCTTCCTTAGCTGCAGCGATTTGCTCTTTCATTCTTTTAATCCAACCTTTTTACTTTCTAAACGTCTATTCAAAAAAAAATTACCGGAAATGTAACTTTTTCTTTTAATTTGATGTTTAAAAACATACTTTTTCGAGCAACGAAGTTACGAAATTGTAGAGAATCAGATTATAAACGCAATAAAGATTATATTTACATCGAAATAAAAACAGCACTATGAACAAATTGGTACGTAATATTGGATATTTCTCCTTGCTTTCAATACTTCTCGTATTGTCTTCCTGCAAGAAAGATCCTTCTATATTAAAGGTTTTCGTACGTTCAACGAATAACGAGTTGGTTAACAATGCAAAAGTTGTCATTATCGGGGATGTGAACTCTGACCCGGCAACTCCTGAATATGTGGATACGGTTCAAACGAACTCATCCGGTTTTGCATATTTTGACATGGAAGCGTTCTTCAGTAAACTTGGTAAGAAAGAAACTACCGGTTACTTCGACGTTTTGGCAAAGAAAGATTTGGAGGAAGGAAGTGGATATATCCGCTGCAGAGCCCATATCACCAATGTATTAACAATCTATTTCGAATAACAAAATGAATACACTTATTAAAACGGCATTTTTCGGAGCACTTGTTATTGGAATAGGTGTGGTTTTTTCCTCTACAGGCTGTAGAAAGAAGAAAGATACCACCGCTAAGATCTATGTTTTGGATGCCAACAACCAACGAGTAGCGGGTGCGCAAGTGGTATTGAAGGGTGAATCAACAGTTCCGAATTCTCCGCCGGTTGTTCTTTTCGACACCACATTGAGCGACGGTTCGGGTATTGCTTCTTTTAACTTCAATGATGTTTACCAATTAGGACAAGCGGGTGTAGCTGTTCTGAATATTGAAGCAAGAAAAGATGCGCTTTCCGGTGAAGCAATTATTAAAATTGAACAGGAAGAGGAAAACGAAGAAACGGTGTTTATCCAGTAAATTCTATCTCTCAGATACTGAACCCTGACTTCACTTTGGTGAACGTCAGGGTTTTTTATTCATACAAACTTCAAAAAGGAACATCCGGAACTCACTTTTATTCATTTCAAACCGGTGAATCTGTTTTTATATAAGACATTGCAGCTATAAAAATTAGCGCACTATGTTATCACGATCCATTTTGACCCTCGCTATCGGAGCAGCAATTCTAAGTATCGGTTCTTGCAGAAAGAAAGAGGATACGATTGCCAAGATTTATGTGCTGGACCAAAATAACAGTCGTGTGGCAGGTGCAACGGTTGAATTAATCGGAGAAGAAACCGGTGAACCGGGTCATGGTTCCATCAGGGATCCGAAAGTAGCAACGACTAATGAGCAAGGTGAGGCCACATTCAATTACAACGATATCTATCAGTTGGGGCAGTGTGGCGTCGCCGTATTTAAAATAAAAGCAAGCTTGGGTGGTGCCGTTGGAAACGGCATCATCAAAGTTGAACAGGAAGAAACGACGGAAGAAACGGTTTTTATTCAATAAAAACACATTATAAACACGTAGGGGCTGATTAATCGCGCCCCTACGTGTTTAATGTCATACGGTTATTCCGTCAATTCGTATTTGTAATTCTTTCCTTTCTGAATCGCAGGGATTCCCTCCTTCAACCACAAAGGTTCAGGTTTGTTCAACAGGTAGAAATCAAAGAACTGGCGCATCCGGATACTCAAATCCATTCGGTTGGCAGGTTTCATCAAGTTGTGATCATCTCCATTATAGTTCAATAACCAAACCGGTTTTTGCAAACGACGCAAACCTGTATACAATTCAATTCCCTGGTACCATGGAACTGCTCCATCTTCATCATTGTGCATGATCAATAGCGGAGTTTTCACTTTCGGTAAGCCAAAGATCGGGCTGTTCTCCACATACAATTCCGGTGAATCCCAAATGGTTTTCCCGATCCGGCTTTGAGAATGCTCATACTGGAACTGTCTGCTGTAACCGGATCCCCACCGGATCCCGCCATAAGCCGAAAACATATTCCCAACCGGAGCTCCGGCCATTGCTGCAGCAAAGCGATCTGTCATAGTGATCAACTGTGCTGTTTGATATCCGCCCCAGCTTTGCCCCTGCAATCCCATTCTTTTGGAATCAATGTTGGAATACTTTCTCAATACCGCATCCGTACCGCTTAAAATACAATCATAAGCACTGTTTGCAGGATGTCCGGCGGTATAACGGATATTCGGGATGAAGACCACATAACCTGCTGATGCGTATTCCGTCGGGTAAATAATAGAAGCAGTGGGTTTCGGTGCATAGTGATTGTGAATTTCATCCGAGTAAAGTTCATAATAGTAAACCAATAAGGGATATTCCTGGTCCGGATCAAAATTCTCCGGTTTGTATACCAGTCCTTCCAATGGAATGCCTGAATAACTGTTCCATTTGATCAATTCCACGGTCGACCAATTGTATTGACTTTGCTGCGGATTGGCAAAGGAGATCCGGGAGATTTCTGCTCCTGGTTTTGTGGTCGCGAACAAATCCGGGAAATCGCTGTTCGAAGAACGGTTAAAGATGATCCGGTCACTTTTCTTCGCTTTCATGAAATTGAAATAATTATGACCAGAGCCGGAGATCAATTCGAAATTCGGATTTGAAAAGGAACCTTTCACCCGGTAAACATCCATCATCTTACTTGTTTTGCTGAAACGGGTCAACAAAGTGTT
Source organism: uncultured Flavobacteriales bacterium (assembly GCA_946480815.1). The sequence goes on from CAMLLB010000014.1 coordinate 66,534, forward strand.
CTCAGGATAAAAACGTAACGAGTCATTATTCAAATTGAACAATCCGTAGCGGTAATTGGTATCCTGGTCTGAATTCTGTAAGCGGTATGTTAATGACTGCAAGGTATTTGAAGTCAGATCATAAGCTAAAACAGCTTTGTCTGCCTGCACAAACAGCGTTTGATCATTCGGTCCCCAGCCAATGATTCCCTGGGGTTCATCCTCTTCGATCATCCCGTTTTTATCTTCAAAGAAATTTCCTTTCCAGCTACAGGTAATACACGCTTCTATTTGAGAATCCGTGTTCATCACATAATATTGCTTTGTACGATTATTCCAAAAAACGAATTGTTTACCATTTGGAGACAAGTATCCACGGGTATAGACCTTTTCTCTCAGGGTAGAAATTTTCCCGTCTGAAACCCGGATCAGGTAGTAATTTGTTGGGTTCATTGTATTCCAGGTTGCGTAGCGGTATGCTTCATCGCAATTGGCTAAAATAAAGGATTGATCGTAACGCTCAGACGATTGAAGGTGCAAACTATCGTTTCCAAGTACAATTGCTTCCCCGGAATTCAAATGGTACACAGCCAGGTTCGTTTTACTTTGGTCGCGTTTCAGTTCTACCAACTGTTGCGGCTGCAAGCGCTTGTCTTTCCAGTGCCACAAATCTACTTTTGATTTCTCCGTTTCCAGCAGCGTATCTTTGAACGGTTTTTCAGGCCGGTCAGCAACTCCGAAAAATACATCCGCATCGTTATTACTCAAATAAGGTTTGAAATTCGAGGATAGCACTTCGTCATTCGGAAAGCTCATCGAAGTATCGATCAGTTGCTTGAATGTTTTTGTATCCGGATTGATGGTAAACAAAGACCAGCGCTTATTGGAGGCAGTATCAACGGTTGCGAGGCCCAGTAAGGTATTGTTCTTTCCGGAGAAACTGATTCCTGCATATTCCGAAACACGCTTTTTATCATTCCAAACTTCCTTTTTGGAAAAATCGTAAATCCCCAAACGAACGGAGTCTTTCTTGAATTTCTCCTGTTGAACGAAAACAGCATATTTTCCGTCTTTACTCAATTCAAACTGGGTAACGTGTTTAAAGCACTTCTTATCTTTGGTAAGCGGATCAATCAAGGTCAATAACTTCCCGTCGGTTTTAATCTTTCCTTTTTTCTTCTCCTGCTTCTTTTCTTTTTTTGCCTCGCTTTTACTCAAATATCCCTTCGGCCATTCATTCTTAGCAGAAAGGAAAGCCACTGAACTTCCCTTTTCAGCCAGTTTAAATTCCTTCAACTGATCGTATTTCTTTACGGAACCATCGGCAGCAGACCAAATTCCCAATGAATCTTTCGGCCATTTCTCTTTGTTCACTTTTGCAAGCTCAACTTTCCGCAAGGTATCGAAGCCGGGATGGATCTTAAAAACAACATAGCTTCCACTCTCATCAAATTTGGGTTCATACCCGCGGGCAATGGAATCTTTCTTTCCTGTTTCCAAATTCACGAAATACAAAAACCCATCACCACGATACGGCTTGATCGAGTACACGCTAAACTTCCCGTCTTGCGAAAGTTGTACATCACTTACTCTATTCCAGGAATTATATACTTCCGGGCCCAGAATTTTCTTCTGTCCAAACACATTATATCCCCAAAATAGCATGACTAAAATTCCAAATCCAACTGATACTTTCATGAAAACCAAGTAATTTTAAACTAAAGGTTAAATATAAATACTTAATTTGTGACACAAATAAGAAAAACGCATGATCCTAAGAAAAGGAATATTACTTGTGATTACACTACTTTGGGTATTCCACTTTTCTGCGCTTTCCTATGAAATTCCGAAATCTGCATCGGATATAAGGAACAATTCGAACCCACGACCAACCTCGGTAATCGAATTGTTCAACCTGATCGATCCGGTAGAAAAAAGTGAAGTCCAGGACGAACCTGCAGGAAAAAAGGCAACCGGGACCGATAAAAAATCAACACCCGGCGACAGTATCGCAGTACTCAAATTACTGAAAGCCGCTCAACCGATCGCTCATTCCGATTACAAAAAAGCATTCAAGCTCACCACCGAGGCCATGCACATTGCAGAAGCAACGAAAGACAAGGAACTCATGGGAAGAGTGCAAAACTCCATGGGAAACCTGTATTGGTTTTCCGGAGACTACACCCATGCTTCAGAATATTACATTGGCGCACTCAAAAATTTTCAAAAAACCAAAAACCAGGGCCAGATTGCCGAGTGTTACCGCAACATCGGCTGGATCTATCTGGGCCAGAAAAAGTATGAATTGTCAGAAGAGTATTTGCTGAAGTCCTTAAACCTCAATATCAAAATTAACAACAGGCAGCGGACCATCATCAATTACGATGACCTGGCGAATTTATACCTGACTTCCGGGCAATACAAAAAAGGTCTGGAGTCTTGCGGGAAATCGATCAAACTGGCAAGAAAGTACAATTATACAGATGCAATCGGGACCATACATGTTACAAGCGCCCAACTCAATTACGGTTTAAAACGCCTGGCTGAGGCCGAAAAGGAATACCATGCCGGGATCGCAATCCTGGAAAAAGTCCCCAATGAATTGTACAACCTTTGTTTGGGGTATTTGGGCTTGGGGAAAGTCAAAAATGATCAGGGCAAATTAGCGGAAGCGCTTCCCTTGTTTGAAAAAGCAATCACCCTTGCCAAAACACATAACTTCCCTCCTGAATTGGCTGAAGGATACTTCCTGGCTTCCAAAATCTACAGTGCTCAGAACAACCTGGTAAAAGCTTACAACTACATGGAGCTGTATGCCCGGACCAATGACTCTGTCAATGCGCGGAACAATCGCGATTATATCCAGGAAATGGGTGCAAAATTGGAATACGAACAGAACAAACTTCAAATTAAATCCCTGGAACAGGAACAGAAATTATCGGATGCGAAATTAGACCGTGAACGCAATTTCAAGATCTTCCTGATCGTCATCATTTTCTTTTTGTTCCTGCTTGGTTTCTTTATCTATCGCTCGTTTTTGCGCAAAAAAAGGGACAACGAATTGATTGCGAAAGCTTACCTGGAAATTGAGATCAAAAACAAAGACATTTCCGATAGTATCGAATATGCCTTGCAGATCCAGCAAGCCAGGTTACCGCATGTGGAAAGCATCCAGGAATCATTTCCGGAATTTTTCGTGATGTACCTTCCAAGGGATATTGTAAGCGGTGATTTCTATTGGTTTACCGAAACTGAAAATGGAAAAAAGATCTTTGCCGTTTCCGATTGCACGGGACATGGGATTCCGGGTGCTTTTATGAGTATGATGGGAATCGATGGCTTGAACTACGCAATCCTGGAAAAACGGATTGAAAGTTCATCACAGATCCTGAACCATGTCAATAAATTCATTATCGAGTCCCTGAAACAGGATTTGGCTACTGTTAAAAGTAAAGATGGGATGGACACGGCGATCTGCATTTTTGAAAAGGATTTGAGCAGTGTAAAATACGCCGGGGCAAACAGGCCGTTGTGGCTGATACGTGACAAGGAACTGATCCAGTATTCGCCGGATAAAATGTCTATCGGAGGAAATAATTATTCTGATTACGAATTCAATGAAATGACCATCCCGCTCCAAAAAGGAGATTCTGTTTATTTATTCTCCGACGGATATCCCGATCAATTCGGCGGTGAACGGAATAAGAAATTTATGACTAAAAACCTGAAACGCCTGCTCCTGGAGATTACTCATCTTTCGGCAAGAGAACAGGAATCTATTTTACAAAAAAACCTGCAAAACTGGAAAGGCTCTCTCCCTCAAATTGATGATATTATCCTGGTAGGAATTAAACTTTAATGGTATGAAAATTACGCTTGTTAGTTTGTTGTTCTTTTTTACAACCGAATTATCAGCTCAACACAGTCTTGTATTTCCACAACCTTCCAACGTGGAGCAAACAGCAGATAAATTTGTCTTTAACGGTCGACTGACGGTCGACAATACACAGGTCCCAAAGGAATTGTTCCCGTATTTGCAGCAATTGTTCGGACGTCAGTTCGTTCACCTGGAATTGAGTACTGCAAAAGAAGCAACTATTCGTCTGCAACAAATTCAAACCTTTGTCTATACGGAAGGATACCAGTTGTCAGTGACCAATAATGGGATCGAGATCCAATACAGCAGTTATCAAAGTTTGCTGAATGCCTTTCAAACTTTAAATCAATTGATTCAGAATCCAAAAGAAGTGGCCGGTATTCGCATTTCCGATCAACCGGCGTATGCTTACCGTGGAGTTCATCTGGATTGCAGCCGTCATTTCTTTTCCATAAATGAATTACAAAAGTTCATTGACCAACTGGCAAAACTGAAATTCAATCGTTTTCACTGGCATTTAACAGACGATCAGGGTTGGAGAATTGAGATCAAAAAATATCCGAAACTGACAAGTGTAGGAGCGTGGAGAGACAGTACACTCATCGGGCACTTCAGTAAGCAACCTGTTGAGTGGGACCATACCAGATACGGTGGTTTTTATACCCAGGAAGAAGCGAAACAATTGGTGGAATATGCGCGTATTCGTGGAATTGAGATCATTCCTGAAATTGAAATGCCCGGACATGCAAGAGCAGCTTTGGCAGCTTACCCGGAATTGAGCTGTACCGGAAAACAGCTTCCTGTGGTTGGTACCTGGGGTGTTTTTGATGACGTGTTTTGCAGCCAGGAGAAAACCCGATCCTTTCTGAAAGATGTTCTGGACGAGGTGATGGAGATTTTTCCTTCGCATGTAATCCACATCGGTGGAGACGAATGTCCCAAGGTAAATTGGGAAAAATGTCCGAAGTGCAAAACAATTATGACTGAGAATCACCTGCATTCAAGCCATGAACTTCAAAGTTTTTTTATCCGGGACATTGAAAAATATGTCAATGCAAAAGGAAGGACCATCATTGGTTGGGATGAAATCCTGGAAGGTGGTTTGGCACCGAACGCACAAGTAATGTCCTGGCAGGGAATGGAAGGTGGAATTGCAGCTGCCAAATTGAAACACCAGGTGGTCATGACGCCAACTTCTTATTGTTATTTCGACTATTACCAAAGCGGACATCCATCAGAGCCATTGGCAATCGGTGGTTATCTTCCCCTGGAAAAAGTATACCAGTTCGATCCGGTAAAAGGCCTAGAAGATCAATACAAGCAATACATTTTGGGTGGTCAGGCAAATCTCTGGACGGAATACCTGCCAACCATTCAAGCAGTAGAATATCAAACTTTTCCGCGTTTGGTCGCTATGGCTGAGGTCTTGTGGAACAAAAGCAAGGTTCCCTATTCCGACTTTGTAGAAGCTTTATCGACCACTTATTTACCGCAGCTTCGCAGTGATGGTGTACGTTTCTCAACTTCTTTCCTCGACCCGGCACTGGAGATCAGACCCTATAAAACAGGGGTGAGTTACGGCTTGATCAAACCTGTGGAAGAGGTCGTTTTTTCAGTAAACAATGAAGTGGTAACCGGAATCAATATTGAACGAACAGAGCAGGCAGAAGAACACCGCTACCTCGTGCATTCCAATATCGGAGACCAGGAATTACGCGTATGCGATTATACCTTCATTTCTCACCTGGCATTAGGAAAGAAAATTTCTTTTGACACAAAACCACATGAAAAATACGATCACAACGGCAGCCTGGGACTCACCGATGGTGTTGTTGGGAAGAAACCTTGGAAAGGAAACGAATGGCTTGGATTCAATAACGATACCATCCAATTCACACTCGACTTGGAAGAGCTGACTACCTTCGGAAAAATACAGATTGAAACCCTGAATGATCCCGGATCCTGGATCTACCGGCCGGAAAGATATGTGATTCAACTGAGTTCGAATGGGAAGAAATTTAAAACGGTCGCAAAAGCAAAAATGAACGGGGACCTCATTCAACTAAAGAAAAAAATGAAAGCCCGTTATGTCAAAGTGATGATCTACAATAAAGAATTGATTCCCCAGGGACAAACGGGGGCCGGTTTCACACCCTGGACATTCATTAATGAAATCATTTTAAGCAAATGAAAACAGAAATTTGTGTAGGCACGCTGGAAGCTGCGCGGATTGTCAGTAAGCAGCCAATTGACCGGATTGAAACCTGTATTGCACTGGAACAAGGAGGATTAACTCCATCAAAAGCCATGGTTTCCTGGATCCACAATACCTTTCATTTGGAACAACATGCATTGATCCGCGTTCGTGCCGGTGGTTTTGTTTACAATTACGATGAAATTGTGGTCATGCGCGATCAGATACTGGAACTGAAAGATTCCGGAATCAAAGGGTTGGTTGTGGGAGCATTGACAAAAGACTTCAAATTGAACCTGGAGGCATTGGAAACCTGGAAACGAACTGCTCCCAATGTTGATTTTACTTTTCATCGCGCTTTTGATAACGTAGATGATTGGCGAACAGCCATGGACCAACTTGTAAAATTAGGTTTTAAGCGTATTTTAACGAGTGGTTCTGATCTGAGTGTTGCGCATGGAATAAATCGTCTGAAAGAGCTTGTTTCGTATGCAAACGGGCGTATTGAGATCATGGCCGGAGGTGGTGTGAAGGAAGAATTGATCCCCGAACTGAAAGCAACGGGAGTGCAGGCCATTCATTTTTCGGGGACATCCCAAGTAACGGTTGAGTCCGGAACTGCTTTTGAAGAAACACTTTTGCTGCCGGATGAGAACAAATTGACGGCTATTTTAGCAGCGATCCAGGATAACGAATAATAAAATGAATTCGTTATATAACGAATTGATGAAAACATGATATCATGTTTTATTGTTTTAACTCAAGACTATTAAAAAGCCCCGATACCATAATGATATCGGGGCTTTTAGTTATTCAGCTAATTATTAATTCTTGATAAGCTTAAATGATTGAGTCGCCCCACCTACTTCAATGTTCAGGAAGTAAACTCCCTGTGCTTCAGTAGAGATATCGAAGGTAATTCCACTGGTTGTTTGTGGTTTCTCTTCTCGGATCAATCTTCCGGTTACATCACGAATAACAAATGACTTCAGGTTCACTTCCTTATTGAAAGAAACGGTGATTTTGCCATTTGTCGGATTCGGATAAACCGAAACATCTTCGAAGTTCAAATCATCAATTCCCAAATTGGAAATCGTTACACAAGCACTTGTATCCGTACAACCATTTCTGGTTACGATTACCGCATACGATCCGTTTGCAGTTGCGATGTACGATTGGCTCGTAGCTCCGGCAATCGGTGTATTGGTTGTACAATTGATCCATTGATAAGTTGCAGTTCCCTGGGAAGAGGAAATTGTTGTACCTGCAACAGTCGTATTCAGGTTCAAAGTTGTTTGAGTCACTGTCACGGAAGTACATGTTCCACCGGTTACACAGCCACCTTCTCCTCTTACGAAGTAAGTTCCTGCCGCCGAAACGTTGATTGAAGTTCCCGAACCTATAGCTGTTCCGCCACAAGATCCGGAATACCATTGCCAATCTGTTGCGTCGTTCAATGTTCCTGCTGTTACAGATAACGTTGTTGACCCACCCGGACAAAGAGCGGTAGTTCCACCGATTGTTGCTGCTGTTGGCGGTGTACAAGGTGCTGCCGGAGTATAACAAATTTCCAGACCCCATGAGCTCAAAGCACCACCATCTTCGTTAAATACATCTGAAACCGATAAGGTCCAGGTACCACTCATATTCTCACCGTCGAAGGCACTCAATAAATCCTGTGACTGGTAAATTCCGCCACCTACCGGAGGACAAGGAAGTGCACCTGCAGCGGCCTCATCATCAAAATTCACATCGAAGTTGTCTTCATCATCACAGATATCTTCCCAAAGTGTCACTGTTGTACCCCCCGGGCTTGTCAGTGTTATGGCCAAATCATTGACCCATGTGTGTGTTCCTGCCAGGTTCACCACATTCAGGTCATTGATTGTTCCTCCTGTAGGAATTGTTAAAGTAGAAGTTACTGTTGTTACCTGATCATCCGGGATTGTAACCGGAATATTCGTTGAATTGAAGGTCATACAAGAAGCAGTTGTAAAAGAGAATGTTGCAGATGCAACTGCCGGAGAACATGAATTCAGTGTTTCGATTTTCCAGTAATAAGTTGTTGCCGGACTTAACAATGTAGCTGTATACGTAGTTCCTGTCAAAGCTGTTGCACTTTCAACAACGGTTGTAAATGTTGCATCCGTTGCAATTGTAATATTGTACTGTACCCCTACACCCGGATTTGTCCAGGTCATATTCGGACTTACCGGAACGCTGGTTGCACCATTCGCCGGACTTGTCAAAGTTGAAGCAACCACACCTGATGTAGAAATCAAAACAGTTCCGTTTGTAAAGTGAGGTCCTGAAGTAGAAGCTCCGTTTACCGTTAAGTTATAAGTACCAGGCGTTGCACCCGCTGTATTCGAAATAGTCATTGTTGCGTTTGTTCCCGGAGTTGCCGGATTCGGAGTAAATGTTACTGTTGTTCCAGCCGGATTACCTGTTGCGGATAAAGTCACCGGATCTGTGTATGACCCAATTTGACCGACCTCTACTGTAAACACCGCGTCGGTTCCCTGACAAGCCGATACCGTTGCGTTTTGCAAGTTCAAAGTATAATCGTTTGTTGCTGCTGTAATAGTAAACACGTTATTCGAAACATCGAAGAATGTTCCATTCTCGCACATTACCATAACAATTGCAGTAGTAGTAGCCGTATTCGGTACGGTAATCATCTGTGATCCGTCGTTTGGAACATTGTTCGCGATGACACTAAAAGTAGCACCGCCATCAGTAGAGATCCACACATCGACGTTCGCACAAGCTACCGGTGCAACATCCGTATTTGCAACCGACCAGGTTACTGTTTGAGTAGAGTTACCAGGCCATGAAATACCTGTCGCAGTCGGATAATTCACAATGAACGGTCCGGCTGTAGAAGTTGTTGTAATAGTAATATCTTCATGATCATTACATCCTCCATTTGCTTCATTGTCTCTAACTGTACAACGGAAGTTCATGGTTCTGCTTACAGTTGGAAGTACTTCCCAGGTGAATGGTCCACCTGCCATTAAGCTTGCAATCGAAGGGAAATAACGCGTTCCGCTTGCAGAAGGAGTTCTGGACCGGAAGTTAGGCCCGTTCGTAGAAGTTCCAACCGGTGGCTGAGTAGAATTTTGGTTATCCATTTGCTCCCAGCAATATGAAAGCACATCCCCGTCCGGGTCTGTTGCTGTTGCTGTCAATGCAAACGGAGTGCTCGCCGGGATTGTTACATTCCCTACAGTACCTGTAATAGTTGGTGCTGTCTGACTTGGAATTGCTGTCGAAACAGCACATCCATTCCCGGCAGCTCCAAGGAAAACATGCATTTCATTCATATTTACTCCATGGAAGTGATCATCCGAATTTGGCTGAACGTTTTGAGGAGAACAAATTCCTGCATATGCCATGATTGAACTTCCTGATCCAGGTTCCATTGCAGTAGGTCCATTCCCATTTCCGTTACAAGAACCGGTATTTCCTCTAAACGTGTGATTTCCTGAAAATTGGTGACCCATTTCATGAGCAACATAATCAATATCGAACGGATCTCCTACAGGAGCTCCTGAACCCGTAACTCCCTGTGCCTTAAGGGATGAATTACACACAGATCCCAACATAGCAACTCCTCCGGAGTTCGTGCCGAAAACATGGCCGATGTCATAATTGGCACCTCCGATCACATTGGTCACATTGGTTTGGTTCTGTCCGAGCATTGTACCGGCATTTCCATTTGAATAGGGATCTGTACCTCCATTGGTATAGATCAGCAAATTGTTGTTCGCGATAATGGTCATAGTGACAGCCAGATCGCGCATGTAAACGCCATTCACACGGTTCATTGTTGTCACTTGCGCCGCTTGGGCCAATGCAACAGTTCCGCCGTGAAAAACCGTGTATTCTCCTGTTGCAGCCAGAGCTAACCGGTAAGTACGTTTTGTACAGTTACCAAAGCTTTTCACAATATTGTCATTCGAACCTTTGATTTCAGTCGGAAGTATTTCTTCCAGATGACATGCAAAAGTTTTGTCTGCAGTGAAATCTGTTCTGGAATAAACCAAATAATTTTCAATATCACCTCCTCCGAATGAATACGGGTCGATAAACAATGTTGGTTTTCCCGGTACCAAAGTCATCGCATGGAAACCTTGAGGTGTTAAGTCAAATTTGACAACTTCTCCTGAATTATCCATTGCTATACCATCGTAAGAACGAATTTCCGGAAACTGAGCCGCCAGGCCTTCTGACATGGTTTCATTTTCATGGACCTGGTAAGTTCCGAACGTTCCGTCAGGACGAGGGATCGTAATAAACACCGGAACATAAGATGCATCTGTGATACGTTTTACACCTGCAAGCTGCTGTTTCATTGCAGCTACGTCCAAACGAACAGTTAAAAACCTGGTTGGTTTGATGTAACGAGTTCCACTTTCAGCGATCTCGTTTTCCGTAATCATTTTCCAGGTACCTTTCTGCTGCTTTGTAGTTTGCGAAAACCCAACAGAGCATAGCGATACACTTAGAAAAAATACGCCGGAGAGTAGTACTTTTCTTTTCATAAGCGAGTAAATTTGAGCTCTGAATTTACTATTTAAATCTTTAACTCAAATCACTTTTAACGTTTAAAATTGAATTCTTAAAAGGTTTTTGCCGGTTTAGCAGTCATTTCAAATACCAGTTTTCCTCCGTTTTTCAGATTTTGGTAACTCAGTTTAAAATTGGTCATTTTAACACCATTGAAGTAAACTGCTTTGACGTAGTGATTCTTCTCACTTTGATTTTTAGCTGTTATTTCTATTACTCCTCCGTTCTCCAAATGGATCTTCGCACTCTTCACCAAAGGACTTCCTAAAATGTATTCATCCGAACCCGGGCAAACAGGATAAAATCCAAGTGAACTGAAAATATACCACGCACTCATCTGTCCGCAATCATCGTTTCCGCTTAACCCATCAATTTTTGCTACATACTTTGTTCTCAATACCTGACGGATGTATTTTTGTGTCAAATCCGGGCGACCGACCCAATCAAACAAATAAATCACATGATGGGAAGGTTCATTCCCGTGAACATAAGATCCCATGATTCCCTCGCGCGTAATGTCTTCCGTATGCTCGAAATACTTATCGGCCAATTGCATGGTGAACAGTGAATCGAGGTGTGAAGCAAAGCGTGTTTTCCCGCCCATCAGCCGGATCATCGAATCTACCTGGTGTGGTACATATAAACTATAGTTCCATGCATTTCCTTCAATGTATCCCGCCTGATGTGTGTCCAGTGCGTCGAACTTTTCAATGAACTTTCCGGAACTCATCCGTGCACGCATGAATCCGGAGCCCGGATCGAACACGTGTTTGTAGTTCACACTTCTCTTGCTGAATTCTTCGTAAATATCCATTCGCTTCAACCCAAGTGCCAGCTGTGCAATGCACCAATCGTCGTAAGCATATTCCAGTGTTTTGGAAACCGAACTTCCGCTTTTGTCTTCGGCTACATACCCCAAATCCATGTACGAATCAATTCCTTCGAAATAACGGGTCCGTGCCGTTTGAACACAGGCATCCAAAGACTGGTTGTAATCGATTCCCTGTAATCCCTTGTTGTAGGCATCCGAAATCACCGAAACGGAATGATAACCGATCATGCACCAATTTTCATTCGAATAATGCGACCAAACCGGTAACATTTTTTCGGCGCTTTGTTTTTGGTGATCAATCATCGAGTTGACCATATCTGCATTGCGTTTGCGCTGTACCAGATTAAATAAAGGATGCAAAGCCCGGTAAGTATCCCAGAGTGAGAAAGTGGTATAATTTGTTCCGTCTTTATTGATGTGGTCCGTGAAATCCAAGCCTTTGTACACGCCGGAAACATCCTGGTAAACTGTCGGACTTAAACAGGTGTGATAAACTGCCGTGTAGAAATTGGTCAGATCTGTTTCGTTGATCATTTGAACATCAAACTTGTTTAATTCCTGTTCCCATAAATCCTCGCCATTTTTTCTGTACCCATTGAAATTCCAGTCAGGTGCTTCATTTTTCAAATTCAATTTTGCTCCCTCTATACTTGTGTTCGATAAGGAAACTTTTAAGAGCAGTTCTTTCGAATCATCCAGGTCAAAATCAAAGAAAGCGCGAAATTGTGCTGCCGACATTTCCGGGAAGTTGTCTTTCAAATTAAACTTTCGCCAAAAGCCCTGATACACTTTTTTTGCCTGAAAATCATCGTATCCATAGGACTTGATCGGTCGGGAGAATTCAATTGCAAAGTAAACGGTACGGTTTTTTGCCCAACCGGAAGTTTGCCGGAAACCGACAATATGATAGGCATCCACAACACGAACGTAAGTGTTTACGTTCTTCCCGTTGTAATTATAAATCCCTGAAATCAGATCCAGGACAATGTGTGCGGAATCCTGTTTTGAAAAGGTGTATTTGTGAATCCCGACACGGGTTGTAGTTGTTAATTCGGCTTTAATTTGATGATCATCCAGCAAAACAGCATAATAATTAGGTTTTGCAGTTTCATTTTCATGACTGTAAGCCGAACGGAAACCACCTTCAGGCTTTGAGGCAATTCCCGGATTGAGTTGCAATTTACCACTGGTTGGCATAATTAAAATGTCTCCTAAATCGGAATGGCCTGTGCCACTGAAATGGGTATGACTGAAGCCAACAATTGTCGGGTCCTCGTATTGATAACCGGCGCAATATTTATAGACATCCGGATTGTATTTTCCGTCCACCGAATAAGAGAGCGTATCTGTATCCGGACTTAACTGTACAGCTCCGAAAGGTACCGTTGCACCGGGAAAAGTATGCCCCATTTTGGAAGTACCGATCAATGGATTGACGTAGTTTAATTTGCTTTGGGCTGAAACTGAAAAGGCAAAAAGAATGATTCCAACAGTTAGAAGATAGAAACGCATGGACTTCGGTTTTTCCCGAAGGTAGCAATTTATTGGTTTCTCACGGATGATCGCAGATTGATATTAACCACGAGGTGCACGAAGCACACAAGACTAATGGAATGATCAATCCTTTACCAAAGCAAAGGCATATAATAAGGACACAAAGAAGTTCAATAAAAATAACCTCGTGTGCTTTGTGAGCTTCGTGGTTTACTTCAGAAACGCAGGTGTTTTACCGTATGTCCGTTGTTGATGAGTTGTTTCAGAGAGTCGATCCCGATCATTAAATGCTTGTCTACAAATCCCGCGGTTACTTTCGAATCGCTTTCGCTGGTTTTCACTCCTTCCGGGGTCATCGGTTGATCACTTACCAGGAGCAAAGCACCGGTTGGAATTTTATTGGCGAAACCAACCATGAAGATTGTAGCAGTTTCCATATCAATGGCCATTGCCCGGATGCGGCTCAGGTATTCCTTGAATTTGTCATCGTGTTCCCAAACTCTGCGATTGGTCGTGTAGCAGGTTCCGGTCCAATAATCGAAACCGGCATCACGAATGGTGGTAGAAATTGCTTTTTGCAACGCGAAGGCCGGTAAAGCCGGTACTTCCGTCGGGAAATAATCATTGCTTGTTCCTTCCCCCCGAATAGCTGCAATTGGTAAAATCAGATCACCTACTTCACTTTTACTTTTCAGACCGCCACATTTCCCAAGGAATAAAACTGCCTTCGGTTTGATTGCAGAAAGCAGGTCCATAACCGTAGCAGCAGATGCGCTTCCCATTCCGAAATTGATGATGGTTATACCATGAGCTGTGGCGCATTGCATCGGCTTATTTTTCCCAATTACTTCCACCTCGTACATGTCGGCAAACTTTTCCACGTAATTCAGGAAATTGCATATCAAAATATATTCTCCGAAATTTTTTAATTCTTCACCGGTGTAGCGTGGCAGCCAGTTGTCTACGATTTCTGATTTTGTCTTCATGTGTGATGTATGGAGTTGAGTGAAATTACTGAAGAAAATTGAGAAGCCGTGTTATTTTTTCGTGAAAATGGAGCTAAAACGATATTTCTGAGGATCAATTTCTTGTTTCGCTTCGCTCCCAATTTCTTTTAACCACAAAGGACACAAAGAACGCGAAGTTCTTTAAGCACTATGTAAACAATGACCTTGTGTGCTTCGTGAGCTTAGTGGTTTATACTATTTTCGAAAGAACGATGCT
>CAMLLB010000015.1 GCA_946480815.1 uncultured Flavobacteriales bacterium
GAGTTGATGAGATAACAGGAACAACCAAAAACCCAAAATTTTTCGGCTCCGCCGGAGGAATATCCAACCAATAGAATATGGTACGTTTAATATGTCTTTTAATGCTCGTTCTCATAACAGCTTGTGCCGAATCCGAATCTTCACATCCGGAAAAAAAGAATATCTTCAAAACCGAACGCTTGTACAAGGGATATTCCGATCGCGGAACCTATTTGTGCTACCTGAAAATTTCACCCGGCAATAAAGTACTTTTTACCTACGAAACAGAGGGAAATTCCATGTATGCAGAACATTCCGGGACTATCAAAGCGATCAATGATTCTACTTATCATATTAGCTGCAACTTAACCTTCGGACAATTTGTGTGTAAACCATCAAACCTTGATTCGCTTATGATTTTTGTTGATCCGCCTTCACTGATCGATATGAAATCAATCATGGTGCAATACGAGAACGGAGACCTGATGAAAGGAAAACGAATAGATGGATCAAAGCTTTCATTTGCTATCGATGACCGATTATTCAACGAATACACTCCGGCAGCTATTTTAACAGATCATACTCATCCGATTACCGGCAATGCATTGACCATCAAAGCCAGTTTTGGATGTGCTTATGACTTTATGCGGGATGATGATGAGGAATTTGATGTTGTCATTTCGGGAGATTCACTTTACACAGTTGGAGAAAATACCGTATTCCAGACTGGTTCATTCCGCCTGAAAAAGCAGTAGCTTTGTAAGCTTCAAAAATTTGAATTTTTCGGCTCCGCCCGGAATTTCCCTCATTCTGTTTCTCCTTCTCACTCTGAAACGGAAACCAACTCCAAATCAATCGTGCGTTTTCGCGGACTTACCTCTGAAATTTTCACACGCACATTATCCCCGAAATGGAACGTTTTCCCTGTTTTCTGGCCCACAATCGTCATCGTTTTCTCATCGAAAGTATACCGATCGCCTGGAAGTGCCTGCAATGGAACCATTCCTTCACACGCGTTTTCTGTCATACGAACAAATAGTCCGAATTCTGCCAAACCGGAAACAATTCCGTCAAATTCTTCCCCGATCTTGTCGTGAACGAAAACAACCTGGAAGTACTTATTGGATTCACGTTCAGCTTCCGTTGCTTTGCGTTCCGTACGTGAAATGCGCTTGCAGATATCCTCCAGCGCCGAGTTGTACTTATGCGGCTTGTTCTCCAAACATTCCAGTAAAATGCGGTGAACCATCAGATCGGCATACCGGCGGATCGGTGAAGTAAAATGCGAATAATACTGGAAAGCCAAACCGTAGTGACCGATATTGTCTGTGTCGTAAGTTGCTTTCGCCATGCTCCGGATCGCCATTTGCTGGATGATGCTGTACTCGTTCTTCAAACGGATATCGTTCAACAATTTGTTGATACTTTGAGCTGCTTTTTCCGGGCTCGTAAATTCCAGAGAATGTCCGAATTTATCCAAAAATAAACTGAATAATGCGATTTTTTCCGGATCCGGTTTATCGTGAATACGGTAAACAAATGGAACAGGATCTTTTCCTTTTTGAGGCATCCCAACA
Organism: uncultured Flavobacteriales bacterium; assembly: GCA_946480815.1. Next base: position 1,557 of record CAMLLB010000015.1, read on the forward strand.
AACATTGCTACGCGTTTATTTGCCAATAGCATGAATTCTTCAATCAACTGATGTGCATCTTTTGAAACCTTCACAACTACATCAACCGGTTCTTTGTTTTCGTCCAGTTTGAAACGGATCTCTTCCGAGTTGATCATCAAAGCACCATGCTTAAACCGCTCTTTTCGATACGTTTTTGCGATTTTGTCTAAAATATGTAACTCTTCCTTGTACGGACCTTCTGCTCCTTCCAGGATTTCCTGTGCGTCTTCATATGTGAACCGGTGATCGGAATGAATGACGGTTTTCCCGAACCATTCCTTGTAAATTTTTCCCTTTTCGTCCAATTCAAACACGGCAGAAAACGTAAACTTGTCTTCCTTCGGCCGAAGGGAACAAACCATGTTTGAAAGCTGTTCCGGCAACATTGGGATTACGCGATCTACCAGGTAAACCGAGTTTCCGCGTTTCAAAGCCTCCTGATCCATGGCAGAATTCGGTTTCACATATTGACTTACATCCGCAATGTGAACACCAATTTCGTAATGGCCATTTTCCAATTTTTGGATGGATAAAGCATCGTCGAAATCCTTTGCATCGATCGGGTCAATAGTAAAGGTCAAAATATCGCGAAAATCGCGTCGCTTCGCGACTTCCACCGGATCAAGCTCAAGTGTTACCTGTTCCGCTTCACTCATCACATCATCCTCAAATTCAATCGGAATTCCCTGGCTTACCAGTATGGAGATCATCTCATTATCGTGGATTGAATTTCCGCCCAAAGTCTGGATAACTTCTCCAAACGGAAATTCGGCAGATTTCGGCCAAACAGTGATTTTCACCAGGGCCTTATCCTTGTTTTTTGCTTTATTCAGTTTTTCGAGCGGAATGTAAATCTTCACCCCGGTCTTCGTATTGTCCGGAATCAGAAACGCATGTTTGTCATGCATATGGATCGTACCAACGAACTGGGTCCGTTCGCGCGAAACAACTTCCATTACCTTACCTTCAGGTCTGTTCCCGCTTTTTTTGATAAGAGCTACACGCACAATATCTCCGTGAATTGCCTGGCCGATATTGTGAGGAGCGATGAAAATATCGGGCTCGTTTTTTCCAACCATCACAAACCCCGAACCGCGCTGTGTCAGTTCCAGTTCTCCTTCAATGGTTTCCGTCTGATTGGAATAGGTATACGTTTCATGACCGCTTTTACGGAGAAAACCTTCGGTTTCCAATTCGCGCAGCAAAGTCACAACCAATTTTCTGGATTCGCTATCGTGAACATGCAGCAAGCTGCACACTTGTTTGTAATTCAGAAGTGCATCAGGATGTTGTTCAAATAGTTTGCGGATGATGTGGTAAAAACCGCTTTTCAGTTTTTTTTCCCCTTTGAACTTCGTTTTTCCTTTCGATTCGCCTTTTCGGTGTTTTTTCTTTGCCATGCAATTTTTATGTATGCTAAAGTTAGTATTAATAGTTGTTTGCATAAAATGTTATTGAATAAATAAAAAAGGGAGGATTTATTAATCCTCCCTACTTCCATCTTCGGCCATTCTGACCATTTTTGGTGTGAATCGTGCAAGAACATCTACCAGGTCTTCCTGCGATCGCATCACATCTTCTATGTTTTTATAAGCCATTGGTGCTTCGTCCAGGCCCGCACCAATCAAGGTTACACCATGTGCTTTCAGGGTTTCTTTCAATTCTTCCCGTTTGACGGTTTTGAAAGCCTGGGATCTGCTCATCTGTCGACCAGCGCCGTGTGATGCAGAGGCTAAGGATTCGGGTTTCCCTTTCCCTTTTACCAGGAATCCCGGAGCAGTCATGCTCCCCGGAATAATTCCCAATACACCTTCTGCTGCCGGAGTAGCACCTTTTCTATGCACAATGTACTCTTCACCGAAATGAATTTCCTTCCAGGCAAAATTATGGTGGTTTTCAACTCTTTTCAAACACGTAGCACCAATAGCGGTGGTAATTCTATCATGAATCACATGATGACAAGCTGAAGCGTAATCACCGGCTAAATTCATTGCTGCCCAGTATTCTTTTCCATTGTCGGAATCCAAATCCAGGTAAGCTAAATTTCTTGCTTCATCTGGTAAAACACAGTTTTCTTTGGCAACCTTGGTGTAATGTCCGGCAATTGTTGCACCCAAACCTCTTGACCCTGAATGCGTCAATAAAGCTAAATAGGTTCCTTTCGGGATGTTGATAGATTCATCTTCCTGCAGGACTTCCAGTAATCCGAATTCTACAAAATGATTCCCTCCACCTGAAGTCCCCAATTGTGTATGCGCTTTATCCATCAAGGTTTTCAGCATTGGAATCTGGTTGAATTCATCTCGCTCCAACACCTCATGATCTGCCTTCATTCCTCTTGTCCACGCGGCACCAGCTCCAAATCTCGAATGGGCGATTAGTTCTCTTTTCAATGGTGCTTCATTCCTGAAGTAAAAATCTCCTGGAATATCGTAGATGCTCAAACACATTCTGCATCCGATATCAACCCCGACTCCATAAGGAATAATGGTGTTTTTCGTTGCTAAAACGCCACCGATCGGCAAACCGTATCCCTGATGAGCATCCGGCATTAATGCTCCGAAGGCTGTAACCGGCAATCGCATTGCTGTTTTCATCTGATCGAAAGCACCTTGTTCAATTTGTGCTTCGCCATATACTGCGAATGGTAATTCATCTTCTTTTAATGGAATCATGAATACTTTTCTGGCTTCAATGGTGATCAGCTCGTTCGCAACATCAGACCACAATTCATGGTCTGTAAACTGAGCGGGATCTTTTAACACTGATTTTACTTCTTCCAACAACGTTTCCAATCCTTTTCGTTTGGCATTTTTCTTTAAGACCTTTAAAGCTTTCCCGAAAGCTTCATTTGAGGGAAAACCGATATCTACTAAAAGGGATCCTGTAATATTTCTCATTTTTTTCAATTTTAATCATCATCAAACTGCTACACCAATCTGTCAGTAGCAGTTACTTATCTGTTGACAGTACAGATTTTGATTCAGGTGGAATCGCTTACTTTGTAAACAAGGTTTTCAGCTGATCGGATATATTTGTTCCCGACTGAATGTTTATCCCGTCTATTTTCTCTGCAATCCGTTCTACAAATTCCATTTCTTTCAATTTGTACAACATTTCATTTTCTTCCATCAATCTGGCAGTGTTCAACAAGTTCCGCGTTGTTGCTGTTTCTTCACGACGCATAATCATGTTTGCTTGTGCTTGTTTCTCTGCAACCAACACTTTATTCAGGATCTCTTTTACATCTCCTGGCAAAATGATGTCTTTCAATCCACCGGCGATCAACTTTATCCCCAGATTTTCCAGCAAAGCATTTGCCCGTTCAACCAGCTGGTTCGACAATTCTGTTTTTGTTTCCAGCAACTGGTCCAACGTTTGTGCACCGATGATCTCACGGATCGCCAATTGGATTGCAGCATACATTTGTGCGTAATAGCTCGAATTCTCAACAATTGCTTTTTGGATATTCGTGATTTTATATTGTCCGGAGAAATTCACCCGAATTGATGTTTTGTCTTTCGTCAGCAATTCCTGACCCTGAACATCCAGATTCACAATCCGCAGATCAACCACCCGGAAAGTAAACACATGTGCATTTTTCCAGAAGTAATATGTATCCGCAGGTAATGTATACTGATAACCCCCGTTCACGAACACCACCAATTGATTTCCTTCCGGCACGATCACTTTATGAACACGTTCGTTCATAACACCTGACTCAAGCACAGTTCGTTCAAAATTGGTGATGTTCTTTGTAGATGATATTTCAATCAATTCATACGACAAGGCCATTTCTGATTTCCAGAATAAGTAAGTTCCCGCAGTATAAGTTTCAACAATATTCTTCCCTTGGTATCGCAGCAACAATTGGTTTGAATCAACTTCATACCGGTTTAACAAGTTTGAAAACTCACCGCTTTCCAGATCATTAAACAAAACCGAGTTTACCTGTATGGAAGGTTTTTCTGAAACAATGACAGCAGTCTTCCCCCAGAACAAATTATGTGTCCCGGATTTCAAAACGTCTGTCAAAAGTCCGTTTTTGTAAATCAATGCGCGTTCATTTTTTCTTACAGTTGTTGTTTTCATTTTATTTATTTGTTGGTCCCCCGACGTGTATTCGTCGAGGGTGGTTGTTTTAATTTTTTAATAAAGGAGTAACCGGCTTTCCGTCATCTTCAGCGGAGCAAAGAAGTTGTTGTTCGGAATCTTCGCATGCTCTTCTAGGAATCGAAAAGAGTTTAAAGTTATTCCGCACAAGCCGTTCAAAGCTCTGGCGTCGTATTCCGGTCAAATAGTTCGTACTGGACAAAAAATCCGACTCGAAAGCGAGCTACTCCTTTTGTTTTTGTTAAGCGTGTTTAAAAGACACGTGGCCTGGCACTGCACCTATTGCAGACAGGAAACATTGCTATACCAACTTAGCTAAGCTATCTTTTCTGATAACTGCTGGATTCGAACCAGCGTACATGTACTGCGGAAACTTGCAATCAGAGCAACTGGATACACTTTGATAAGATCTCGTGCACAACGTGGCGGGTAAACCACTGTCTCGTTTGCAAAGTGCAAGTTTCCACTCCAAAAGGAGGTTTTGTGATTCAAACGACTTCAAAGAACGTAAGCTGTTTCGTTTGATGAGACAAAGATTTATATACGCTGCGCAATTGAATTGCGTACTTTGTATTTTTTTTCATAAAATAATTAAACAACATAAAATCAGTTAATTGAAATAAAAAAAAGCATAACCTCATTTTCTTCTGCGCAAATAGATTGCGCATACAATTTTCTTTTTTGAGCTGAAAACGCTACTTTTCACCCATGCCAGTATCAAAACATGCGTTAATTCGTTATAAGACCATCGATAAATGCCTTCAAAACAGGTTTCGGAAATGGTCGTTGGAAGATTTAGTAGAAGCCTGCGCCGAAGCGTTGTATGAATACGAAGGAGTTGGAGGAGTTTCCAAAAGAACCGTTCAGCTTGATTTACAGAACATGCGCAGTGACAAACTGGGTTATAACGCACCGATTGTGGTAGTTGACAAACGTTTTTACACCTACGAAGAAAAGGATTATAGCATTACAAATATCCCGCTGAGTGAAGGAGATTTGGGGACCATGAAAGAAGTATTGAGTGTATTGAAACAATTCAAAGGCTTTGGTTATTTCAAGGAAATGCAGGAAATGGTTTCGAAGCTGGAAGGAAAGATTCTGTCTTCAAACGGGGAACAGCGTGAGATTATTGAACTGGAAACCAATCATCGTTTACCTGGTTTGGAGTGGATTGATCAACTGGTAAAAGCAGTTCAAAAGAAAGCGGTCCTGGATATTCACTATCAGAGCTTCAAAGCGAAAACCCCATCGGTAATGCAGGTAAATCCATATAAATTAAAGGAGTTCCGGAATCGATGGTTTTTACTATGTGCTATTCATGGAGAAGAAAAAGAAATGATCCTGGCACTTGACCGGATGAAATACGTATATGAGAATACCCGTTTATCGTATCAGGATGCTTTTTTCGATGTGACCGATTATTTCAAACCTTGTGTTGGTGTAACCCGTTCATTGAGAGATAAACCTGAACCAGTGGTTTTCAGGGTCAGCAACCGTCATGCACCATACATTATTTCAAAGCCCATTCATGATTCACAGGAAACGCTGGAAGATGATGAACGCGGAGCTACAATTTCACTGAATGTCATTCACAACTTTGAATTGGAAAAAGAACTATTATCTTATGGCGACGGAATTACTGTTTTGAGCCCAAGAAGATTGCGTAAGACAATCGAAAAACGTCTTCGGATCGGTTCTGAACATTATGAAAAAATAAACCTAAAGAAGAACAAAGAGCAAAATAAATGAATCCTGGAAACAGGAATTTTGTTTTCAAAGAAATCAGATTGTTTATAAAATACAATTTATTAGCAGTTAAGATGCTCAATTTTATGCTTAAAATTTTAACTTTGATAGAAATAGAATAAAAATTTATAACAATGAATAAGCGAATTGAAGCGGCATTAAATGATCAAATTCAAAAAGAATCTTCTTCCTCTCAATATTACTTGGCGATGGCTTCCTGGGCAGAAACAAAAGGACTGAACGGGACGGCAAAGTTCATGTACACACATTCAGATGAAGAGCGGTTCCACATGTTGAAGTTGATCAAATTTGTGAATGAACGCGGAGGAGTAGCTGTTGTACCTTCAATTCCGGAACCGCCAAGAGAATACGATTCTTTGGAGCGCGTTTTTGAATTGTTGCTGGAGCATGAAGTCGGAGTTTCCGAAAGCATCAACAATGTAGTTGACGCTTGTTTGCAGGAGAAAGATTATTCCACACACAATTTCATGCAATGGTATGTTTCCGAGCAATTGGAAGAAGAAGCGCTTGGTCGCAGTATTCTGGACAAATTGCGTTTGATTGGCGGAGATAAAGGTGGTCTTTACCTGTTTGATCGTGACATGGAAACTGCGGCGGCAAATGCCGTAAAAGCAGGAAATGCCGATAAAAAAGCTTAAGACCCTGAAGTGAAACTTTTTCAGTGAATTATTCGTTGAAATAAACGAAATAAATACTCTATGCTCGTTCGATTAATAGGAATTGGAGCTGTTGTTGCGTTTGCTACTACTAGCGCGGTAAGTCAAGTCTCGTATCGTTTTAGAAATTTTTCTATTAACGATGGACTCTCACAGAGTTCTGTGACGACTATTGTGCAAGATGAAGTGGGAGCTTTATGGCTCGGAACACAGGACGGCCTGAACCGTTTTGACGGACAACAATTTGAAGTATTTACCTCTGATGACACACCCGGACTGGCAAGTTCGTATGTGCATTGCGGTTTAAAAGATCAAACCGGGCAGTTGTGGTTCGGGACGGCGGACGGAATTTCCATTTACGATCCCAAAAAAGAAACGTTTCGGTCACTTTTGGCTTCCGACGATAATAACCTTTCTATTGAAAGTATTTCGGAAGAACAAAACGGGAATATTTGGGTAGGCTCTTCTACTCATGGATTGGCAAAGTATGATCGGAGCACGAAGAAAATCTCTTTTTTAACCGGGGCAATTCCTTCAAAGCGGATCCACTACATTAAGTTCGTAACAAACGATCAATTGATCGTTTCGTTTGAAGATGTGGGGGTGTATGTCTATAATCTGAAAACAAAGACCTGGAAACAATTAACTCCGCCAAATGGCCAAAAAACCTGGCTTGTTTCAGATGTAGAGGCTTTCACCGAAAGCAGTTTTGTCCTTTCAAGCAATGAAGGTTTGTGGTTATTCGACACGCAGAATCAAAAACTGTTTCCGTTCTTAAAATTCATCGGTAAAGATTATGGGATCGAAGAGTTTTCGGATGTATACGTGAAATCCATCAATGAATTCTACATTGCTACGGTAAATAACGGCCTGATCAGTGTAAACAATTCAAAGGACGGATACCGGATTACATTCAGCAAAAAGGATATTTTCCAAAAGAACGCAATTCTGTTCAATGAACTGAATGAATTGTTTTGTGATGAGAATGGGACGATCTGGGTTGGAACATTGAGAGGTTTAAGCGGATTCAACCCGAAAAATGATTCGTTCTTTGGTGTCGGACCGACCTCCAATCTCAACCAGGGATTGCCTTCGGAAAGTGTTTGGGGTTTTGCAGAATCAGATGATTATTCCAAAGTTTACATTGCCACAGATTTTGCCATTTCCGAACTAAACCGGAAAACCGGGCAGTTCAAGCATTATTATATTTCAAAATCCAAGGACTTTAATGAGAACAGCATTGTCTCAATTCACCACATAACTGATTACCACTTTTTGATAGGGGCAAACGACGGTTTGTATGAATTAAAGATCAAAAACGGACAAGGCGCGTTTAAGAAGATCAATTATAAAGGAATCTCCAATCCTTCCGGTTTCCAGCGTGTTTATAACATCACACCATACAAAGAATCCAAATTCTTTTTGGCAACCAAGGGTGGAGTGCTCTTGTACGATCTCAAGACGGGAGAATTTGAACCGTTTGTTTACAATCCGAAAAAACCCAAAAATACAATTGGTGCGGGGGTTTGTCGCGTAGCTTATAAAGGATTGAATGACGCTTATTATTTTGCAACGGGAGTTGGCGGGATCAATATCCTGACACTGGATAAAAACGGAAAAGAGCAAATCGTTCCTTACCCGATGAATAAATCTATTTTGAAGGCAAGCCGGGATGTGATCTCCAGCATTTACCAGGAAAATGAAACAACCTTATGGCTTGGTTCTTCGGGCTCGGGCTTGCTGAAATTGAATTTACAAACCGGAAACGTAATTGCTTACACCCGTAAACAAGGTTTACCGAATAATTTTGTTTACGGAATCCTTCCGGACACGCGGGGTAATTTATGGCTAAGTACCAATAAAGGATTGTGTCGCTTTAATACTTCACAGGAACGTTGTACCAATTACTCGGAAGTAAACGGGTTAATGAGCAATGAATTCAATACCGGTGCTTATTTGCTTTCAGGAAACGGAGAAATGTATTTTGGCGGGATCGAAGGATACAATTTTTTCAACCCGGAAAATTTACAGGAACTAAAGGAAAAAGTATATGTCAACTTTTTGAAATTCCGTTTTGATGATCAATGGTTGAAACCGGGAGACAAAGATGCCCCTTTTAAAGAATCGTTTTCTTATCAGACAGACATTAAATTGGGGTATGATGAACGAAGTTTTACCATTCGCTTTATACCAACAGATCTGATCAATCGCGACTTACTCCAATTCAAATACGAATTGGAAGGTCTGGATGAAGGCTCGGTATTTCTGGGTTCTTCGAGTGAAATTCACTTTACATCTTTAACACCGGGATCTTACGTCCTGAAAGTATATGTAAAACGAATTGACGGAAATTGGGTGCAGGCAACTTCTCAAATGAACATTGAGATCGCTGCTCCTTTTTGGTGGAAATGGTGGTTTTGGGTCATTGTTCTGATCATTTTAACGCTCGTCATTATCATTTTCATCCGTTCCCGAATTGACCTTGCGCGAAGAGACCAGGTGCGTTTGGAGATGAAGATCGTAGAAAGAACGAAAGAGATCCGTGCTCAAAACATGAAGATCGAATCTCAGAAGAAGGTTATTGAAGAAGAGAAAACAAAAGTAGAGGAGCAAAAACGCCTGCTTCAAATTGAGAAGGACAAAACGGAGACCTTACTTCGCAATATTATCCCGGAATCCACAGCCGAAGAATTAAAAACAAAGGGAAGAGCTTCAGCAAGGGCTTATAAAACGGTTTCGGTTTTGTTTACAGACTTTGTTGGGTTTACCAAAATTGCAGAAGGATTGAAACCAACAGATCTGGTGAACAAGCTGGATGTGTATTTCCGTAAATTCGATGAGATTATTGTAAAGAATAACCTGGAGAAAATCAAAACGATCGGGGATGCATACATGTGTGCCGGAGGTGTTCCCGTGCGGAATAACACCAATCCGATCGATGCTGTTCTGGCGGCACTTCAGATCCAGGATTATATGAACACGCTCAAAAACGAAGCGTTAAAAACAGGAGAAGAATACTGGGAGTTACGACTTGGGATCAATACCGGGGAAGTGACAGCCGGAGTAATCGGTTCGGAAAGATTGGCGTATGATATCTGGGGAGCGACCGTGAATCAGGCGCAACGAATGGAAATGATGGGTGAACCGGGAAGAGTCACCATTTCGGGATCTACCTTTAAACTGATAGAACCCTACTTCGAATGTACTTACCGCGGAAAGGTAAAAACAAAGAGTAAAGGACTAATTGAAATGTTTACGGTGGAACGTATCAAACCGGAACTTTCCATCAATGGGGAAGGGCTTTATCCGAATGATCGTTTCCAGCAAATTGTTAATCTGCACTTATACAGTAGCATCAATTACTACAAAGCGGAACGTCACATCATTAAAGTATTGGAAAAAGGATTGTCTCCGATGCTGCATTATCATAGTATTGAACATACCAAAGATGTTGTGCGTGCCGTTGAGCGTTACGCCTTGCTGGAAGGAGTAACCGATGAAGGATTATTCCTTTTGAAATCCGCCGCAACTTACCATGATGCAGGATTCGTGGAGAATTATGAAAAGAATGAACCCATCGGTGCACGAATGGCAGAAGAGATCCTGCCGAAATACGGATACTCGGACCAGCACATTGCCCAGATCAAAGAATTGATTTTCGTGACACAGATTCCGCACCAACCGAAGAATAAGTTGGAACAAATTATCTGTGATGCCGATTTGGATTACCTGGGAAGAGACGACTTCCACGAGATTGCTGACCGCTTAAGAAGAGAGTTGCGTGAACACGGAAAAATAGAAAGCGACAGACAATGGGACAATATGCAGGTTGCTTTCCTGAACATGCACAAGTATTTTACACCTACGGCCATTGCAAGCAGGCAAACCAAAAAAATGCAAAATCTCAAAGAGGTGGAAGAACGTTTGGCCAGAAATGAGTATAAGGACTGATCGATCTGTTATTTGATTAGGTAGAATAAAAAAACAAGGCTATTTTTGAAAAAAAAAGAAAGAAAATGAAATTTGGTTTTTTTGCAGTACTTGTCTTGCTGATCTGCAGTTGTGTAAAGAAGGAATCAGCAACACCTTACATCAGTTTACAAAACACCAAATGGAATTGGGTTTCCACAACTCAGGACAGCACTTTCTATGAAGACACAGCGTCTTCTTCGAATAGCCAGGTGCTGGATTTCATTGATTATAAGAGCATAGATTGGAAACGAAACGATAGCATTTTTTACAATGGATTATTCGTTACCCATACAAAAATCGCCGTTTCTACCGGAAAATATGAGCTAATTATGGACCTGAATGGAATTTCAAACGGGTTTATCATTGATCGGTTGGTCGACACACTTTGGATTCGGGAAGATATTGCAAGCGGCAGTAAAACGTACCGATACATCAAAGCGAATTAAATGCAAAAGGCAGGCACACGATGCGTCGCGTGCCTGCCTTTTTAATACGTGTATCTACCGTTTAATATTTGAAAATCAGCAATTAACTGAATAAAACGCTGCTTCCGTATTTCCCTGCAACAGGGTTAACGATCAACGTAGGAATTTGTGCATCATTTGTAAGAATGTACTGCTCGTGGTTTGCAGTAATCACCCCCAGCATGTTGTTGCGGTTCAGGTTCATGATCGCAATCAGATCCGCATCCAATGATACGGCATGCTTCACCACTTCTTTATCAAAACCACTTGTAGGAACAACCTTCGTTGTTACATCAATTCCCCGTTCATGGAAGAAGCGCACAGCAAATTGAATGTTTGCTTTTACCTGGTGACGTAAGAACTCATCCGATTCATCCGGAGTAATTACGTGAACACGCGACTTGAAGTAAGTAGCAATGTTTGCAACATATGCCAATTTTTGCTTCGTTTCTTTATTTAAGTCCAAAGGAACTACGATATCATCGTAACCGGTTTCTTTAATTGGTTTCTCCTGTACTACAATGAACGGAACCGTTGAATGCGTAATTACTTTCAGGGCATGGCTACCGGTAATGTGCTGCCACCCGGTTTGACCGTGCGTTCCCATAAAAATCAATTCAGCATGATTTTCTGATGCGAAATCGCCGATATCATCGAAAATATTTCCAACGCGAATAAACGAGGTAATTTTAACTTCCTGATTGTGCTGTTCAACAACAGCTTTTAGTTTTTCTTCAGCTTCACTAACCGCCTTCTCTTTTGCCACGACATGTAAAAGCAAAATTTCAGCACCGGTAATTTTTGCAGTATTAATTGCATGGTTCAGAGCATTTTCTGCAACCGGGGTAAAATCATGGGGAACAATAATGGTCTTTTTTTCCATAAGGAGCATTTGTGGGTTTTATATAGTAGTGCAAATGTAATCAAAGCATTAGAAGCTAGATTCTATTTCTTCGATCAATATTAAAAATAAGACGTTAATAAAACAATAAGTCGTTGTTTTTTCTCACTTTTGTAAGGATTAAAAAATGAAGAAAAGATGCCAATAATCGGGAAATTACTTAAAAAGACTACCGAATTTTCGGCGCGGAGAAATGCGTTGAAGGGACTTGATTTTAAGGATCAGATTAAAGTTCTCTCAAAGATTTTAAAGTTTGCCCAGGAAACTAAATTTGGCTACCACTATGATTTTCAATCCATTCTGGATTCCGAGAACATGGTGGAGGAATTTCAAAAGAGCATTCCCATCAGGGACTACGATCAGTTCTATCAAACCTGGCTGCACCGTTGCCTTGACGATGAGGAAGATGTAATCTGGCCGGGGAAAATCAAATATTTTGCACTTTCTTCCGGAACAACCGGTTCACCAAGCAAGCGCATACCGGTTACAAAACAAATGATCCGTTCGTTCCAGCGGAATACGATCAAACAATTTACGGCAACCGCAGATTTGAATTTGTCGGATGGGTTTTATCAAAAATCACTCATTGCTGTTGGCGGTTCTTCCAAACCGGAAAAAAGAGGAAAACACTACGAAGGAGATCTTTCCGGAATTTTAAAGAAACATACTTCGGTTGTTTTACTTCCGCTTACCAAACCGGATGCAGAAACTGCAGCAATTAAAGATTGGAATAAAAAGCTGGACCGCATGGTGGAAAAAGCACCGGAATGGGACATCAGTACTATTGCCGGGATTCCGAGCTGGTGTATCATGCTGATGGAACGCATCATTGAAAAATACAAGGTAGATTCAATTCACGATATCTGGCCGAACCTGGAATTGTACTTATCAGGTGGCGTTTACATGGAGCCCTATCTGAAACGCTTTGAAAAAGTATGCGGAAAGAAAGTTCAGATTATGAATACTTACCTCGCTTCTGAGGGCTATTTTGCGTACCAGAAAAGAGCGGACAGCAACGGAATGCAATTGTTGTTGAAATCCGGAATTTTCTTTGAGTTTGTTCCGTTCAACCGCGATAATTTTGATGAATCCGGAAATCTGAAACGCGAGGCAAAAGCATTAACTGTTGATGAGGTAACTACCGGAGAAGATTATGCGCTGGTTATTTCAACAAATGCCGGCTTGTGGCGTTACCTGGTTGGCGATCTGGTTCAGTTTGTGGATTTGGAGCGACGTGAAATTCGAATCAGCGGACGGATCAAACAGTATTTGAGCTTAGTAGGTGAACATTTATCGTTGGACAATATCAACATGGCGATCATGAAGGCCGGAGAAAAACTCAATGTGGCTATTCCTGAATTTTGCCTTTACGTGATCCCGGACGAACAAAGACACTATTGGTATTTCGGAACGGAAAAACCAATGGACAATGAGTTGGTTATGAAAACGGTTGATACGTTTTTGTGTGAGCTGAATGACGATTATGCCTCCGTGAGAAAATACGATACCTTGAAAACACCGGTATCTTATCAAACCGATGTGAAAAACTTCTATAAGTTCATGGAGGAAAAAGGAAAGCTGGGATCTCAAAATAAATTTCCGCGGGTGATGAATGAACACCAGGCAAAAGAGTGGAGATTGTTCCTGGGAGTTTAATCTTTATATTGAAAATAAACAGGTAGGGAGGCAATGCTTTGCGTCTCTGCTTTGTTTTATAATTTGAGTCTCTTCAACTCCCGCTCGCGCATCTTCGATTTGTAAATCGCATTGGCGATCACAACCAGGATGATCATGGCAGAACCGGCATAAAAATTCCCATTCAGCAACTCATCCTCGTTCAGAATCGGAATAGCCAGTAAAATGGTATAAACCGGTTCCAGGTTGATGCTTAAAGAAACAGTGAAAGCTCCCAGTTTTTTCATCACTTCAATGGTTGCGATAAATGCAAAGGACGTACAGCAAACACCCAGAAATAACAGCCATGCAAAATCACTTCCCGTCATTTTGAATAAATTCCCGTCCAGTTTTCCATTATACAAGAGCATTCCGGAAAGGAAAACGAGGCCGATTCCCATTTCATGAAGTGTAATCGCCGACGACGGGACTTCCTCGGCCAGTTTCGCGTTGAAAACTCCAAAGAAGCCGGCACAAAGTGCAGAAGTCAAGCCCAGGGCAAGTGCTACATATTGCTTTTCATCGAAGTCTGAGGAAACAAAGTAAATCCCGAAGATTACCAGCAATCCGAAAAGAAATTCAACCGGGGAAAACTTCTTTTTGAAAACGATCGGTTCGATCCAGGTTACATGTAAGGTTGCCGTTGACAAACATAAAATTCCCAAAGAAGCGGTAGAAAGTTTGATCGCACTGTAAAATGTGATCCAATGCAAAGCAACGATGATCCCGGTCCCAAAAACTTTCAGCATGGCTTTCCGGTTGCGGATTCGCATCGGCATTTTCAATAAGTATAACCCGATCAGTAATGAAATGAAAGCAATCAGGATACGGTGCCAGACGATATACTGTGCTTCAATGTGAATAAGCTTTCCTAAAATTCCGGTGAAACCCCACATGAAAATAATGAGATGCATCAGGATATGATAACGGAACTTTTCAAACATGCGGTAAAGTTAGGGCTTATTTGGACGTCCGCTTTGTTTCTTTCGACAAATTCAGCAAATCATTTTCTTTAAACAAAGTCGGCAGAGGGAGAGGATGGAGAGTTCCTCTTCGTCCCCTCTGCCGGTCCTTGTCACTCTATGAAGAGTTTTTGAACCTGTCCGTTTACATGGACCAGGTACGTACCAACAGCAAGCGCGGAAATATCGAGCACCGTAATTTGGGAACCTGTTTCACTTGTAAAAAGGATTTTGCCGGATAAATCCGTAAATACGATCTTATTCTCCCCGTTTGGAAGAAAAACCGTCAATTGACCTTTGGCCGGGTTCGGCCAGATGGTAAATGCCCCAGAAGTGTTTTCCCCGAGATCAAGAGATGTGGAAGGATATTCAATAATGTAGTAAAGTTCATTGGTAATAAACACGTCGTTCCATTGTCCAGCCAGACCAAGCGGCCAGTTAGTAATGGCGATCGCAAGGCCATCCTGGTTGTTCCAGTTATCCGGTTCGTTTCCCCAGTTCTCATAGCTCCCATTTACAGGAGTTCCGTTGGAAGTTCCAGTCCAGAAAGGCGAAGATTGGGAATCGTTATCACCATTCCAAACCCAGTTTCCCTCGGAAGAAGAATCATTTCCGCCCAGCCACATGTAGGATGCACCTCCTCCGTCAGGAGCAACGGTGTTTGCATGATCAAAGAACACATTGTTGATTTCCTGGAATACCGCGTCCTGTTCTTCCTGGGAATTGATTTCAACGAGCTTGCCTCCGCGGGAAAGAGCACAGGCAGCGGCGTTCTGCCAATTCCGGTTTTCAAGTACGATTTCGTAACTGGAACCATTGAATTCGAAACTGCGGATAAGAAATGGATTGATATCACACTGTGCCATAACAGGTTGTAAAGCAGAAAGTCCGAGTGTGAGCAAAAAAGTAAGATGTGTTTTCATAAAATTTGGATTTAATCTCATTGAGACGATTGATAATCCTAAAATTAAAGTACTTCCTTCCGGAGGAGGTTATGAAAAATCGGCAATTACTTATGGATTTCCGAATATATGACGGACCATTTTTAAAATAGTATCGACATCCTAAATCGATCAAGCCAAAAGGTAAAAGCTATTTCCTATCTTTGTAATAAATACAAAAACAGAGCAGTATGTCACACATTATCACATTGAGCGATTTTATTATGGAACGTCAGGCGGAATTCCCGGGTTCATCCGGAGAACTATCCCGCATTTTGAACGATATTTCAATTGCATCAAAAATTGTGGCAAGAGATGTTCGCAGGGCAGGTTTGGTAGATCACATACTTGGTGCGCATGGAGATGTAAATGTACAGGGAGAAGAACAGCAAAAACTCGATGTGGTTGCGGATTCTCAATTCATTAAGGTTTTTGAATCGAGTGGTGAGATCTGTGGAATTGCATCGGAAGAGAATGACGATTTCCTGGCATTTACTTCAGAACGTGCCAAAAGTGGAAAATACATTGTATTGTTTGATCCGTTGGATGGCTCTTCCAATATTGACTGCAATGTTTCGATCGGAACGATTTTTTCTATCTATAAACGCATTTCTCCAAAAGGCGGGCCCGCAACATTGGAAGACATGCTGCAAAAAGGAACGCAACAGGTTGCTGCCGGATATGTTTTGTACGGTTCATCAACTATGCTGGTGTATACAACCGGGCATGGAGTAAACGGATTTACACTGGATCCTTCCATTGGTGAATTCTGTTTGTCGCACCCGAATATGCGCATGCCGGAAACCGGGCGTATTTATGCGATGAACGAAGGAAACATTCACGAATGCGAGCAAGGTGTAAAAGACTATATTTCCTTTTGCCAGGAAGTACAGGCCGATGGAAAACCATATTCCGGAAGATATATTGGTTCCCTGGTAGCAGATTTCCACCGGAACCTGATCAAAGGAGGAATTTATATTTATCCGGTAACAAATCAAAGTCCGAAAGGGAAGTTGCGCTTGCTGTATGAATGTAATCCGTTGGCATTCGTTGCTGAACAAGCAGGTGGAATGGCAACAAACGGAACAGAACGCATTTTGGACCTGGAGCCACATCAACTGCATGAGCGCTGCGGATTTTTCACAGGTTCAAAACAAATGATGGAAAAGGCAATTGATTGCCTGGAAAAAGCACGCATGAAAGCTTAAATGTTCTTAGACTTCCGAAAAATAGAAAACCTCCATATTTTATTGTGGCTTCTCAAAGACATTTGCTGGGCTGCTGATTTGAAGTGGTTTGGGACAATTATGATTTTGCCAACACTTTCCGTTGCCTTTTGGCTAAGCTGGAAAATGCGTAAATCGTATTCCGAATTGATGCACAATTTGGCAGTTATTTTCTGGATCCTGGCAAATTCTACCTGGATGGTCGGTGAATTCTTCTTTGAGGATGGTGCAAGACCACTTGCCCTGAGTTTCTTTGGAAGCGGGATTATGCTTCTGCTTGTTTTTTATGGACAACAACTTGCGGCCAAATTGATTTCAAAAAAATAAAAAGATGTAATAACGCAATATTACGTCAAAGCAACAGTTGTACGGAATGCTGTTTTCAAGTACGGATTTTCGCAACAATCAAACCACAGGCTTTCCTTTAATTTGTGTAAACAAAACCAATGTTTATGCGTCTGCTTACGATACTTTTTGCTGCTTCAATCATTGTTTCATCTTGCTCCATTCAAAAAAGAACGTTTAGAAACGGGTATTATATTTCATGGAACAAACCACTAAAACCAAAGACCAATGAAAACAGGAGTGAAGAAATACCAGAGACAAAACCGGTTGATGAACTGCTTGTTTCATCGGATATAGAAGTACTAAAACCCACAGAAGATCATGCACTTATTTCAACTTCCGACACACTTCAAAAAACCGGGCAATCGGTCACGAATGATTCATTGACGAAGATTTATAAAACGATTGATACCGAACTGGCAATTAATACAGGAAAGGACGAAACGGTAAATCCGGTCAAAGCAAGAAAAACCCCAAGGAAAGAATGGGAACCATCCGGAAGATCTCCGAATCTTTTTGCGATCAACTCCTTTGTTTTTGCAATTGGCTATGTGATCCTGATTTTTTATGCTTTTGCTGTGAGTGGGGTTACCTGGGCAATTGCATTGGCTGTTATCTGTTTTTTTGCAGCACTCATTTTTGCAATTATCGGGATCATAAAGTGGAAACGCCACCGGGATGACTTTTGGGGAACTTTCTTTGCGTTGATGGCGTTGATCGTTCTTGTAACCGGAACCTTTGCACTTCTGCTGGTTTTTATTGGAAATATGGGTTTCTAAATCTTATTTCATTAAAGTGTTCACAACCGGGTTCGAAGGAAGGAATTGAGCGGTTTGGTCTTCTCTGAAGGGAGCACTTTTGCTTTCCAGCAACTTTTCACTCAATTCGGGATAAACCATATTATCGGACACTTCCAGCATGCGTTTTTCTGGTTGTTGCAAGACCCTTTGAACAATCGTTATGGTGTCGTGAATGATATCCGATGCTGACCGGAAAACGGGAATTTCCTTCACAATCGTATCGTGGATGATTTTACCGGAAGAAGCACCGTTTGTTAAAGAGATTTTCAGGGGATGTTCAGAAACTGACCAGTTCAGGGAATAACTTTTGATGTTTCCTACCATGAAAAGAACGGCCACGCAAGCAGCACCGATCAGTACCTGGTAAAGCGGAATACTCCTGTTCAGCAAGTTCTTTTTTATTTTCGGGACCTGAAGGGAAAGTGGTTCCTCAGAATCGTATTCAAGAGCTGCTGCTGCAGAAATTACGCTTCGCTGCAGGGTGTATTCGGCTTCTGTCAGGTGAGCGAGAACAAAGGATTTTTCTTCCTTGCTGAGTTCATCAAAAGATTTGGATTCTATCAAATCGAATAAGCGTTCGTGTTGCTCTTCCATATCAATTCAATTTAAAAAGTGTCGTTTCAAAACTGGGATCAAAGTGTTTCAATTGATCTGTGATTTTCTTTGTAGCATAAAACAAGCGGGATTTAACTGTTCCCAAAGAACTTTCTGTGATTTCTGCAATTTCATTTAAGGAAAAATGTTCCAGGTAACGGAGCACAAATACCGTTTTGTGGTGATGTTCCAAATTGTCGATGCTATTCTGCAGAGCCGTTAAAAACAGCTTTTTTTCCAACAGGTTGTCTGCCAATCCTGTGGGATGGTTTATTTCCGGATGAAGTGCAACGGTTTTTCCATGATGTCGATAAGCGGTTTTGCACATGTTTGAAGCAATGGTAAAGATCCAGGAATAAAACTTCTTGTTGGGATCAAACAAGTGTTTTTTCTCTATCAGTTTCAGGAAAAGATCCTGCACAAAATCCTGCGCCAGATCGACATCCTTATTCAGCATTTTGATAAAATAGCCTAACAACTTTTTGCTGTACCGATGATGCAACTCCACCAGTGCCAATTCTGCCTGTTTGGCATACAAAGGAGAATGATGGTCCATTACCTGAACCATCAACTCTTCGTCGCTTTGTTGTTTATGATGTAAACTTTTCAAGTATACTTAGGCTTTTTACTTTTCTATTATCTCCATCACAATTCGAAAACCGACGCTTGGGTCCGGGTTTGAATAAGTCTGTGTTTTATCAAAGGTACAATCTTCAAATAAGTCATACCAGGATCCTCCCAATGCCTTTCCTTTACTGCTGGTCATTTCGGAAACGTTCCCCAGGGTATTGAAGAATCCCATTTTATTCGGATCATAACATTTCACATTCACCTGGTGAAATCCACCATCTTCAAAAAAGCGCTCCTGCGATGTGCGAATGTTTCCACGATAGTGTTTATTATCAGCTTCCTTAATTTCATTATTCGGGAAAGGAGTAATGGCTTTCGGGTCACCGGAGCCCGCCGCTGTTCTCCATTCCTTCTCAGTCGGCAAACGGAATACAACCTGGGTATACGTTCTTTTGCGCTGTAAATTGTATTGTTTGGTTAGCCATTCGCAATAGGCTTTTGCTCCTTCATATGAAATGCAAACAGCCGGATAGTTTTGGAATGCAGGATGCCAGTGATACATATCTTTAATCGGATCGTTTAAGCTAATTGTATATTTCCCCTTGGTCCATTGAGTAGAATCATACAGAGCTACCCGGTACAATTCTGTTTGGCCGGAAAGTTTCAGATTGTTCAAGAATTTGTTGTAGTCTCCGTTTGTAACCTCGTATTTATCCATTTGCACGTTTCCACTAACGGGAATCATATTATTTTCCAGTGTTTTCAAATCCAGTACCGCCGAAAGGATGGAAGCCGGTTTTTCCCGTGAAGAAAGAAGTTCGATGACTTCGCTTTGCTGACCGCTTTGTTCAGCCACTTTTAATAACAGGAGTTCCAGGTTTTGTTTTTTCAGTATTTCTTCACTTTCATCGTAATGCTGGTATAATTTAATCATAGATGGTATATACATTCCGTTGAATTGCTCACCTTTTAAATCCCCGATATTAAATGAAAAGACTTCTTTCAGGTAATCCAGTAAATAGCGTTTTTCATAATTTCTGCGGATAACGGCTGTATTGTCAAAACTCGATTCACTGTATTTGTAAGCAAGTCCTGTCAGGTACAATTTATCTCCATAGAGTTCTTCAAATCCGTTGATTGCACTGGCAGAAAAATAAGCAGGGCGCTTGCCTTTTAGGAAATGTTCGTACAATTCTCTTGAAAGTTTTTTAGCCTCTTCTTCTGTTTCGGTTTCCCGGTCAGTGAACGGTTCGTAACCCAATCGCTTCAACATGCGATCACGGTAATTGTCGAGCAGGATCAAATGTAAATTGATGATAGTAACATCTTTTCTGAAACCTTTGGCAGCCTGAACAACCCATGGTGCATAGGTGTCGTTATCTCCGTAAGTAAACAGGATTGCATTTTCGTCCAGTTCCGAAAGAATATTGTATCCCCAATTCAACATTCCGGCACAGAGCTCGTTATTCTCATACAATCGTTTGGCGTAGAAATCCCGTTTTTCAATGTCATTTTTCAATTCGTAATGAATCATAAGCAGGTCCTGGATCAATGGATCATCCGGTCGAAGCGCTTGCGCAGCTAAGAGATCCTCACTTGCATCCTTTCGGAATCCATTTTCAGAATACTGAATGAAATAAGCTTCAAAGCTTTTGGGCATTTCTTTCCAAACCTGTTCATGAATGGCTTTACACTGAGTATCCCATTTAGTACGTGATTCTTCTGTTGATGATAAGTTTCTCAAAGCGCGATTAGCTCGGTAATAGTTAATCCATGCTTCTCCGTTTTTACTGTTTTTGTCTATTTCTGCTTTCCACAGGTTGATCTGTGTTTCGTACCAGGAAGTTTCTTTCACTTCTTTCGCAATACTGTAAACAGTTTCGGGTTTTTGAATGGTTCCGCCATCCTTTTGTGCAAAGGAATGAAAGCAAGTCAAAAAAGTAAGTCCGATAAATAAGTGTTTCATGTCATTAATTTAAAAAAATCTGCGCGCGCTTGAATTCTTGGTTTCTAAAAGGATTACTCAGCCGTTCATCAAAGGTTCATTCCAAACGCTTATTTTTTTTAAAAAAATTCCGGAAAAAGAAAAAACCCTCCGTTTCCAAAGGGTTTTGTGCGCAAAAAAGAATTTTCGGAATCTATTCTTTCACAAATGATTTCCGATCGTATTTTCCCCCGGAAGTGATTTCAAGCAGGTAGAAACCATTCTTTAAAGAATCGATGCGGATGATAGGAGAATCCAGGTTTCCTGCAAGAATTTCTTTTCCTTCCAGGTTTATGATCCGGTAAGTCCCTGAAGCCAGGCCGTCAATACGAATTTGGTCTTTAGCCGGATTCGGATAGAGTGAAACGGAAAGGATCTGTTCTTCAGTCAAGTTCAAAAACTCCGTTTCACAGTAAAAGTTCTGGTCGTCATAGAAATCCTGGATGTAGTTTGCAACATGAAACAAACTGTCTACACTTGCAGTTAAGGTTCCAGTGTGTTTTCTGGCAAAAATGGCTGCATGATTATAGCAAAGGACCTTCCCCGGACCAAAAACAGCCTCATCATGTCCTGTAACAGATCGGCGATCTCCCGGAGGATTTCCCAGTGCCAATTCATTCCAGGTGTTGCCTGGGGTGATATCGTTGTAAGAATAAGTGGTGGGTTGATTGTTTCCGTCGAGTAACGGACTTCCATCCGGTAAGAGTCCGCTTAAGATATTGTAATAAGCTGAAGCGTTATTTAGACTGGAAGGATTTGTCACTATAACATTAGAGTTTAACGTTCTGTCCAGGCTAACAATTCCCACAGCAGGGGGCATGGAACCAAAACCCGGATTTCCTGAGAAGTCCTCATCATTCATATCAGCGTTGTATCCATAAACCAGGTTTCTTCCCGGTTCTGTTCCGATGTAATCATCATATGGATTTCCCAAATCGAAATCCACGATATGACCAACATGGAAATGGTTTAGTGTTTGTGTTCCACGGTTAAAAACGGTCGTTTGGAAAAAAACGGTATTGTTTAATACCTCGTCCGAAGAATCGTCGTATTGGTAAAATTGCATATGAACCTCGATTCCTGCGCGGTCAATTCCGGAAGGATGAACGATCTTACTGTCGTTGATAATCGAATAAACGGAGCGATCTCCACGGATTACAGGATAATCACCATTTTGTGGTTCATAAACCTGGTCGCCATCTATGTCGTGGAATGGCGCAAGTAAGGAGCTTTCACCATTACCCGTATCTCCGTTACCCGGCCAGAAAGCAATTGGTCCCGGAACAACGTAGCCCTGGTCCATCCAATGGGCTATGTGATAGTCTATCTCAGATTTTGTGATATACCACAAGGAGGATTGATATTTGTTCAGATAGGATTGGGTGCTGTAGTTGGCTACATTCGGTAAATACGGACCGGGAGTGAAATCAGAGTTCATGAATTGAGAAGCTGCGCCTTTCACGATTCCGTTAAAATCCTCTCCGACAGCAACGAATGACAGACCATAAATGGAACTTACCAAACTGTCCTTTGGAACGAAATAACCTCCCGTTGAACTGGGGTTGCTAAAGAGCATTCCGTTATTGGAAACAGCGTATCTGACATTCGGGTTCTCGGTGATTAGAGTAAGAGAACCTTGTCCGAATGCGACTCCGCTCATACCTAAGATCAAAAATGATGTAATGATTGCTTTCATAAATTGAGTTATTAAGTGAATAATAACACAGAACGCGAGCCTTTCAAAACAAGTTGGACGGATGATACTTCTGTTGACGGAACGGATTGATCGGGTGAGTTAGCAAGGCAGGTGGTTGATTTGAATGTACCGACCTAAAATAGAAAAGCCACCCGTGGAGACGAATGGCTTTCGTGGACATACTACTACTACTTATTACACCACACCTAAAGCTTTAAATTGGATTGATCGATAAAACCTTAATAACCGGTTTCAACGAATATGTACCTGTTCCATGGGTCACAATACTGGCTTCTGCATCGAAATCGAGCACTAATTCATACAGTGTATTCGGTGCAAAATCAGCATTCAGATTAATTTTTAACCCGGATTGTTGTGCCGAAGGAGTTGCCAATGGATAAAAAAGACTATCTACCATCACGTTGTTCTCATCTCCAAGGATCAAACGGAATTGCTCCAAATGTCCTGAAGGAAGCGTTCCGGCATTCACCAGTGTTGCAGAAACATCATTTTGCAAAGTCAACAAATCATAAATACCGGCATTCGTTGGTAAATTAATCCAACCTTGTCCGTCATGATGAACTTGTACTTGCAAAACTTCTACATTTACCTGTTGGAAATCACCGGGTGCATCTACCATCTTCACAGTCATCTGACTTGTTCCTTCTTTCTTCTTACACCCAGTTGAAATCCCCAACATTCCCACTGAAATCAACGCTGCAAAATATATCGCTTTCATAATTTTCGGTTTTTGTTTTCCTGCTACTTAGTAAAAGCTGTGCCAAAAACGGAAACCCTTGATTTTGATGAATTTTTAAGTTTTGCGGGAACCGGATTTTTTTCAAAATGAAAATTTTGATTTCATTTTTGAACTAAAAAAGAAATTACCACCATTCATATGCAAGCGTCAGCACATAATTTTCAGGCAGTAATTTTTTCAACTCATCTGTTACGATTTTGCCGTACTTCAGATCTACGTCTTTGTGCCAATCATACATTTTCCGGTCTCCGTAATAGTCTGAAAGCAATACATTGACTTCATAGAACAAAGGACTGTCTAATCTTTGGGTTTTCCCCACACCAAACAGAAAAGGTTCCGAAAGAGAATTGGTATGGGTGCATCCGGTCTTGTAAGTTCCGGTAATTACTTTAATGTCATTGAATTCAGCCTCTGAAAAAGCGGATTTGTCTTTTTTCGTAATGCCGATCATTGTTCCGAAGTCGCTCATGTTGATTGATTTGAAGTCAAAAATAGTTATAAAATAGGATGCTCTTTCAATGAAAAATCACGATCTTTGCACCGTCCCAATATCGGGATTACAAGGGGGTACAGTGCGCTGTGTCCCCTAAACTGTTTATTCAAAATATGGACCAGGCACATTTTTTACAACTTTTCAAAAAGCTCAAAGGACTCGATCAAACAGCTAATTTATTACAGCAGGCAGAA
Organism: uncultured Flavobacteriales bacterium; assembly: GCA_946480815.1. Next base: position 25,690 of record CAMLLB010000015.1, read on the forward strand.
ATACGTATTCACTGGAAAGGACTGATCGGTTCTTCCAAATCAATCGCGGTTTCTTCCGTATGCGAGCAAGTTCCCGGAAATCATTTATTTATCCTGGAGGATAAGGAAACTGCAGCCTATTTTCTCAACGATCTCGAACAATTGTATCCGGACAATAAGCATATTTATTTTTACCCCGCTTCTTACAGGACGCCTTATCAGTTGGAAGAAACCGATAATGCAAACGTGGTAGCGCGTGCCGAAGTACTGGAAAAAGTCAATACCGGAAAGAACACCTGGGTGGTTACTTATCCACAGGCGTTGTTCGAACGGGTTCCAACTCAGAAAAAACTTTCTGAAAACACCATGCGTGTGGAACGCGGCAAAACCTATTCCATTGATTTTTTCAATGAATTCTTATTGGAATATGGATTTGAACGTGTGGATTTTGTTTATGAACCAGGACAATTCTCCATTCGTGGCGGGATCGTTGATATTTTCTCTTTTTCCAATGATCAGCCTTTCCGGGTGGAATTCTTTGGTGATGAGGTGGATTCGATCAGAACATTTGATCCGGTTTCGCAATTGTCGATCAATACACACACCCATTTTTCTGTTGTTCCGAATGTGCAACGCCAGCTGGTGCTGAATGGAAACGGGACATTTTTAGAATTCATTGGTAAGCAAACAACCATTTGGCTGGCATCCAATGACCTGGTAAAAGCGGCTTTGGAAAAAGATTATGAGAAAGCAGTAAAGGTCTACGATTCACTTCCAAAGAATACAATCAAACACAGTTTGCCGAGCGAATTGTATATGCATCCTTCCGATTGGAAAGAACAACTCCCGCTGCATTCGATCGTGGAGATCGGACCGGAATATGCCTTTAAGGCTTCTGAAACAATCACATTCGAAACCTTGCATCAACCAACGTTTAATAAGGATTTTGATTTATTGAAGGATGATTTGATTGCACGTAAAAAGGCAGGATCGGAAAACCTCATTTTCTCGAACCAACCCAAGCAAATAGAACGTTTGTACCAGATCTTTGAAGACATTGGTGCCGAAGTGGAATTTGAACCGATGAACATCGCACTTCATGAAGGATTTATTATTCCTTCATTGAAATTGGTTTGTTATACCGATCACCAGATTTTTGAGCGTTATCACCGTTTTAAATTGAAAGAAGGTTTCCGCCAGGCAAAACAGGCCTTGACTTTAAAGGAGATTTACAACCTCCAAAAAGGAGATTATGTAACGCATATCGATCACGGAGTCGGACAATTTTCAGGTTTGCAGACCATCGATGTGAATGGAAAACCGCAGGAAGCGATCCGCCTGGTGTACAAGGATGGTGATGTACTTTATGTGAGTATTCACTCGTTGCACCGCATTTCGAAGTTTACCGGGAAAGACGGGGCTGCACCGAAGATGAACAAATTGGGAACCCAGGCTTGGGCAACTCTGAAGCAAAAGACCAAGAAACGCATCAAGGAATTGGCCTTCGACCTGATCCAATTATACGCAAAACGCAAAAGTCAACCTGGATTTGCGTTTTCTCCTGACACTTATTTACAAAATGAGTTGGAGGCATCCTTCATGTATGAAGACACTCCCGACCAATTGAAAGCAACCCAGGCAGTGAAAGAAGACATGGAAAAAGACATGCCGATGGACCGTTTGGTTTGTGGAGATGTTGGTTTTGGAAAAACAGAAGTTGCAATTCGCGCAGCATTCAAAGCGGTTGCGGATAGCAAGCAGGTAGCGATTCTCGTTCCTACAACCATTCTGAGCCATCAGCATGCCCGGTCTTTTGCAGAACGATTAAAGAATTTCCCCGCTAAGGTGGATTATATCAACCGTTTTAAATCGGCCAAAGAAATCACCACAACTTTGAAAAAAGTGGAAAGCGGGGAGATCGATATTTTGGTCGGAACACATAAAATTGTCAGTGACAAGGTAAAATTCAAGGACCTCGGATTGATCATTATCGATGAAGAGCAAAAATTCGGCGTAGCTGTAAAAGACAAATTGAAAACACTGAAAACAACAGTCGATACCCTGACCTTAACCGCTACACCAATTCCGAGAACCCTGCAATTTTCCTTAATGGGTGCACGTGATTTGAGTATTATCAACACACCGCCACCGAACCGCCAACCGGTGTTAACGGAAGTAATCACATTCAATGAAGAAGCCATTCGCGATGCAATTTCTTACGAAGTGAGTCGGGGTGGACAGGTCTATTTTGTGCATAATCGCCTGGCAAATATCAAAGAAATGGCAGGAATGATCTCCCGTTTGTGCCCGGGAGTTCGAGTGGCAATCGGTCACGGACAAATGGACGGAAAACAGCTCGAAAAGATCATGATGGATTTCATCCAGGGCGAATACGATGTGTTGCTTGCAACCACGATTATCGAGTCGGGAATTGACATTTCGAATGCAAATACGATCATCATCAATGATGCACACAATTTCGGATTGAGCGATTTGCATCAGTTACGCGGACGTGTGGGTCGTTCCAACAAAAAAGGATTTTGCTACCTCATTTCACAACCGATCAGTTTATTGACTTCCGAAGCACGGAAACGCCTGGAGGCCTTGGTACAGTTCTCGGATCTGGGTTCCGGTTTCAACATTGCCATGAAGGATTTGGACATTCGGGGAGCAGGAAACCTCTTGGGTGGAGAACAAAGCGGATTCATTTCTGAAATAGGTTTCGAAATGTATCAGAAGATCCTCAACGAGGCCATGGATGAATTGAAGGAAGAAGAATTCAAGGATTTATACGATGATCGCAATACCGAGACAATGGGAGCGCACTTCGTAAAAGATTGTGTTTTGGAAACCGATTTCGAGTTGCGTATTACCGAAGATTACATCAACAATGTCAGTGAACGCCTGAGTATTTACCAGGATTTGGACAACCTGAATACCAAGGAAGAGATCGAAAATTACAAGCAGCAATTGATAGATCGCTTCGGTCCGCTTCCACGGGTAGTGAAAGAGTTATTGCGATCCTTCGAATTGCGTTGGCTGGCCCAGGAAATCGGTTTCGAAAAACTGGTGATCAAACAAGGATCAATGATCGGGTATTTTGTTTCCAATCCGCAGAGCAAATATTACGAATCACCGATGTTTACACAGATTTTAAAGTATGTTCAAAGCAATCCGAAAGACTGTAAAATGAGTGAGAAGAATGACAAGCTGCGCTTAATCTACAGCCATGTGATGAATATGGACCAGGCGTTTGAAAGGTTGGGAGAGATAGTGGAATAATTACGAATTCCTAATTCCGAGTTACGAATGAAGAAGGGGTTTTAGGCTTCTCCTTTGAAGAGGAATGAAGTAGAGTGGAGTATGATTTGGATTTTGACCGGCTGAGAAAATAAATAGTTTATAGATTTTTGATGATCGCATTTATTTCTAACTATCTTAACCCCATGAAACACCTCCTTCACCTTTTCCTCCCAATTCTTTTTTTCTCATGTTCCACCGGAGATGAACAAAATAAAAAAACGGAATATCAAATAAATAAAAGCATTGTTGCTGAAGTGGCGAAGAATACCCACAAAGAAGGAAAAATGGATGTTGGTTCGCTGGAGATCCGGTATTATGAAAACGATAGTTTGGTGTTGGAAACTTTCAGCAGTGACAAAAGCATTCCATTCTTGACCATCCAAGAGCACTCTCAATCAACCATTGACATTAATGGAATGGTTGGACTGTTCGATGCTTGGGGATTTCAACTTCATGTTACTAAAGAAAAATTTGAAGTCACGTATTTTAGTGGAGCTGATTTCGGAATTTATAAGAAACAGAAAAGCGATACGACATTAACACCAGGGATTGCATTAAAATGCAAAAACACTTCGTTGACACTAGCTTCATACCCCGACTTTGAAGAGGATGAAGAAATTATAGGTATTGTAGGATTCAAAACGCCGGATTATTGGGAAGTGAAGAATGGGGTTGAGAAAAAGATTCACGTGGAAGGCAAGGCCTATTTCGCAACCAAATTGACAGACAAGCAGTAATCCCTTCCCATTGATATAGCAATAAATCTAAACAAAGCCCAGTCAAAATCAACGGCCTGAAATATTTTTATATCTTTCCACAGATTTTGAACTACTTATTATCCGGGAGCTATGTTTTGGAAAAGGATTCGATTCATTGCATTATTATTTCTGTTTTTTCCAATATACTGCTTTAGTCAACAAAGTAAAGAAGACAGCTTGATCCAACGTCTCCGGCATGTCGATGGAAAGGAAAAGATCAAAACCTGGTATGCCCTTGGAAACGGCAGCTTTTATATTGATTATTCGAAGACAAAAAAATACTTTTTAAAAGGACTGGAATTAGCTAAAACCGATAAATTCCGGTCTTTGGAAGTGGAAGGTGAGTGGAGTTTGGCCGGATTAGAGGATTTTTACGGAGACAAATTTAAGTCTCTTGACCGGTTGATGAAACTGTGCCGTTCAAGGGAACTCTCAAAGAAAGACAGTTGCATTGTATATAATCTTTTAGGAAATTCCCTGGAATCATTGGGGGCCATGGAAATGGCAATCGAATATTCCAAAGTATCTGTAGAACATGAATTTGACCAAAACCGGATAGAGCATTACTATGTGGTTGAACACCTTGCAAGGTTGTACTCCAAAACACACCAGTTTGATTCCGCAAATGTCTACTATAAAAAGGCGCTCTACCTGATTAAAAAGCACAACGTTCCTGGCTTGATAACCCATTGCCTCAACAATATCGGAAGTAACTATCTGGAGCAGGGAAATCTTTCTACGGCAAGGTATTTTTTTAACCGGGCGATCAACAATTTTCATTTGAACAATAAATTCTCCGGTGATAGTACACTCTATGCAGTGATTTACGATAACCTGGGAAAGATCCATGAACTGAAAGGAGAATACAAGCAAGCATTAGAGAAGCGAAAGGAAGCTGTCCGGATGATCCGGATTACCAAACTGGCTTTTTCCGACTTGGGTCTAAGAGCAGAATTCTTACTGCATCTTGCACGGACGGAGATGCATTTGGGTCTTTTAAAGGATGCGAAAAAACACCTGGATCTCTTTCAACTGAAAGATGCAGGTACCGAACTGAAATTGGAATACTACGATGTTTTGGCTACGTATTATGAAAAGAGTCATCAGACAAAACAGTTGATCGAGACATTCCACACAAGAAGAGAAATTACTCGTTTGGCAATGAAGGATCAATCCGTTAACTCCATGCTAAATGATTTTGTCCGTTTCCAGGATGATCAGATCAAATTGGAAGTCGAAACTCAGAAGAAAGTGAAAAAGCGGTATCGATCGATTAATAAAAAAGAACGTTTACTGAGCATCGGCTTTTCGGGAATTCTCTTAATGATTCTAACCGTTTTCTTTGTGGTAAACCGAAAAGTGCAGCAAAGCAAGAACCGGGCATCAGAGATTGAACGGAAACTCAACGAAGAAAAACTGAAGTATAATGAGTCGGAAGCGGAAAGACTTACCCTGGAATTGGAATTGAAGAACAAAGATCTGCTCACATTCGCTATCAATATCACGAAGAAATTTGAGTTCACAGATGAAATGGCGCTTCGTTTGCAACAGCTAAGAAGGAAGCAGGAGATTGAAAAATCCGATGTGACCGAATTGATCAATTACGTTAAAAGTTTCCAGGCGGTTGATAATAGAATGGTAATGTTCCAAAACAATGTCAATGAAATTAACAGTCAATTTTTGTGGCGTCTGCAGGAAAAGTATCCCGAATTAACACAGAATGAAAAAGAATTGTGTTTGCTCATTAAGTTGAAGCTTTCATCAAAGGAGATTGCCACGATGAAGAACATTACCTCCGAGTCGGTAAATGTGTTGCGGTCACGTCTGAGAAAAAAAATGAATCTGGAGTCACGGGATGATTTGCATGAGGTACTTGAAAACATTTGATTTTCCATCAATAAAATGCGATAGGACAGACTTAAATTGATAAATCAATAGTTGACAAATTGTTAAGGTGCTTTGCCATCATCTTCTATGATAATTAACACTGACAAAATTCAAAACATATCAAACAACATATTGAATATCAATTATTTATAAATAAAGTTTTTTTTAAATGATGTGATATCGTTTGTGTTATGTTCAGGAGCATAAGTTAATATTTTTCCATACAATTCGGAGGTTCGGTTTATACCAAGTTAAGGTCAAAAATGAAGATTAAATCTGGGTAAAATGTTCCTTTATATCGGTCAACACTGATAAAGTGTATAAAGGTTAGGTAATGATTTAAGGCACCTGCGTAACAGGTGCTTTGAATCTCTATTAAAGTTTTTGAAATACGTTCAGAATTATCGGTGAGTGTTAGAGTTAAAATTTTGAGCGGGCCACTATTTTTGATAATAGGTATAACTGAAGCATCTGCTTTGTGGATGCTTTAGTTATTTGAATTAACCATCTCAACTTCTCCTTTTGAATATTATTACTTTCTGGTGATTTTTTTTGTAATCAAGCCCTTTGATTTCGTTTTAAACACCAAAAAATAATCCCCTTGAAAAAATTCCGTCAGGTCAATGCTGAATTTATTTTTTTCAATCATTATATCTGACATTTTTTTACCTTCCATGGAATAAATCGAAACCATCTCAACCGCAAATTGAGAAAAAACGTCTACTAAACCGTTTGCCGGGTTGGGATAGATATTAAGCCCGACTTCTTTTCCATGTAATTCTCCCAATCCTAAAATTTCAGAGGCATATAAATGAAGTGTATCTACAACAAAAGGAGTTGTCGGGTAAGGACAATTCGTCGAAGTATCATGCAATGTATTTAACTCAAGTGCAAACGGAAAGGGTACGGTTAAGTTAATAATGGTATCATAGGTTAATACCATCTGATTCAGCGGACATCCTTTGAAGTATAAATTAATCACTTGCGTGTTGTTCATATCATTCTGCGCAACCACCGTTACATTTGACAGATCCATTTGCGGTCTGATTCCTTTAATATAAACCGTGCTTGTTGGGTTACCGAGGGTTACCGAGACACTATCAATTGTTTGCGAGAAGCAAAAGACAGGTGCTAGCAACAAGCTGCCAATTAACATGATCTTTTTCATTTTACTTCCTTTTTATAGAGGCAAGGCAGGATTGGTCCTCCTGCCTTGCCCTGGGTTAAAAGACTACTGGACTAAAATATTCTTATAATCAACAACATTACCGTCACAAATTAGTACAACAGCATATTGTCCTCTTGCATAGCCTGATACATCAATTCTTTTTGATGTATCTGACGTGTTCAGAATATATTGATTGGATGTTCCTGAAAACAATGGCACGATCATAATGTAAGCAGATTGTGCTTTTTGTGCTCTGTAATCAATATCAATGACTGTATTTGAAGGGTTTGGTGATATGCTGTTGATCGCATATTCTTTTACTTTTACCTCTACTTCATCATAATCCTTAAATCCATCAAGAGAAGCGATTACCTCCAATTTGTATTTGGTAGTAACTTCCGGGGTAACAGTAAAGTCTTTTCCGGTATAAACCAGGGTACCACTTTCATCATACCAGTTATAGACAGCTTGTTCTCCTATCGGGTATGCACTTAAGGTTGTACTGTTTAGCTGCTCTATTTCCTTGTCTGCACCGGCATCGGCTGCGAAAAGTTGTCTTTCCTGATCCTTATAGATCTTATAGGTTTCACCACCCACGATCATGTTATCCATCGTCCGTTGAATGACACAAAATTCATACTCATTTTGATTGCTTGCCTGTTGGGTCAGGAAATTGAATCGTACATGCATCAAATTCTGTTCATCGGGCTGGAACATCAAATTTTCAAGTTTTGCATGGTGTCCGAAAAGTACCAATTCATGTTCCTGTGCATTCACTATTTCCACTCCTTCCGATTGATAACCGGCCTGTTGCCATTTCTCCCATAAAGGAGTGTCCAGTTTGATTCTGATTTCGGCCTCTTCAGTAATCGGGTTTCCGGTAATATAGTTAGGATTTGCAAACTCGATTGCGTATAATCCTCCCTGATGCCATGCATCACCGACTAACACAGTAGCGCCTGTAAAAATATTGCTGGTATTAGAATCAACAACAGACAAGTTTTTCCAAACAATATTATTGTTGTTATTGACATTGCTTCCCAGGTTGATCGTTTCAGGTACGGTCATAGGGTCACCCGATGCAGTAATCCGCGACAGGAGACAGAAGTGATGTGGTTCTTCCGCCCAGAAAAGCGATGGGTCAGTAGTTAAACCACCTACATAATCTGCTGGGTTCGGTGGGTTCCACGGCAAAGTTATGATGGTTGCATTTCCAGGCTGAATTACCGGCAGGGTCACTGTTCCGATAATACCTCCCAACGGGAATCCACCGCTTGTTAATATAGAACCATTCCAGTTGTTTGGCCAGGATAATGCGGTTGCAGCTTTTGCCCAATACAGAGTTACCTGCTCTGTTCCCGTAGATGGAACACAGCCTCTGTTCCGGATTCTCACATACACATAATCATGGTTTGATGGAATTGCATAATATTCGGGATTCTGGTGTACCTGGTTCGCGATTCCATCATTTTGTTTGCGCACCCAAATGTCTTCACTTTCCCACAGGTTACTCACATTGCTTGGTTCTTTCCCCATATCCCATGGTTTGTCTTTGGAATACAGATCCAATCCTGATTTACTAATAGAAAATCCCGTAATGCTTTGAATCCATCCGGCGTAATTTCTGACATTGGTATAAACTGTTGGCAGTTGGTCCTTTGGCCAATAACCCCAGCTTGATGCACCCAGATTAATTTTATTCCCGTTTTTATTGATCACCGCCGGACCACCGCTATCACCCGGTCCTGCTCCTGTCCCTGAACTGTAGAAGGCAATCATATTGGACGAAATGTTTGCCGTGTAGGCAGAATTATACGCCACGTTAATTGCCATCGCTGTTGCGTTCGAAACAAAAGGAATGGACAAGCCCTGTAAAAAGGTTGCAACGCCACAGGTATTACACGTAATTCCCCAACCTGATAAATAAACAGGATTTCCCGCATTATAGTCGGCTGGTTTGGTGTTACAGCTGTTTGCGTACTCGATCGGCATGACATTGTTGTTGAATACTAACGGCGAAGACAGATGCAGCAAGGCGATGTCATTTTCCTGAGTGCTGCTATTGTAGCTCGGGTGCGTATAGATTGCATCTACGGAAATATTCTGACCGGCACTACTTGTTTGATCATTGCTCCCCGCATGGATTACGGTGTTGGATGTGGTTGCTCCGCCCAATACCACACAGTGTGCGGCGGTCAGGATCCACCGGTCGGCAATAATTGATCCACCGCACGCATGACTTCCACCTATTTCCATCGAAACCTGGTAAGGTGCAGCTGAGATTGGAATAGTGTTTCCCCCTAAGATATTGGAGGTATTGTATCCCCAGGAATATCCCTGGCTTCCTGCCGGAACATTTTTTGTCTGGGAAAAAGCACTTTCACTGAAAAGAAAAAGCGCTGAAAAGATTAAATATTTGAATTTCATCTTGATTCATTTTGATGTGAATAGTAATTTGAGTTCGTAGTATTTTCAATGAAGTCGCACATCAAGGCGGGTGCCTAGATCTCGTATGCAGTGATAATGTATACACGGTTGTTTTCATAGTCAATCGTAAAAGCAGTTGTCATCAGGCTGTTGGAAACGGATCATACCATTCCGTTTTCCGGCCAGGCCCGGATCGAGGTCTAAGGTGCCATTGACTATTGAATTGTACCTGTTGATTGACAGAAAAAAATCAAAATCTTTTCCATCAGCCCATACAGGCAAATCATATTCCTACGAAAGACATTAGTTATTTTTCTCAGCTGTTTATTCCGGTTTCCCGTATAATTGCTGATTGCGGGTGTGAATAGTTGTGGTAATCCTGTGATGACTTACAGGTTTACTCAAATATATCATTTTATTTTGCTGGTAATCAAGAACCTCGCAGTTTTAACAAAATAAACAACCTGTGTATAAAAAACAGTATTCTTGTATTTTTTCACAACAATAAACCAAGACTGTTGTCCTTAAAACTCCGGAATTTGATTTTCTTTCCCTCAACAACTCTAACTCTTCAATCAATTTTTAAGCAACTCACTTTCAACTTTCAGCTAAAACGCGTAGCTTGCTCCTAACTTTAATTACTGCATGCATGAAATCAATCTTTTTTGGTTGTGGTTTGCTCTTGATCGTACTGAATTCATTCGGGCAAGATGATCTAAGCTGCAAGCACCCAAATCCGAACACCGAATCACTCAAACAAATCAAATCGCTTTTAACGCATTCCCAAAAATCGACCGATCTGAAAATAATTCCGGTGGTTTTTCACGTGCTTCATCAAAACGGACCCGAGAATATCAATCAGGGACAAATTTGGGACGCATTGGAAAATCTGAATAAGGATTTTCAGAAGTTAAATGCTGACACCTCCTCTGTAGCAGCTCCGTTTGATACAATTATAGGGAAAGTAAATTTTGAGTTTCGCCTGGCGACCATCGATCCGAATGGGAATCCTACAAATGGGATTGATCGCATTCTTACACCATTGACCAATATGGCAGATTCGTCCTCTATGATCAATCAATGGGACCCGCTTCACTATGTGAATATCTGGGTTGTGAAAACTCTTGCTCCACAAGGTATAGCAGGGTTTACTTCAAATCCGTTTGTGAGCACTGATCCCTGTCACCAGGGAATTGTCATCTTGCACGATTATACCGGTTCAGTTGGGACAGCGGCTCCATATTCAGGTCATGCCCTGACACATGAAATGGGGCATTACTTTGGGTTGTTCCATACCTGGGGAGACCAGGATTTAAATGCGACTTGCAATTTCTCGGATGGAATTTACGATACACCGGTTTCCAAGGGGAATGATTATTGTGATACAGCGGCAAACACCTGTGACGATACGAATGATGCAACCAGCTTTGCCTATTGGGGATTTGATCCGCGGGATAATATTGAAAATTTCATGGAGTTTTCTTTCTGTCTTCGAATGTTCACAAACGGTCAGGTAGATTTGATGCGCAATGTTGCAGAAAGTCCCCTTTACGGGAGAGACCAATTATGGACAACGGCTAATCAGATTGCAACGGGAACAGGACCGAGTATAACACCTCCGGTTTCGTCTGTGGCTCCCAATTCAAACTTTTCTATAATTAGTAATTTCATCCAAAATTACCCGAATACTTATGGAATGATCTGCGCAGGTGACAGCGTCCGGTTCATTACTCAAAACGGATTGGTTCCTTCAGCAACTACAACGTATTCCTGGTCATTTCCGGGTGGTTCACCTTCCAGCTCTCCTTTGGAGAATCCGATTGTAACTTATACAAATCCGGGTTATTATGATGTTACACTCACAGCATGGAGTCCGAACGGTTCAACTACCACCACCCGAACTGCGATGATTTATGTAAGTGGAAGTTGGGCAGAGTTTACAGGGCCAGGCCTTCAGGATTTTGATCTTTCAGGAAACTTCTGGCAGAGCCAGAACTTGTATGATGACAATGGTTACTTCCAGCGAATCGGAACCAGCGGAATGCAGAATACGGGATGTTTTTTACTGGGAAATCACTATGATCCGGATACAACTGTTTCTTGTTATTGGACCGATGCGGAACAAATTAATGGCAGTAAAGACAACCTGATTTCTCCGGCTTTTGATTTATCAACTACGACAGGAGTGACCGTTTCTTTTGATTATGCTTACGGTTCGGCAGCTATTCCCGATTCTGCGACAGAACTATTGAAAGTTTATTATTCCAAGGATTGTGGAAAAACCTGGATCCTGAAAAAAACGATTGCAGATACTTCTCTTGTTACGGCATTCGCAACTCAAAACTCTAATTTTGCACCAACCCAGAATCAATGGAAACAAGCTTCATTTTTATTTAATTCTACTGCATTTGATACGAAAACACGTTTCAAGTTTGAGTTTACAGCATCCAATCAATCAAATAATTTATACATCGACAATTTTAGAATCGATGGGGTGCTTGGAATTTCAGACGATGAATTATCAGGAGTTGCTATTTTCCCGAATCCTTCTAAGAAAGGAGGGACAATTACCATTTCAGGATTGAGTAATTCAAATGCAGCTATCACGATCAGAGACATCCAGGGAAAAACCGTTTATGAAAAGAAATTGTCAGAAGGTGAAATACAATTGGATACAAACCTGGGATCCGGATGTTATTTGGTGGAAATCACACAAAATGGGTCTAAGTTTTTAACACGCTTGATCATCGAATAAGTGAACTAAAGTCGTGATAAGCTGTATCTGAGGATCAAAAAATCAAGAAATGAACGCAAAACGAATTGGTCTTCTGACAATAGGTTTATTTCTGCATGTACTGGTTATATCGATTACACCTCCAATATGATTATTTTTAGTTCTTATAAAATACCCTTATGAGCAACGAGAGAACAATATTTACGCGACTTGGCATTCTTCAGAGACAGGACGCCAAAGTACTGATTCAAATGAAAAACAAAAACACACCTGCCATTGTAGCAAAGGTTGGTGATTTTCTTTTTGACGAAAACGACTCGAAAGTTACCCTGCTGAGATGTGAAGAAACTGTTTTTCCGAACGATGAAAATGGAAAACAAGAGCAGTATGTTACGTTTCTCAAAAACATAAAACAGGTTGATCGCTTTGAAGAATAACGAATTGGTGCCAAAGGAACAAATGAAACTCATAGAAATTCGAACCAATTGGAAAAAAAGGGGTGCGGGCACTCTACTTTAAATAAAGCAATAAAAAACCCCGATGATAAGTCGGGGTTTTGTGTGTATTATAAAATTTCGTTGAGCGAAATCGTACTGTTGTAGAATGAAACAATTTCGTTTCTGCTTCCGTCAAAGTAAAACTTCAAAATGTAGTCCGCCAAATAATCGCGGTACTGCTCGCGGCCAATTTTCGGAAGGTAAATGTAACCTCTTCCCATTGGTTTGTGCTTGATGAATTTTTTACGTTCAAGGATTCTGACAATAGTTGAGACAGTGTTATAAGCTGGCTTTGGATTGGGGTACATGTCAACAATTTCCTTTACTGTTGCCTTTTCCAATTTCCAAAGTCGTAACATGACCTTTTCTTCTGCGGGTGTTAGTCTTTCCATGTTATAATAATTTGTGGTAATGTGACAAATCTAACAAAAAAACTGTATCCTGCAAACTATTTACTTATAATTTTAGTTTTACTTTCAAGTCTTTTGATAAACCCTCCTTATTCAGGTAAATATTGATCGTTTTCAAACGGAAATAATTTTCAGAAACATATAGATATCCTTGAGGCAGATTGTCTGTTCCCCATGAGTTCTTAACCAAAAAGAAACGAGTTCCGTTTTGATCTTTGAACAAACCAACGATGTGCATTCCATGGTCGTCTGTTGTTACTTTGCCGTCATAACCATCCTGGCGGGTTTCCTGAGTAACCACTTTTTCTTTTACGGGCTCCAGGAATGCATTGGATGTTTTTGCAGCTCCTGCATCATTAAATGACTTGTTGTCTTTTCCGCGGGTTTGAATAGTAGATTCGTCTTCAGGCAAGATAGCAATTCCTTGACGGAAGTTGAAACCTTTCTCAGAAACGTCTGCCCCCCAAGCTAATGTGTATCCGTTTTTCAATGCATTTTCTGCAACTGCGACCATATCTTCCAAAGGAACGTTGTAACTGTCACCCCAAGCCCAGTTGTCCGGAATAGCGATTTCGCAAGGCTCATAGAACGGATCATTGCTGAATGATGTAATGGATACATAATCGTTCATTTTCAATCCCAAAGAACTTGCGTAAGTCATTGGAGTGTATTTTTTTCCTTCGAAGGTAAATTCGGTAATATCCGGGCCTAAATAAGCATCTAAAAGAGAAGAGAATGCTTTTTTCCATTCTTTACCGATTCCATGACCTTTTTGAACTTCAGCAAGAACTGTTTGCATGAAACTGTTCAAAACCGAAAACAATTCTTCGTGATTGTAAGTTGTTTTTCCGTTCGTCAATCCAGTATAAACACTTTTCGGAACTATTCCATAACGTTTGATTACATAAGGAATATCGTGAAATGCGCCACCCTCGCTGAAGTTGATCTTTCCATCCATGCGAATGAAACGGTCTGCTTTTGATTCGTAAGCTTTACGAACAATATACATCTCAGATAATTCAGCCGGATTTTTATGGCCCAAGCGGATCAATTCACTTTCAAAGAAGGATAAAGATGAAAAGCTCCAGCATGTTCCTGTCATTCCCTGGTTTTCAACCGGATTTGCATCTAATTGAACAACTTTGGTGAATTGGTACTTACTGTCAGTAGCGTTGGTTACTGTTTGTGCAAAGGTAATCTGGGTACTCAGAGCCAAGACTCCAAATAAAATATGTTTTCTCATTTTTCTAGTTTATGGCTCCTAAATTAGAAATTTAAGTGCAAAAAGACTTGTTATTTAGTGTATAAGTTGAAAGCGCCTTCCGGGAAGTGAACGGACTAAGCCCTTGAATTCCAAACTCAACAAATCACTGGAAACTTCACTCACAGTAAGGGAAGATAAATAACCGATTGTATCTAAAGTGAGTTCTGACCTGGTCTTTAAAACGGAAATAATTTTTTCTTCTCTTAAATTGAGGTCTACAAATAATGCACGTTGCTGCCCGGGACTTTTCTCTTCGGATTGCCAATTCATGCTTTCTATCAAATCAGCAGCATTCCGGATCAGTACAGCCTGATTTTTCTGGATGAGATTCAAACAACCTAAGGAATAAGGCCTGGAAACATCACCCGGATAAGCAAAAACATCCCGGTTATAATCCGCAGCCAAAGCCGCTGTAATCAATGAACCGCCTTTTTCACCGCTTTCTATGACAATGGTTGCATCTGTTAAACCGGCAACAATCCTGTTTCGCATAGGAAAATGTGGTGGTTCTGCTTTTTGTGAAGGAACGAATTCACTGATGATTCCACCTGTTTCCAGCATACGCTCGGCAATCTTTCGGTGTTCGCTTGGGTACATTTTCGACAAACCATGTCCTAAAACTCCCCAGGTTGGCAAATTGTATTTTAGCGCCTCAAGATGTGCATAAATGTCAATTCCATAGGCCATTCCACTTACAATGGTGACGTTTTGAGCAGCTAAACCTTCGATGAGTTCGTGAGTCAATGACTTACCATAATCCGTTGCATGGCGTGTTCCGACAATGGAAACCAGTTTTGGAGGATTCCATTCAATAGCTCCTTTTGTGTAAAGAAGTAAGGGAGCATCGGCACATTGCTTCAACCTGCGCGGATAGTCTTTTTCGGTAAAAAAAACGGTCTTCCCTCCAATGCGTTCTAATTCCTGCAATACCTTATCCGCTTCCGTTAAAGCATTCAGACGCAGTTTCATAGAAACAAAATCGGCGGGAATTCCGGGAATTTTAGCCAGGTTCAAACGCTTTTCTTTAAAAAATTCCTCCAGATCATTGAAATGGGAAACAATAACACGCGCTCTCCGACTTCCGATACCACTTAAAAAGGTAAGCGCAATTTGATGATGAATAGTTGTAAAATTCAATTTTTTGGTACTTTGGTCTCTTGAATATAAGAAAAAACACCCGTATGAAACAAGTGCTGCTCCTACTTTTTTTAGCCCCAATGACACTTTTTTCTCAAGAGATTTTTGGGATTGTTTCAGATGTGGAAACAAACGAACCGATTCCTTTTGCACAACTGAAAATAACCGGCGGAAACAGCACTTTAACAAACGAAAAGGGGGAGTTTTCATTTAAAATCGAGTCTTTTCCGGCTACGTGTATCATTTCGGCAACAGATTATTACTCAGATACGATTACGATCACTTCTAACCGGATCGAGGCCATTCGATTAAAGCCATTGATGTCTGTTCAGGATATCGGACCAGTTGTTGTAGCGGCATCTCGCAGAAGACAATCCGTTCAGGAGTTAACGATTTCACTGGACATCATTAAACCGGAATTAATTACCAATAAAGGAATCACTGATTTAGAACAGGCGGTTGATCAGGTTCCGGGTGCATACACCATGGACGGACAAGTCAGTATCCGCGGAGGAAGCGGTTTTACCTATGGTGCGGGAAGTCGGGTCCTGGTTTTGTGGAATGAGATCCCGCTTCTCTCAGCTGATGTTGGTGATGCAAAATGGAATTCGATCCCGATTGAAAATGCACAGCAAATTGAGGTTATAAAAGGTGCGTCTTCCGTGTTGTATGGTTCCGGTGCTTTGAATGGAATGATCTCATTGATAGAACGCGAACCGACTGAAAAGGCAAGTTTGAATGTGCAGGTTCAGGGAGGGATTTACGATAATCCGAAACGTGCAAGTTTGAAATGGTGGAACAAGAATCCGACCTTTTACCAGGGAGATTTAACCTTTTCAAAGCAATTCGGACGTTTTGGTTTGACCTTGGGAGCCTACGGATATACCAATGATGGCTACCGGCAGGGAGAAACAGAAGATCGTGGCCGATTCAACGGAACGATCAGTTACCGGCCAGGGAAGATTAAGAATTTCAAAGCCTCATTAGGGTGGAATGCCCAAATTCAAAAAGCCGGGAATTTTATCATCTGGCAAAGCGATTCATTGGCTTATCAACCTTTCGGTGGTGCGGATACCAGCGTGGCCGGTTCGAGTTTGACTTACAATCGTGGGATTCGCCTGTCAGTTGATCCGAGTGTTAAATACGTGGATAAATTCGGAAATAAACATCAATTGCGCGGACGACTGTATTTTATTGACAATAAGAATTACACCAACCTTTCCCAAAGTTCCAAGTCTGAAGTCTGGTATGGAGATTACCAGTTCCAACGTGGTTGGAATAACAATTCCTGGGTCTTGACAACCGGGGTGACTGCTATTGCCAATGAAGTCAGATCTTATTTATTCGGTGACCACAATTCCTTGAACGGTGCCCTTTATTTACAGGGAGAAAAGAACTGGAAGAAAGTAAACATTGTTGCCGGAATCCGTGGAGAATATTTCGAGCAGGACGGGAAACAGGGAGATTCGGATTATTATTTTGGAAAGGATTCCACGAAGAAAATACCGATCAGGCCAATTCTACGTGCCGGAATTCATTATGCAGTCCTGAAACACACCCATTTACGGGCTTCTTTCGGACAGGGAGTTCGTTATCCGAGTGTTGCAGAAAGGTATACAACGACTTCAGTTGGTGGCTTACTGATTTTTGCAAACCCTGAATTGAAACCTGAAACAGGCTGGGCAGCGGAAATTGGAGTAAAACAAGGAGTGAAAATTGGGAAATGGAAAGGGTTTGTAGATGTATCCGGATTTATCAATCACTACGACAATATGATGGAATTCACGTTCGGATTTTATAAACCGGATTCGATTCCGTTCAGTTTGAATCCGAATGCGCCCGGATACTACAAAAAATGGTTCGGATTCCGCGCCCAGAATGCGGAGTCTGCAGAAATTACAGGTGCAGAAATTTCAATCTCCGGTGAAGGAAGTATGGGACCAATCCGGGTTTTGGCCTTATTGGGTTATACTTACATGAACCCACTCTCGAAGAACCGGGATTCTGCTTACCGCTCCACTTTTTCCGATACATCATCCAATTTATTAAAATACCGTTTCAATCACCTGGCGAAAGCAGATCTTCAATTGGAATGGAAAGGAATCAGTATCGGAGGATCGATGCGTATGAACAGTTACATGAAGAACATCGATGCGATTTTTGAAAACGGGTTTTTGGGTCAGGAAATCCTTCCGGGATTGAAAAATTACCGTTCGGAGCACAACGGAATTTCCATTGTTTTTGATGCACGAATCGGATATTGTTACAAGGAAAAGTACAAAATTGCGTTCATCGTGAATAACATTGCAAATGCGGAATACATGACCCGGCCAGGAGACATTCAGGCACCGAGAAGCTTCATGCTGCAGTTGAGTTATAAGTTATAGGGATTTTAATGTCCTGTCGAGTGGCTTGCAAGGTACGCGCAAGACTTATCGAGACAGAGACCTGTCTCCTCGATACTTTTATTCGTTCCTCATACGAAACTCGGATGGACAGGCTTAATCCTTAATCTCTGAGGATATAGTTAGTTCGATCTGAAAAACTGCGTAATCACTTTCGCCTTTGCTTTTCCAACAACCGAAGCCAGGCTTTCTTCGTTTTGTTCCTTTACGCGCTTCACGGATTTGAATGCTTTGATCAGGTCCTGAACGGTTTTTTCGCCGATTCCGGGAATGGTTTCCAATTCGTTATTCAGTGCACTTTTGCTTCTGCGGTTCCGGTGATGTGTAATCCCAAAACGGTGTGCTTCGTTCCGTAAATGCTGAATGACCTTGAGTGTTTCCGAACGTTTATCCAAATAAAGCGGTAAGCTATCACCCGGGTAAAACAATTCTTCCAACCGTTTTGCAATCCCGATAATGGCAATTTTTCCACGCAGGTTCAGTTTTTCCAGCGATTCCAACGCAGCACCCAATTGACCTTTTCCACCATCAATAATAATCAGCTGAGGCAAAGGCTGCTCTTCTTCCAGAAGTCGTCTGTATCGGCGATAAACCGCTTCGCGCATGGTGGCAAAATCATCCGGGCCTTCAACCGTTTGCACATTGAAATGCCGGTAATCCTTTTTACTGGGTTTTGCATCTTTGAACACAACGCAGGCAGAAACCGGATTCGTTCCCTGGATATTCGAGTTGTCGAAACATTCTATGTGAACCGGAAGTTCCTTCAAACGCAGATCCGTTTTCATGGTTTCCAGGATGCGGTTGGTGTGTTTTTCCGGATCCTTGATTTTTTCCTGTTTGATTTTCTCCAGGCGGTAAGACCTGGCATTCCGAAGGGACAGATCAATTAAAGCTTTTTTATCTCCACGTCGCGGAGCGAAAAACCGAACACCTTCCATTTCCCAGTCTACATCCGTTTCAACCAGGATTTCTTTTGCTTCACTTTGGAAACGCTCACGCAATTCAGGAAGTACAAAAGTGATGATATCAGCTTGTGTTTCGTCGAGTTTTCGTTTCACCTCAACCGTAATTCCATGGATGATTGCACCATGATTGATGACCAGATAATTTACAAAGACCAGATCATTGTCTTCCACCATGGAAACTACATCAACATGGTGAATAGTTGGAGAAACAATGGTTGATTTAGCTTTGTATTTTTCAAGAATTTCGATACGGATCTTGATATCATGTGCTTCTTCAAACCGGAAATCGGAAGAAGCTTGTTGCATGAGTTGCTTCAAATTCTGAATAACACTCGAAATATTTCCTTTCAGAATTCCTTCGATCTGCTCGATCATTCCGTTGTATTCCTGTGCGCTTTGTTTTCCTTCACAAGGACCCTTGCATTTCCCGATATGATATTCCAGGCAAACTTTATAGGAGTTCTTTTCAATTTTATTTGCTGCCAGATCAAGTGCACAGGTTCTCAAGGGGAACAGGTCACGAATCAAATCCAGAAGCGTGTGCATGACCCGTCCGCTGGGATATGGGCCGTAATAACGGGAACCGTCTTTAACCAAAACCCGTGTAGAAAAAACACGCGGGAAAGGTTCTTTTTTGACGCAAATCCAGGGATATGTTTTATCGTCCTTTAATTGGATATTGTATTTCGGAAGGTACTTCTTGATGAGGTTGTTTTCCAGCAAAAGGGCGTCCATTTCCGACTCAACAACAATGTATTGAATATCAACGATCTTCTTTACGAGAATATATGTTTTTGCATGTTCGTGATTCTTTTTGAAGTAGGAAGAAACCCGTTTTTTGAGGTTCTTGGCCTTTCCAACATAAAGAATTGTCCCGTTTTTATCGAAATATTGGTACACTCCGGGTTTGTCAGGAAGTGTTTTCAATTTTAATCCGATATCCATTTTTTTGTCCTCCACTGATGTAAAGTTAAACAAGAAGTATTAAAATAGAGAAATAGTTGTGAGTATAAATAAGGTCTTTACGACTAAAGTTTTGGGAATTAATCTATTTTTGTATAAATCTGAAGGTGATGAAAAGAGTTATTGTTTTTTCTTTATTATTAGTAGCCGGAGCAAGTTCTTTGATGAATTGCAACGGTTCCAAAAAGTTAGGATCGGGAATCAATCTTTTTCCGGTTGAACAGGATAAACAGTTGGGTGCGCAGGTAGCGGCGGAAATCGATGGTAATCCGAAGGAATATCCTGTATTGGATTCAGCTTCAAACAAAGAGGTCTATCAATACTTATATAAAATCCGGAATACCATTTTAAATTCCGGACAGGTAAAACACAAAGCAGATTTTGCATGGAGACTGCGCATTATTAAGGACGACAGTACCTTGAATGCGTTTTGCACGCCGGGAGGATACATTTATGTCTACACCGGAATCCTGAAATATTTGGATAATGAAGCTCAATTGGCAGGAGTATTGGGCCATGAAATTGCCCATGCGGATTTCCGTCATTCAACACGGCAGATGACCCAAATGTACGGGGTCGAAGTATTGCTTGCAATTGTAGCAGGAAACCACCAGCAATTGTCACAGATTACAGCCGGCTTGGTTGGTTTGAAATTCTCCCGTAATCACGAGTCGGAAGCAGACAAAGGTTCGGTTACTTATCTATGTCCGACAGTATACGCAGCGGATGGTGGTGCAGGATTCTTTGAAAAGATCAATGCTGCAGGAGGTGCCCGTACACCGGAGTTCTTAAGTACACACCCGAACCCGGAGAACCGTATTGAAAATTTTAGGAACTATAGAATTGAAATGGCCTGTCAGGGAGTAAATGATTTTACTTCGGAGTATAAGAAAATCATGGCCAAATTACCTTAAACACATTTATGCAATTATTTCTCGGAGACGGAAGCTATATTTTAACAAACGAAGGAATAGACTGTTCTATTCCATTGGAGGGGTCGGATCAAAATGTTCGTGCCTGGTATGTTTCACCACCAGTTATTGAACCCGTTCGCGAAAACGGATGGGTAGGTTCAGTTGCAGAAGGCGGAAGCGTGAATTTCCGTTCAATTCAATTCAACCCGCATGGTCACGGAACTCACACAGAATGTTTGGGCCACATTACTTCCGAAGTACATTCTGTAAACGGAATAATTGATAAACTGCTTTATTCTGCAAGTGTGGTTACAGTTGCACCTGAAATCCGATTACAAGCGGACGGATCTGTTGACCGGGTGATTACGGCTTCAACACTGTCTTCTCAATTGGAAGGATTAAAAAGTGAAGCATTGCTGATCCGGACACTTCCGAACGAAGAAGGAAAGAAACACCTGAATTATTCAGATACCAATCCGGCTTATTGCGATGTAGATATTTTACCGCTTTTAGACGAATTAGGAGTCATTCATTTATTGATCGACACACCTTCTGTTGATCGTGAAAAAGATGGAGGCGAGCTGGCTTTTCATCATGGGTTTTGGGGAGTTCCGAAGAATCAGCGATTCGACAGAACGATTACCGAAATGATCTTTATTCCGGATGAAGTATTGGATGGAGAATATATGCTGAATTTGCAAACGGCTCCTTTTGTAAATGATGCAACACCGAGCAGACCGGTTTTGTTTCCGCTTCATCGGAACGCGGAGGATTAAAAAGATTATATTTGCTTATAAATTAAAAAGTGGCATTATTTTTAGTGCCTCAAAATGGACAAATTTTTAAAACATGAAACGAATTTTTGCTTTTGCAGTTTTGACTCTTCTTGTTGTAAGTTGTGCTCAAAAAATTCCTTACACAGATCAGGTAAAACAGGATTTTGATTTAACACCGGAGAATATGACGAAGGTTCAGTTTTATACATCGTCAAATATTATTCTGGAAAAAAGTCAATCTTCAGGGAACCAGGGAACGGGAAGTTCCGGGGAATTGGTTGTTAGCTCATCAAAAACACAAGATCGCATCATTATTCCTACAAACACAAGAGGCGTTTTTGAAAAAGTTGGTGCAAACAATGAAATAGTTGTTCGTTTTGAAGTTGGTTCCGGTCGTGTAATTAAGTTTGCAACACGTGCAACACAAACAAGCGGGAAATACTACCTGGTAGCAGATTGGAAAAATAACGGAGGAACAATGGAATATGGTGGTGAAACGTATACGATTGCTTCCGGCGGAAGTAGTGCATTTTTACAGGTGCGCTTGAAAAAACTTCAGAAAACAAAACGCAAAGACCGTGTTGTTAAAGGAATGAAGGTGTAATTTCAAGAGATAAAACATTATTGGAAACGGGAACACAATTTGTGTTCCCGTTTCTTTTTAACTTTGCAGGGATGAATTTTTTGATTGAAAATTACAACGTTTGGAAAGCACTGCATATCATTTTTGTGGTGAGTTGGTTCGCGGGATTGTTCTATATGGTTCGCTTGTTTATTTATCATACGGAGGCGAATTCCAGACCGGAAGACGAGAAACGCGTTTTGCAACAGCAATTCAATGTCATGCAAAAGCGCTTATGGGTTATTATCACAACTCCGGCAATGATCCTGACGGTTGTTTTCGGAACACTCATGCTTCTTGCAAATCCGGGGCTTTTAAAAATGCCATGGATGCATATCAAATTGACTTTTGTAGTGATTCTTCTGGTGTATCATTTCATTTGCCAGGGAATCATGAACCGCTTAAAAAATGGTTCTTCCAAGTGGACTTCCGGGCATTTGCGGATGTGGAATGAAGTGGCAACCTTACTCCTGGTTGCAATTGTATTCCTGGCAATTATGAAAACCAGTTTGGGATGGCTTGGCGGGGTAATTGGGTTCTTTGGAGTTGGGATTGCGTTGATGATGGGGATAAAACTTTATAAGAGGCTGCGGAAAAATTGATTTTTGTTTGACGTAATATTGCGTTATTACGTCAAAAATTGATTCTTCATTTTTTTTGAAAAACCTCTTTTTTCAAATCACCTTTTTTCATAAATTAAATAAGAAAATGAAAAATGGGATCAACAAAAAAAGAACAGTACACCAGAAAACAACTTGATTTTGCTTCATACACGAAGGCATTAGGGCATCCTGCCCGAATTTCGATCGTTGAATATTTCAATTTTTATCCTCGTGGAAATTGTAAGGCATTTGTTAAATCAACCAAACTGTCAAGATCAACAATCAGTCAGCATTTAAGAGAACTTTTGGATGCGGGGGTGTTATTCGAGCGATATGATGATTGGTCAAATGACCACTATTATTTCTTGAATCCAAAAGCGGAAGAAATATATTTGGAAATAAGTCAAATTTTCAGAAATGAACAATCGTGACGTAATATTGCGTTATTACGTCAAAAAAGCACAATTTCGAAAATAAGTCAATACCTTTACAACAAAGACTTGAAAAATGACTTACGAAAATATCCTGGTGTCACAAAACGGACACATTCAAACCATTACGATTAATCGCCCGAACCAATTAAATGCATTAAACAAACAAACCATTTCCGAGTTGAATTATGCCTTGAGTGCAGCAAACGAAGATAAGGGAACGGGTGTGGTGATTCTTACCGGTTCCGGTGAGAAAGCATTCGTTGCCGGTGCGGATATTAAAGAATTTGCCGATTTTTCAATTGAAAAAGGGCGCGAATTGGCAGCTCAGGGACAACAGTTGTTATTTTCATTCATTGAAAACATGACCACACCGGTAATTGCCGCGGTAAACGGGTTTGCGCTTGGCGGCGGATTGGAACTGGCAATGGCATCACATATCCGCATTGCTTCGGCAAATGCAAAAATGGGACTTCCTGAAGTTTCTCTTGGAGTAATTCCGGGATATGGCGGAACGCAACGTTTGACCCAATTGGTTGGTCGTGGAAAAGCAAATGAAATGATCTTCACTGCTGGAATGATCTCTGCTGACGAAGCAAAATCATGGGGTTTGGTGAATCACGTGTGCGAACCGGAAGAATTGTTAGACCTGGCGAATGAATTAGCCGGAAAAATCATCAAAAATTCTGGAACAGCAATCGCTTCTGCTATTCGTGCGGTAAACGCATTGTATTCGGAAGGTGGACAAAAAGGATTTGACAAGGAAGTGGAAGAATTCGGATTGTGTTTCGGAACAGCTGATTTCAAAGAAGGAACGACGGCATTCATTGAAAAAAGAAAACCAAACTTTCGAGGATAATTGAATCCGCTTAAAAAACTATTAGGGCAAACAGCTGTTTATGGGATGTCGAGTATTCTCGGCAGGACCCTGAACTACTTATTGGTCCCACTTTATACTTCCGTATTTTTTACGCATCCGGAAGAATATGGAGTGGTTTCCCAATTGTATGCCTTTGTAGCTTTTTTAATGATTTTACTGACCTTCGGAATGGAGACAACCTTTTTTCGCTTCATTCAGGACAGTGATGATAAGCAACGGGTTTTTCAAAATAGCTTTCTAACTGTTTTGTTGTTAAATGTCGGTTTCTTCCTGCTCATATTAGGATTCAATCACTCCGTTGCTGACGCATTGTTATTCAATGATCATCCGGAATACATCATCCTGATGGGAGCTATTGTTGCCATTGATGCAGTTTCCAGTTTACCCCTTGCAAAACTTAGATCGGAAGAAAAAGCGAAGGAATTTGCCATTATTCAATTTTCATCGATAGGAGTAAATATTGTTCTGAATCTCGTATTACTCTATTGTTTTGTGGATTGGGATAATCCTGTAAACGGAGTATTTTACATTTTGATAGCGAACCTGGTTTCCAGTTTGGTGAAACCAATCATGCTGCGAAAAGATTTTACCGGAATTCGCCTGAAACTGGATATTCCCTTATTGCGAAAAATGATGGTATACGCCATTCCAATCGTCATAGCAGGGTTTGCCGGAATTATCAATGAAGTAATCGACCGGATTATGCTGAAGCAAATGTTGTACGATCCTGCGAACGGATTTACGGCAAAAATGGCTGATGCGGAAATTGGTATTTACAGTGCGTGTTACAAACTAGCCATGCTTGTTACGATCCTATTGCAGGCGTATCGCTACGCGGCCGAACCTTTTTTCTTCAACCAAATGAAGAATCAGGATAGAAATAAACTATATATCAAACTCATGAACTATTTCGTTGCGATCGTTTGTTTGATATTCCTCGGAGTTTCACTAAATCTGGACATTTTCAAATACTTTATTTCAAATAAAACATTTTGGAGTGGATTGCACGTGGTTCCCATTCTCTTATTAGCAAATGTGTTCTTTGGAGTTTACATCAACCAAAGCATCTGGTACAAATTGACCAATCAAACCAAATTCGGGGCGTACATTTCCATCATGGGGGCCATGCTGACGATAACCATCAATTACTTGTTTATCCCGGAATACGGATACAAAGCCAGCGCTTGGGCAACTTTGATTGTCTACGCATTCCAAATGGTTGTTTCCTATTTCTGGGGACAGAAACACTTTCCTATCAAGTATAATCTTCGGAAGTTTTTCCTGTACCTTGGATTGAGTATCCTGATCTATTTTATTTGCGATAAAATCCCGTACGGAGATCACTCACTGATCAAATTCGCATTGAACAACCTGTTGATCATCTTCTTCATTTATGTCGTGATGTCGGTAGAGGGAATCAAACTTTCATCCTTACGCAGAAAATAAAAACCCCATCCATCAGCTGACAGACAGGGTTCCCGAAAAGTATTCGGAATTCTTTACTTAATAACTTTAACCGTTCTGGATGTATTTTCTCCGGATAAAATCAACAAATAAGTTCCCGATGAAATGTTTTCTAATTGATCCATTTCAGTCAATCCTGAGTTGATCTGATTCATTTCCGAAAGAACGCGGCCATTCAGATCGATCAGTTTTATAGATTGGATCGCACCGTCTTTGTTCTCTACCGAAATTGAACTGGTGAACGGATTCGGATAAGGGATAACCTGGTTTAGCAGTTCCTTTTCATCAAGACCCAGTGCTGAAGATAGCCAAACTTGCGATCCGTCAAAATAGATCACACTTTCAATTTTGAAGAAATCATTCCCCGATTTGTTCGGGCAATAAACAGAGATTGTAATGGAGTAGTATCCCGGATTTCCGGCCAATCCTAGTGTATCGTTGATATAAATAGTATCCGTCGGTGAATAGATCGCCCAGGTAACGTATAAATTCTGGTTGATTGAATCATAAACAGCCTGGTACAAGGAAGCAGAATCAATTGCACTGTAATCGATAATGCAATCAGTTACCAACTCCGTATATAAAGTATCGCTGATCACTCCGTTCGGGAAAGGATTGTTGCCATATGTTGTAGAAGAATCTGCAATAACGAAATTTACGGCTGCAGAATCCGTTCCTGAATCCCAGACCATCACAGAGTAAATCCCGGCGCAGAGGTTTGAAATCGAATTCCCTGCAACTCCATTGCTCCAAACAATGGTGTAAGGAGCTGTTCCTCCAGTTGGTGAAATGGTAGCAGAACCGGTGCAATTGTTCATTAAATCATCTGTTGAAGACAAGTTTACGGTAAAGTTGTTGCCGGTATTTGTTGAATCACTTACATACCAGGAAGCTGAAAAGCTGCATCCGTTTGCATCTGTGCATACTACGGTATAAGTTCCGGCACATAAATTTGAGCTGGATTGTGTTGTAGTACCATTGCTCCATGAATAGGTGTATGGAGCTGTTCCGTTAATCGGATTAACTGTTGCCGTTCCGTCGCACAGTACAGGACCCGAAGTTGAGGTAGAAGAAATAGTTCCTGTGAAATTCATACAACTGTTAGTGATTGCAAAAGAAACGGATGCAGTATCTGAGCTCGAATCCTGGATCATTAAAGAATAAATTCCGGGACACAAATTATTGATCGAACTGGTTGTTTCACCGGTGCTCCATAAATAGGTATAACTGCCGGAACCGCCCGTTGGTGCAGCCGAAGCAGAACCACTGCAATTACCTGATAAATCGTTTGTTGTTGTGAGGTTGATTGAAATAGGGGAAGCGCCTCCGTTATATGCGACAGGAATTGTTGTGGTACAGCCCATCATGTCTGTGCAATAGACAGTATAATAATAATATCCGGCACAGAGATTAGACAGAGACTGTGTGTTAGCGCCATTACTCCAGGAATACGTATAAGGAGCAGTTCCTCCGTAAGGGGTGAATGTAGCAGTTCCGTCACACATTCCTGGGGCGGAAGGTGGTGTGCTTGAATACGATCCGGTGAATCCGGAACAACCATCCAGGATAAATGCATCCAGAGTAAGTGTATCAATCCCATCATAAATGGTAACCGTATAAGCTCCGGCACATAACAGATCTATATAACTGTTAGTTGCTCCCGTACTCCAAATGTATGTGTAAGAACCGGAACCACCCGTGGGTGAAACTTCTGCATATCCATTGCAGGTTCCGCCGCTAGTGTTTATTGTGGTCAAATTCGGAACAATGCTTTGCGCTATACTTAAGTTGAAACTTGTTAATGCAATCAACACAAAAACAAGCGAATAAAGGTGTTTCATAAGTTTAGTTTTGTCCAAAACTAAGGTATTGTATGTAATCCTGCAACTCTTTTTCATTTATTGCGTATAGATGATGTGATTTTCATAACTTTGTGACATGTTGACAGTTGAACAGCTTATCGGGGATTTATTATTACAGCACAATTGTGTGATCGTTCCTTCTTTTGGAGGTTTCGTGGCACAACGTACATCTGCAAAAATTGATCCGGCGAAAGGTGTCATCATTCCACCAAAGAAATCGGTCCTATTCAATAAACAGTTGATTAACAATGATGGTTTGTTGATAGCGGCACTTTCCCAGGCGAATTCCATTCCTTATTCTGAAGCTGCCGAAGAAGTTCAGGCACACATCAATGAATGGGAAGCAAGGCTTCAAATGGGTGGAAGAATCACCATTGACCGTGTTGGGAACCTGTTTTACGATCAGGAACGAAACCTGTGCTTCGAACAGGATCGCTTCTATAATTTGTTACTGGAATCCTTCGGATTGAGTGCTGTGCATTTTGTATCTGTTGCTGATGCAGAAGCAAAAGAATCACACCAGGCAATTTTACATGTTGTGAAAGCTGTTGAAATGGAGCAAAAACAAGTTGCTCCGAATGCAGAACCGTCTTTTGCACTAACTGAAGAACCAATTATTCCTGTTCTGGAAGTGGTTCACGAAGAGCACATCCAACCGACAATCATTCCGATTAAGAAAAAGTCCAATACCTGGAGATATGTAGCTGCTGCCTGTTTGCTGCCGATTGCATTTTATTCCTTTTGGATCCCGGTAAAAACAGATGTACTGGAATCAGGCGTTGTTTCACTTTCAGATTTTAACCCGTTCCACGCCAGCCAGCCGGGGACTTATACTTTGCCAGAAACGAATTATTCGTTCACAAAAAGAGAAGGCAAAAATCAACTTCAGCATTTACCGAAGAACGTAGAAACATTTTCTTATGAAATGGATGAAGACACGTATGTTCCGGTTTCTCTGAATAAGAAAAAAGCGACTGTTGAACAAGTGAACGAAGAACCGGAAGTTAAACCTGAAGTTGTTGCTGATCGCATGTCGCCTAAAGCTTCAGCAATGGCACAAACACCGAAAAAACCGGTGGAACAACCAAAAGTGAATCCGGTACCTGCAACACCGAAGGGCGGCCAGATCATCGTTGGAAGTTATTCGGATAGAAAAAATGCAGAAGACCTGATCAGGTTATTGGAATCCAATGGAATGGAAGGTCAAATCATCGAAAAAGACGGTAAAATTCGTGTCAGTGCAGGAAATGCATCCCAGTTTTCTCAATTGGAGCCGAAGTTAAAAGCCCTGGGGATTGCTCCATGGGTTTTGAAATGATTAAGATCATAGTTAATTTCCGATTTTAGTTCGTACTTTGGTGTAGTAACTATTGTTCAATGCACCGATGAAAATACTTGTTCCTATTTTACTCTTGCTTGTTGTTGGTTGTGGCTCAAAAAGTGAGACTATTCATCCGAAAATTCAGAATATTTCATCCTCTGTATATGCATCGGGCACCATTAAAAGTAAAAGTCAGTACCAGGCAGTTCCATTAGTTTCGGGAATTGTCCGTGATGTTTATGTGGACGATGGGGATTATGTGCAAAAGGGACAATTGCTGTTCAGAATTGACAATAAAGCTCAGCTTATCAATGAAGAAAATGCGGCACTTTCCGCTTCTTATTATGATTTGAGTTCCAATCAGGACAAATTGGAAGATGCACGAAACAGCATCCAACTGGCAAGGGAAAAACTGAAAACAGATTCCCTTATGTATGTACGCCAGCTAAACCTGTATAATCAGAATGTCATTTCAAAAGTAGAGCTGGAGCAACGTGAACTGGCGTACCAAAGTTCTCAAAATGCATTATCCAATGCGATTATTCGTTACAATGATCTGAAAAGACAAATCAATTTCAGTGCGAAACAATCGAAGAATAATTTAGCCTTGTCTTCAAAATCAGCGTCTGATTTCGAGATTCGAAGTGATATTGACGGAAGGGTTTACAGCGTTTTAATTGAAAAAGGAACTTTAGTAAGTCCGCAGATTCCCGTAGCTATTTTAGGATCAGCAGACAGTTTTGTCCTTGAAATGCAGGTGGACGAATACGACATCGCAAAAGTAGACTTAAACATGCGGGTTTTGATTACGATGGATAGCTACAAAGGACGGGTATTTGAAGCAAAAGTGAGCAAGATCAATCCGCTGATGAATGAACGTTCAAAGACATTTAAAGTAGAAGCAACTTTTATTAATCCACCGAAACGCATTTTCCCGAACACTTCTTTTGAAGCGAATATTGTAATAGAATCAAAGAAAAAAGTGCTGACCATTCCAAGGACCTATTTATTAAAGGGGGATTCGGTCCTTTTAGTCAATGGGACTAAGAAAAAAGTAGAAGTTGGGTTACGCGATTTTGAGCTTGTAGAAATTCGTTCAGGATTGAAATCGAAAGATGAAATAATGCTTGAAGCCGAATGAGATTTGGACTGATCATAAGTATTTCGAAGGCCTTATTACTGGCTCGCTGGAAACAGACACTTGTTGCAGCTATCGGTGTGACGTTTAGTATTACCATGTTTATCACACTTTTGAGTTTCATGACGGGTTTGAATATTATGCTGGACAGTTTGATCCTTAACCGTACTCCGCATGTTCACATTTACAAAGAGGTACTTCCTTCTAAAAAACAACCTATAGATTATAAATCCTCGGCGTATAACTTTATAAGTTCGGTAAAACCAAAAAATGATTTGCTGGACCTTCGAAACAGCAGTGCAATTATGAGATCTCTCAGAGATGATCCAAGGGTTTTGGGAGTCAGTCCGAAGGTCAGCGTTCAGGTATTTTACAATGTAGGCGCCGTTGATCTGAATGGTGTTTTGAATGGTATAGATGTAGCGGGAGAGAACAGGTTGTTCACATTTTCCGAGTATGTAGTGGAAGGAGATTATCAGGATCTCAAATATATTCCGAACAGCATTATTTTGGGGAAAGGAGCAGCGGATAAGATCCTGGCAAATCTCGGTGACAATATTCAGATCACAACTTCAAAGGGAGAAAGGCTCCAGCTAAAGGTTGTAGGCTATTTTCAATCCGGACTTCAGGATATCGATAAAGTACAAAGTTATGTTTCATTGGCAACCGCTCAAAAATTAATGGGTGAGAGCAATAGCTATGTTACGGACATTCAAGTGAAATTAAAGGACATGGTCCAGGCACCTGAAGTCGCAAAAGAATATGGGAATATCTATGAAGTGGAAGCGGTAGATATACAAACGGCTAATGCACAATTTGAAGCCGGTACCGCCATCAGGACTTTGATTTCGTATGCAGTAGGAATTACTTTATTGATTGTTGCAGGTTTTGGAATTTACAATATCCTGAACATGATGATCTATGAAAAAATGGATACGATTGCTATTCTTAAAGCAACAGGATTTTCAGGAAAGGATGTAAAAAGGGTGTTTATTACAATTGCACTTACCATCGGGGTTTTCGGAGGACTTTTCGGGCTCTTATTCGGGTTTTTAATCTCCACGGGGATTGATCAGATCCCTTTTAAAACGGAAGCACTTCCGACGATCAAAACCTACCCGATCAATTATGATCCGAGATATTACCTGATAGGTGGAATTTTTTCGATTGTGACAACTTATTTTGCCGGTTATTTTCCTTCGCGAAAAGCAAGTAAGGTTGATCCGGTTGTAATCATTAGAGGGAAGTAAAATGAGCACACCAATTCTGCAAACCAGGAATATTTCCAAGTATTTTCATGACCCGTATGATATTCAGGTTTTGAAAAATATCAGTTTTGAAGTTCAAAAAGGAGAATTTGTTTCCATCATCGGGAAATCCGGCTGTGGAAAATCAACGTTGCTGTACATCCTTTCAACGATGGATACGGATTATCAGGGAGATTTAGTGATAGATAATCAAATGATGCGCGGTAAAAAAGAAGGTGACCTGGCGCAGGTCAGGAATGAGAAAATAGGTTTTGTCTTTCAGTTCCATTATTTGCTGAATGAATTTTCTGTGTTGAGAAACGTCATGCTGCCCGGTTTGAAACTAAATAAATTAAGTGCCGCTGAAGTAGAACATCACGCTTATGAAAAGCTGAAAATTTTAGGAATTCAGGATGAAGCGCTTAAATTACCGAACCAACTTTCGGGTGGGCAAAAACAACGTGTGGCAATTGCAAGGGCTTTGATTAACAATCCTTTGATCCTGATGGGTGATGAACCGACCGGAAATTTGGATAAAAAGAATAGCGAGATCGTATTCGGGATATTTAAGGAATTGGCGGAAGAATTCGGACAATCCTTGTTGATAGTCACCCACGATAACGAATTTGCTGAAAGAACACATCGGATCATAGAGATGGAAGACGGGGCAATTATCCGGATGTAGGATGGTTGAAAAACACATTTAAGTTTACTTTTTACCTATATTTCCTTTTGGAAACTAGTTTCCACGAAGAAACTCATTATAAAATCAGATCTTTAGCAACGTATTTTTGCATTATGGCAATGAAAAAGAAACTTATTCACGAACCGGCTGCCTGCGCAGGAAGAATGCTTGCAATCAGAGATACGCTGGAATTGCTTTCCGGAAAATGGAAAATTCAGATCATCGGGACCCTGATATTCGAGAACTCCATGAAGTTCATGGAACTGAAACGGAATATTCCGGGAATCGGTGCCAAAATGCTTTCAAAGGAATTGCAGGAATTGGAAATCAATCAATTGATTACGCGAACGGTTTGCGACACGAAACCGATTACAGTCGAATATAAGATAACTCCTTATGGGCTAACACTTCAGCCGATCATTGGCGAATTAGCTGCCTGGGGGTCCAATCACCGCAAGCACTTGTTCAGCAAAAGCTGAATTGCTTAATGCAAATGAATGTTTTTGAAAATGGCGCGACACTCACAAGTACCTCCGCCCTTTTTGTTCTTGTCTACTTCGTTGAATACGTAGTTGCTGTCGCTGTTTAAGTTCAGGTCCAAAACCAATGTAGTGTCTGCAGCCCGACCACTGATAGAATCCAGATACATTTTGCAGGGACTGAACTGAGCCATGTTCTTATGCCCGTTTCTTTCCAAAATGATCGTTTCACTTTTACGGGCAATGAAAAAACTGTCTACAGTAAAGAACACGGTCGAAGCAGAATCTGTCCGTTCATAAACCCGGATCCAAACATCATAATCAGAATCATTTTGAATCACTTGATTGTACTTCACACTTGGATCCTTACATGCAGCAAGAATTAAAAGAAGTGCTATAAGGGGTAGAATTTGCTTCATGTTTCAAAGGTATGAAAACCAAAACCAATAATTGAAAATGGAGAATGTTAAAATTGAAAAGCTTTTCAATTGTCAATTTTAAAAGCGGATCGTTACACCCACCATTGCCTGGAAGCCCTGAACCGGGTAATTATACCATCTTTTGTATCGTTGAGCAGCAACGTTATTTAGGTTGATGAACCCGGAAACACGCTTGTTGTAACGATATTCCAATCCGATATTAGCATCAGCCAGGAAGCCCAGTTTCAAACCAAATTGGTTGTTTTCTTCCAATACATCTTTTCCGGCAGCAAATACCTGAGCTCTTCTTCCACCTTCCAGGTTCGCATCAACAGTTAAAATAAACTTATCGTACAAGTTGTATGTTCCGCGTAAAATAACCTGGAATTGAGGCAGGTTCCATGCGAAGATGTTGTTCCTTGCGTTGTAAGAATAGTATCGTCCGATCACATCAATTTTCACCTTTTCTTTCAATTGGTAATAGATCGACCCTTCCAGTTTGGTAATGTTCATCGTATCGTAGATCACATTGAAACGGTTTCTTCCCGAATAAACAGTATCCGTTACGAAGAGCGCTTTGCCTTTTACATGAGAAAAACTTGCAAATACATTGAATCCGATTCGTTTGGACAAGGTTCCTTTAATACCAACATAACCATCTGCAGCTTTGTGTTCATTCTGCAAAGAAACATTGGACAAGGTAAATTCATTTTCGTCTGTAATTCGTTTGAATGACTGCTGGGTCAAACCTCCTGTTACTCCCACATATGGGATCAGGATATCATTGAACAACGAATATTTTACTTCGGCAATTGGGTACAGGTAAACTTTGTCTTTTGTTCCAAAGCTGGCAGTCAGATCAACTCCGATTTTGGCCTTTAACTTCCGATTTTTGGAATACGTGCTGATACTTGGTTTTAAACTGATGATCGTGTTTTTGTTTTCCAAACCGGAATTCAAAAATCCGGGCATTGTATCATTCAGTATTCCGTATTTATAAGAGTTGTGAAGAATATCCAGGTCCGCAGCAAAGATCTCGGTTCCCCATTTGTATTCTGCTCCTGTGCGGATTGCGAAGAAATTTTCGCGTGCATTCCAATCACTTAAAGAATCTGCTTTTGGTTTTTTATCGTTGAAATGACGGTATTCCATTCCCAGTTTCCAATTCAAACCTAAGCTGTCTTTTGCATGTGAATGAAAGCCGGCTTTCAACCCGAAGGTATTGAAGCGCTGTGCAATACTGTCTTTATCTGCGTCCTCATTCGGGAAACCATAAAAGTGAAGTCCCTGATTACGATAATAGGATTCTGCATCCCAGCTGTATTTCTTTTCGTTTACGCCCACGAACGCGCGAGCAGTTGTTCTGTCGAAATTTGCCGGAGCCACATTCTGCATTTTTCCAAAAGAACTCAAATGCTGGATATTTCCACCATAATGCATTTTCCTGCTGCGGCCGTTGTTGTAATAAACTTCGGCAAGCGGCATCAATAACGAACCAATCCCGATGCGCGCGTAACCGTTATACAGCTGCGGTAATTTTTGCTGCAGGTTGACCTTTGCAGGTTCAATTTTAGGGATCTCGAAAGTAGGTTCGTAGTTAATGGAAAGCAGAGGATAAGAAGTTGATGGAATCGGGAAAACCGTGTCCAGGATTTTTGGCTGGGAATTCAGACGACTGGCATTTTCAACTGTTCGTGTACCGGTAGCGCTAATGATTACATCGGTTCCTTCCTGCCCGAACACATGCGAAAATGATCCGATCAATACCGCACTTACAAGCGTTAATATGTGTGTACTTCTCTTCATTATTTCCCTGTTTTTTCATCCACTTCAATGACCGTAGGCTCGCTCGGATTCGTCAAAGTTTTTGGTTGTGTTTTCAATTGCATAATCTCATCGTACAATTCGGCAGCTTCCTGCTGAATGCCATCATCTTTTACCGGATAGTGATCAATCACCGATTTGATCGTATTCTCTGCCTGGAACAGGTCTTTTTTCTGAAGCAATACCTTCGTTTGCAGAATCAATCCTTTTGCAATCCAGTAATCATAACCCGGTTTCATCTTCAACAATTCCCTGATTACGGTTTCCGTTTTAGTATAATCTGCCTGCTCAAATGCATTCAATGCAATCGTGTATTTGGATTCTGCAGCCCAAACAGTAGTCGTATTTTTGATTACATAGTCTAAAGACAATTGTGCTTCGGCATAACGTTTTTCTTTGGAAAGTGAAATTCCTTTGATGAATTCCGCTTCCAGTTTCAATTGGGTAGTTTGCTGAACACCCAGTACTTTTTGGGCATATTCAACCGCATTGGCATAATTCTCCAACAGGAAATGACAGCGCATCAACCCGATTCGGGCATTGTTCAAAAATTCCGGGTTGGAACTGACTTCTTCCGTTCGTTTGTAATACGGAAGTGCGGCTTCTTTTTGAGTTCCATTAAAGAGGAATTTGGCCGTCCGGACCGAAGCCAGTTCCGTATAATCGTCATTCGGACCGGCAAGTGTGATCTTGTAAATGTCAATCGCATCTGCTTCTCTCTTCAAACGGTACAAAGCATCTGCTTTTTGATTCATTGCATCGCGGTAGAATTTACCGTTCGGGTATTTATTCAGATACTTGTCGAACTCAGTAATGGAAGCATTCCATTCTTCTTTTTCATAGAGGTCAAATCCCTGGCGGTAATACTCATCTTCCACCTGGGTTGCGATGGAATCAGCACAGCTGTATTTTCCAGCCAAACCTTCAATCTTGTTTAACAAGCGTTGTGCACGATAAACAGCTACAAGCGAACTTACTTCACGCTCACAGATGGTATCACTCACAGTGAATTCATTCAGGACTTTGGTATAATACGTTTCTGCCTGGTTGTAATTTGCACGTTTGAAAGCAATATCACCCAGGTAATGGTAAGCATCTTTTACCATGTTGCTGGACGGATAATCGGAAATAATCTGCTTGTAATAACGTTCCGATTTATCCAGGTTTTCCTTTTCAAAATAAGCACGTGCAATATCCGCAATGGCGCGTTGCATGTACCGGGATTTAGGATAATTATTGATGAGGTCGGTTAAACTTTGAATCCGTTCATCCTGCTTGTTCATGAAGTTGTATGTACGGGCCATGTAATACAATGCCTGGTCGTCGTATCCTGCTTTCAAATTATATGCCGCTTTGTAATTATCAATTGCCGCCTGGTTAGTTGCGAAATCTGCGTTGATAACCCGGTAATATTCATCACCCAAACGCATGTAAGCATCTGCTTTTTTGTGAATATCCGTCAGGTTTGGCTGTTTTAAATATTCTCTGAAAGCGCTTTGAGTTTCAGGATAGTTTTTCAATGCCAGGTAAGCATATCCTTTGTTGTAGATGGCATCGTTTCGCAAGCCACTTAACTGGGAACCGGACATTCCCATGAATTGGGTGTATTTCTTAATTGCTTCAGAGTACTTTTTCAAATAAAACTCTGCATCTGCACTCCAATACATGGCCTTCGCACTGATCTCCGGACTGATCGGGTATTTATCTACCAATTCAAAAGCTGTTATTGCATTTGCGTATTCCGATTTCTGGAATAATTCCACTCCTCTGTTGAAAGCAATCAACTGGTAAGCAGA
Source organism: uncultured Flavobacteriales bacterium (assembly GCA_946480815.1). The sequence goes on from CAMLLB010000015.1 coordinate 62,047, forward strand.
TTTCAGTTTGATGTCCTTGTTGGTCAGCTGATCCAAAGATTCCAAAGCTTTCTGGTAATTCTTGGTAGAAGTATATACGTTTACCAGGTATTGATAAATAACCGGTTTTCGTTTTGAATCGGGGTATTTTTCAAGGTATAATTTGAATGCTTCAACGGCTTCATCGTATGCATTCATGTCCAGCTTATAAGAAAGCAGGGCATAGTTGTACAAGGCATCTTCCTGGATCATTTTGTCCATATCCAGCTGACTGGCCGCTTCAAAGGCGGTTCTGGCGTAAACGAGCTCATTCAGGTTCGTGTAACATTCTCCTGCATGGTACAAGGCGATCTGTCCTAACACGTCTTTTTCGCGTGCTACACGGTCAAAGTACTTAACAGCTTTTGTGCAATTGGATGTGCGCGAATAAGCAAGCGCAAGTGCATAATCGTCGTCTCGCGTGGTGTTCGATTTCGAGTTGTATAATTCCAGGTACGGAAGTGCCTCATCGTATTTCTCCAAATGGAAATAACTGTCCCCGATAATGTGGCTGATCTCCACTTGTTCGGCAGGTTTCAAACTGTCAACCTTACTTGGGGCAAAGTCAACGACTTCCTGATACTTGTGCTGGATGTAGTAGATCTGTGTAATGTAATACGGAACTACGCGATTGAAACGATTGTCGGTCAATAGTTTTTCAAACCCTTCCAAAGCTGTTTGGTACGAGCTGTCCAGATAACAAATATGAGAGTAATAGTAGAGGCTTGGTGCTCCGTACTGACTGCTTGAATCCTTTACTTCATAAAAAGCCAATTTGGATTCCGGGTATTGCTTTTCATCAAAGTAAGCATAACCCAATTTGAAGTAGTATTCTTCCTGGTTTTCTTTATCAACGGTCGATCTGCTTAGTTGTTTGAAGTATTCAATGGACTTTTTGTAATCCTTTTTTTGGTAGTAATACCGGCCGATCTGGAATAGAATATTGCTTCGATAAATGCTTTCCGGGTATTCCCTGTTGAATGTTTCAAGCAAATCAATAGCATCGTTATTGAAGAGCTCCAATGCGGAAAGACCTTCATAATACAAGGCTTTGATGTAGTATGAATCGTTTTTGGAACCCTTATAATCTGTAATAAATAAGCGAAATTCTTTGCGTGCTGCACTGTATTGTTCTTTCTCAAACAAATCTTCTGCTTTGTAGAATCCACTCAGCGGAGAATGGTACTTCTCACTTGCCTGGGACCATGCCGAAGAGCTTGCAACAAGTAGAAAAAGGATAAAAATAAAACGCATTACAACTATTTTAAGATAGTAAAATTAAGTAGTACCCGAGGGAGAAAGGGCACGCGCGTTCAAAAGTTTTAAACGTATAACTGTTAAGAGATAATCTTGTTACACCTGATTTTTACGAATTGGAATTGTGAAATTTACATTGATATATTGTTCCATAAAATGTTCAAATGTTTCAGCCAAGGCTGATTCAAATGTTTGGCTTTTAGCATAAATGATATAATTCAATAAATTCAGAAAGGTGGAGAAAGTTATTCGCATTCAAAACGGAAGGATTGATCAGCTTGGTCAAACAGTCCTTGATAACATCAATTTCGAGGTGGAATCGGATGAATTGGTTTTTTTGATCGGGAAAACGGGTTCCGGGAAGAGTAGCTTGTTGAAAGTGCTCTATGGAGAATTGGAACTGAGCGACGGCTCCGGTTCTATGGTGGAATATGATCTGAAAAGACTTTCCAAGAGACAAATTCCAAATCTGCGCAGAAAATTGGGTGTGGTTTTCCAGGATTTCCAATTGCTTTCGGATCGTTCGATTAACGACAACCTGCGTTTTGTGATGAAGGCAACAGGCTGGAAAGACAAACGCGAAATGGACCAGCGGATCCGTACTGTTTTATCAATGGTGGGGCTGGAAGGGAAGGAGCATATTCAGCCACACAGACTTTCCGGAGGTGAGCAGCAACGTGTTGCTATTGCCCGCGCTTTGATCAATCACCCGAAAGTAATTATTGCAGATGAACCTACCGGAAACCTGGATCCGGAAACCTCTACGGAAATTATGCATCTGATCGTTGCTGTTGCAAAAGAAGAAAAGGCGGCCGTAATTATGGCCACCCACGACATGTCGCTGATCGAGAAATTTCCGGGAAAAGTGTATAAAGTGGAAAACCGGGAACTGAAGGCATTGGATACCATGCACCGTTTCGATCCGTTCCAGCCTTTGTTTGATTAATACTAAAGCCGGCAGAACAGCGCTATTTTTTCTCCAATTTCAATAAGGAGTTTTCTCCGTTTTCAAATCCAACCTTCAGAAAGTAAAAACCGGTTGTTAATGATGTATTAGGCAACAGGAGTTTATTCCCCATTTCCATCTGTAGGTAGCTCTCGGAATAAACCAATCTGCCAAAGGCATCTGTTAATTCAAGTTGAATTTGTTGGTTTTCCCAATTTCCTGAAATCTCCCAATGTGTTGAAGCCGGGTTTGGAAATGCGACCAATTGCAATTCATCGAAAACATCGTTTACAGATGCTGTTGAATCAATGACCAAAAAGGATCCCATCATCCCGTCATCTTCATGATGAAGCAAATGACAATGATACATATATGGAACCATTTCATCTGAAAACGTGGTGAATTTAGTAATGAATTTTACACTGTCTCCGGGCATTACCAGTACAACATCTTTCCAGCCTTGTTCCGTGATTGGCGGGGTAGTCCCGTTTTTCTCAATGATATTGAACTGAATGTCGTGAATATGGAACGGATGCGCAATCAGGGTATTGTTCTTCAGTGTCCAGATCTCTGTTGAATTTAATGGAACGGTGATATTTACGGAATCCATATGAAAAGTCGTGTTGTTGATCCCGAAAGGACCTTCTGCACGATTCGGAACATCACCTGGCACCAGTGTAATGGTATCAAACACAAGCGTTCGGTTAACCGTTGCGTCAGCTTCATTGAATGGTACATACGGAACCAATGTGGCAGGAATGGTGGTAACAGGACTTGCTGTTTGAGCACCAACCGCGAATTCAACCAGGTTGAAATCGGCTCCGTTCAGGAAATTGTCCATGTACATATCCATGGTGTCTGCGCCGGAACCAACGGAAGGTGAACCGAAAATTCCATCCGGCATTTCAGAACCGTAACTCATTAAGTTGACCGTTTGTCCGTTCATTCCGGATAAATCAACCAGGATCTCAGATCGTTCACCCGGTGCAATAAGTAAACGCGTAAGTGCATTTGGAGTTGCAACCAAACCACCGTCAGTGGCAATCTGATAAAAGGTCATATTATTCGAAAAACCGAAATAAAATGAGCGCATACTGCTTCCGTTCAATAAGCGAAGTCGAACTACCTGGGCAGGCAAATCTGTACTTGCATGAAGTGTCCCATTCACGAAAACAGCCGTATCCATGTGATCAGCAATGGCGATTTGGTTCAAAACATCAAATGCCTTGGTTTGAACAATCAATGGAATGTCATCGACTCCGTAAGTCTGAGGCAGGCCTAAAGCAAGTTCTGCCGGATCATGAATGATGAACAAACCTGACAACCCTTTTCCAACATGCAATTCTGTTTTTCCTTCACCATGCGGGTGATACCAAAATGTCCCTGCATTATTCAGGATTTCGAATGCCGGGCTCCAGGTGGAACCTGCAGCGATTGACTGATGAGGTCCACCGTCATTTTCCGGCGCAACATGTAAACCGTGCCAGTGCATGGTTGTCGCAACGTTCAAATTATTCAGGACGTTCAAAGTCACAAAATCGCCTTTGTTTACCACAATTGTAGGTGAAAGGAATGAACCGTTGATACCGTATGTCGGGGTTGGATTTCCAGGATAGAGTGGTGTTGTTCCGGATTGAACAGTTAGATTAAAGGTAGTTCCTGTCAATACAGGTGGAATATAAAGCGGATTTTGAGCAAACAAATTCCCTGTAACACAAAGCAGGATGAATACATAAAAATGTTTGCGTACAACTAGTTTATTGGGTACCATATTTTTTGACGAATAACTGTGTTTGTCCCACTAAGGACAATATAATAAAACGAAGGAGAAAGATTCGGGATTTCCGTAGGTGCTGTTTTAGAAACACCTGATGAAAAGACTTCTTTCCCGTTTAAATCGAATAAAGTTAGGTTGGAGAACCGCATTCCCTGATCAGTAAGTTGAAAACGGTTTCCGGTTAAGGTGTAAGCCGGTACCGGAGAACCTGCTTCATTAAGTGTTGCTGTCGAAGTTGCATGAATAATCCAGGTAAGTGTATCTACCTGGGCGGGTGAATGAATTTCGTAAATGGTGTACCGGATTATTCCCGTTCCCGGATTGTTGTTAGGGTAACAATGAATCAGCATCAATCCGTCGTCTCCCGGAAGGACCGGCAATGTTGTTGAGCTATCCAATAACGCAGGATAACAAGTGGCATTGTCACAAATTTGAGCAGTCCAGTCATTCGGCATGTTTACAGCAAATTTTTTCCAGACAAACTGTAAAGTATCGGTGTTCGGGTGAACCTGGGTAATGTTCATCGTCACCGGGCTATTGACAGTAGTAGTTGCGATCAGGGTATCATTGGGTGCGTGCCAATAAGATTGGGTAAACGCAACGGGGGTGGCTGCACAAAAAAGTACAACCACCCGAACCAATTGCCAATAGATTTTATGTGAAAAATTAGCGGGTAACATGAATCTTTTCAGTAATCAGCTTACCGTCCATTTGAAGACTCAATAAGTATGAACCTACAGGAAGTTTAGATACATCGATTTGTTTCTGAAACGATCCCTTAGCGAGTTTTTCATGTTCAAAAGTCATAACCGTTTTCCCGGAAAGATCTGTCAATTGCATGCTCATTTCAGCACCTTGTAAAGCTTCAAAATTCACAGTTATGATGTCTGATGCCGGATTTGGGTATGCAGTTAATTTTTGAATGGAGTTTTGCTCCAACCCTGCTGTCATATTGGTCAGGATCAGATCACGCATCGTAGTTGTATCCGATGTGGTAAAATTCTGAGTTGTAAATAACACATCGTGATTATCTCCACCAAGTAAAACAACAGTCGGCATACCGAATCCACCGTAATATGCAACCTGAACTGCTCCGCTATCCATTGGTGCGAAAAGCCCAAGATTGTTATTCATTACCCAACCTGAAGAGTATGCACAGGTTGTACTGTTCTGATAAGGGAATGCATATGCTTTTACCAAACCGGGATGCGTTGCGTTGATGTTATTCGCCATTGTTTGCATTTTTGATGCTACCGGCGGACAAGAACCACAATTCGGCATATAAAAAATAAGCATGACTGCTTTTCCCGCGTCTAAATCAGCAAAAAGGTCAACGTTGTTTCCGTTACAATCCTGTCCTGAAAAATTCATTGCTGTTGTTTGGCTGTTGCCAATGAATGTCAGCACAGTAAACGCAACTGTTGCCAGACTTTTTAAAAGTGTAGTTTTCATAATATTAGTTTTTATTTGATTTAATGCCCTCCAATTCCATACTGCACACGGGACAAGTTCCCGGTTTATCGTAGGTTTTTGAACTCTCGCATTTCATGGGGCACTGATAGGCACTGTAGCTTTCATCCTTTGTGGAATTACAGGAAGTAAAAAGCGACGTTGCTGCCAAAGCGAATGATAGTACTAATGTTATTTTTCGCATGTTTATTCAATATTTGATTATTAATTGAGAAAAAATCAGGCATAGCCCGATGAGTGATTCTCAAATCATATAATGAATACACAGTGTTTTAAATAAGTCGGAATCCTTAATTCCGGAGGAGGTGCATTAACTGAGGGTTTTATATTCTTTGGTACATAGACTTCATCCTTCTGCTCAAAAACGAATGTTTTCTGAGGTTCTGCAGGAAGTGCAGCTGCAAAGAACAGAACTGCCGAAGATGTTTGATGGTCTACACTGCTCTTTTTAAAGCAAAGCTGAACATCTTCACAACATCCTTTTTTCATCGGTTTACCCGCGCAACAGGATTTGTGTGAGCTAAAACCTACCACTGAAATATGTTGGATCTTACCTCCGCAATAATGGATATTAGCCGTCAGCCTGACACTTATCAGGAAATAAAATACTGCAAGGCTATATACCAGGATTGTCTTCACGATGCTAAATATAAGCTGTTTATGCAATAACAGAAAAATAACGGAATTCAAAAAGAATCTTAATTATGGGAAAGCTAAAAGACAGTTTTTTAACTTTAAGTTCAAAAAAGTTGTGTTTGGATGTCTCACAACTTACATTTGCTTGTAATCAAACAGGAATGAAACGGATTCTTTCACTTATAATTATGGTCCTTTATCTGTTTCCGGCTTTCGGAATCAGAGTGTCGACACATTATTGCAGTGGTAAACTGGCAGATGTTTCCTTATTTGGTTCAAAGTCAAAAATGAATTGCTCTTGTGGAGCAATCACTTCAAAAAATAGGGTTCTTGCAAAAAGAAAATGCTGTGAACAACTTACCTATTCTTTAAAACTCGAAAATCAGCAGTTAAAACAGACTGCGATAAATTTTAAAAGTCCTGACGCAGGGATTTTGAAAGAACAATCCTACCGGTTCGATTTCCTTCAAAATACCTTAACAGTGCTATCAAAAGCGGCGTTGAATTATTCGCCGGATCTGCCGCCCGGCAGGTATAGCGTACCGATTTATATCCAGAATGATTCTTTCCTTCTGTAGGATTCGGCCGAAAGGCAGTTCAAATCGCTAACCCTTTCCACCGGGATTACCAGTTATTATTCAATAAAAAAGATAGTATGAAAAAGATACAGCAACTCATGCTGGGAATGTCAATGTTGATGGCATTTACCAGTTGTGCAACCCCCATAAAAAATGCAAAAACCGAAACTTTCCAGGTTTCCGGAAATTGCGAAATGTGTAAGAACACGATCGAAACTGCAGCGAATAAGAAAGGCATTTCTTCCGCTGAATGGGACAAAGACAAGAAAACGATGACCCTTACATATGATTCGAAACAAACTACAAGCTCTGAAATTCTCAAAAAAGTGGCGTATGCCGGATACGATAATGAACAATTTCTGGCTCCGGATGATGCTTATGCAAAACTTCCGGAATGCTGCAAGTATGACCGGATAAAAAAGGAAGTAATTGCCAATGACAATCCTGTCGAAAATAACGCATCAAAGCAGGATAGTCCCGCAGCAGAACAGGAGAAGGGGAAACTGCTTTCGAAAGTATATGATCACTATTTTGCATTGAAGGATGCTTTGGTAAAAGATGATGCTGTAACTGCATCTTCTAAAGCACTCTCAATGGCTAAGGCGATAAAAGAGGTGGATATGAAATCCATGTCATCGGAAGAACATGCTGCCTGGATGAAAGTAGAAAAGGACCTGTTGATGCATGCAGAACACATCGGTGAAACGAAAGACATAGCACATCAGCGGGAACATTTTTCCATGCTTTCACAAAATGTGTATGCGCTGGCCAAAGTGTTCAAGTCGGATGAAACCATTTATCTGCAGCATTGCCCGATGTACAACGATGGAAAAGGTGCGGATTGGTTGAGTAAACAAAATACGGTGAAAAACCCTTATTACGGAAGTTCCATGTTATCCTGCGGAAAGACGACCGAAACGATCAAGTAAAACATGAAGATTTATATCAAAAACATGGTATGCAACCGTTGTAAGATGGTGGTAAAGTCCGAGCTGGAAGAGCTCGGACTTCAACCTGTTACAGTGGAATTGGGCGAAGTGGAGTTGAAAGAGGAATTGACAAACGACGACAAAAAACGGGTAGAGGAGCGTTTTCAGGAATTGGGTTTCGAACTGATTGATGATAAAAAAAGCAGGTTAATCGAACGGGTCAAGAACCTGGTTGTGGAGCTGGTGCATCATTCCGAAGACCAATTGAACATGAACGTATCGGATTACCTGACGCAGTTTATCCCGATGGAATACAAGTATCTGAGTAACCTGTATTCAGAGGTTGAAGGAACGACGATTGAAAAGTTTTACATTGCTCAACGAATAGAACGTGTGAAGGAACTGTTGGTATATGATGAGCTTTCTTTGAGTGAGATTGCCGACAAAATGGGATATAGCAGTGTAGCTTATTTGAGTACACAGTTCAAGAAAGTTGTGGGATTAACGCCAAGTCACTTCAAAAGTATAAAAGCGGCTAAGCGGAAATCACTGGACCTGTTGTAAAAATCATAACTCTATCCGAAAATATCATAACGCGTACACCCTGTTTTCAACTGAACTTTGCAGTATAAATTGAAAATTATGGAAACAACAGACCGCGAATTGCTTCATATCCCACTCGAAGGAGTGGAAAGCGAGCATTGTGCAATGATCGTTGATAAGGGATTGAAAGAACTTGAAGGTGTTACGACACATAAAGTGGAACTGAATAACAGTCGCGCGATTATCAATGAAACGAAAGCGTTCAATATTTTACCGAATGCAGTAAAAGCAATCCGTGACCTTGGATATGGGGTCACAACTGTGAAGAAGAACTTCCCGGTATTGAATATGACCTGTGCATCTTGTGCGATCAGTGCTCAGACCATTCTTGAAAGTACCAAAGGTGTTGTCGGGGTAGCAGTGAACTATGCCAACAACACGGCAACCGTGGAGTATATCCCTTCGATTACTACTCCGAAAGAGTTGCAGCAGGCCATGCGTTCGATCGGATATGATTTGATGATCGATGAAACCGAATCGGCTCACGACACACTGGAAGAGCTCCATGCTCAAAAGTTTCGCAAGCTGAAACTGAAAACATTCGGTGCGATCCTGTTGTCTGTACCTGTTGTTGCGATAGGGATGTTCTTTATGGATCTCCCTTATGCAAACTATATCATGTGGGCACTTTCAACTCCGGTAATTGTCTGGCTGGGAAAAGATTTCTTTATCAATGCGTGGAAGCAGGCAAAACATCGTTCGGCAAATATGGATACGCTTGTTGCATTAAGTACCGGAATTGCATACCTGTTCAGTGTTTTCAATACTTTATTCATGGAAGTATGGCATAGCAGAGGATTACACGCACATGTGTATTTTGAAGCTGCGACAGTAGTCATTGCTTTTATTTTATTGGGGAAATTGCTTGAGGAAAAAGCAAAAGGGAATACTTCTTCAGCATTGAAAAAGCTGATTGGCCTGCAACCCAAAACGGTAACGATCCTGAATGCCAGTGGTGAAACCGAAGAAATTCCGATTGTGAAGGTAAAGATTGGTGATACGATCGTTGTGAAACCGGGTGAAAAGATTGCGGTGGACGGCCGGGTCATTTCGGGAAAATCCTTTGTGGATGAAAGTATGTTGAGCGGTGAACCTGTAGCGGTTGAAAAAATGGAAGGATCTGAGGTTTTTGCCGGAACGATCAATCAAAAAGGAAGTTTCCATTTCAAAACCGAGAAAGTGGGTGATGCAACGATGCTCGGTCAGATCATTAAAATGGTCCAGGATGCCCAGGGAAGTAAAGCCCCGGTCCAGAAACTGGTAGATAAAATTGCAGGAATTTTTGTGCCGGTTGTTCTTGGTATTTCAATTTTAACCCTGATCCTTTGGGTAGTATTGGGCGGTGACAATGGGTGGACACAAGGAATTCTTTCGTTGGTTACAGTACTTGTTATTGCTTGTCCGTGTGCCCTTGGATTGGCAACACCCACGGCGATCATGGTTGGTGTCGGCAAAGGAGCAGAGAACGGAATACTGATAAAAGATGCCGAAAGTCTTGAACTTGGCCGCAAAGTGAATGCAGTAGTCCTTGATAAAACCGGAACAATTACCGAAGGTAAACCGAAAGTTACCGGGATTCAATGGTTGAACAACGATGCATCGTTTGAATCTGTGCTTTACAGCATGGAAAAACAATCCGAGCATCCTTTGGCCGAAGCTGTGATCAGGTACTTAAACCAGACAGACACACTTCATGTGCATCACTTTGAAAGTATTACGGGATTCGGGGCAAAAGCAACCATAAAAGACACCGTTTATTTTGTCGGGAATAAGGCATTATTGGACCAGGAACAGATTTCAATTACGGAGGAATTGTTGAACACAGCCAATTTGTGGCTCCGGGAAGCAAAGACCGTTATTTTCTTTGCAGATAGCGAACAAGCCCTTGCCGTTATTGCTGTTTCAGACGAGATCAAAGATACTTCAATAGAAGCTGTTCGTCAGTTAAAACAGTTGGGAATAGAGGTTTATATGCTGACCGGTGATAACGCTCAAACGGCTAAAGCAATTGCAGAAAGAGCAGGGATCGATCATTACAAAGCGGAAGTACTTCCGGCCGACAAATCTGAATTTGTGAAACAATTGCAGGCAGAAGGGAAAGTGGTAGCAATGGTTGGTGATGGAATCAACGACAGCAATGCACTTACGCAAGCTGATGTGAGTATTGCCATGGGAAAAGGCAGCGATATTGCAATGGATGTTGCCCGGATGGTGATTATTTCCTCCGATCTGACCAAAATCCCGATTGCTTTTCAGCTATCAAAACAAACTGTTTCAGCTATTAAACAGAACCTCTTTTGGGCATTTATTTATAACGTGATCGGTATTCCGATTGCTGCCGGAATACTTTACCCGGTCAACGGATTCCTGCTCAATCCAATGATTGCAGGGGCCGCCATGACGTTAAGTTCATTAAGCGTGGTGAGTAATAGCCTGTTATTGAAATTCAGAAAATGAAAAGTCGTAAAAATCATAAATCGTTCTGAAAATACTATAAGGAAAGCGCACGTTAAAAAGGCAAACTTTGTATTCATAATCATTAAATAATACAAACGATCATGGAAACACTTCAATTTAAAACAACAATCAAATGCACCGGATGTCTCGAAAAAGTAACACCATTTCTGAATGAACAACTTACACCGGAAGAATGGAATGTAGACATTTTTACACCTGCTAAGATCCTGACAGTGAAATCGGATAAAATTACAGCAGCGGAAGTGGAAGAAAAGGTAAAACAAGCAGGCTTCCAGATCGAAAGAATCTAAGAAAGGATTTGAAAATCTCCTTTCGTAAATGGGTTTAAGGTAAACAACGAAAATTGGTTGTGATGAAAAAACAAATGTTAGTAATAGTGGCGGTAATGATGCATTTGGTAACGCTGGCCCAGAAAACGGTGCGGTACGATCTGTATGTCAGGGATACAACTGTAAATTTCACCGGAAAAGAGCGTCATGCTTATTCCGTGAATGGAAGTATCCCAATGCCTGAATTGCATTTTACGGAAGGAGATACTGCTGAAATCTGGATCCATAATGAACTGAAAGCGGAAACTTCGATCCACTGGCACGGACTCATTCTGCCAAACGAACAGGATGGAGTTCCTTACTTAACTACTGCACCGATTAAAGCGGGAAAGACCCATTTGTATAAGTTCCCGCTTGTACAGAATGGAACATACTGGTACCACTCACATACCGGATTGCAGGAACAGGGAGGAATGTATGGGGCGTTTATTATTCACAGACGGAATGAAAAACCACTGCCTGAGCTTACCATTGTTCTAAGCGACTGGACCGATATGAAACCCTTCGAAGTTCACCGCCGCTTACATATGGCGAACGATTGGTCCGCTATCAAAAAAGCTTCGGTTCAAAAAGGCGCCGTACAAAGTTACGGTGATGCCATCGCCAATAAAAGATTCAAAACGAAAATCGGGAACGAATGGAAACGCATGCTGGCAATGGATGTAAGTGATGTGTACTACGATCAATTCCTGATGAACGGAAAGCCCGAAGTGGAAGCACAACAATTCAAGGCGGGAGAAAAAGTTCGGATCCGGATCATTAACGGAAGTTCGTCTACCTATTTCTGGATGCGCTGGTCTGGGGGAAAAATGGATGTGGTTGCCAGTGATGGAGAGGACGTTGTTCCTGTTCCTGTTGACCGGTTTATCATTGCTGTTGCGGAAACATATGATATTGTTGTTACGATTCCTTCGGATCGTACAGCTTTTGAACTACAGGCTACTTCGGAAGATCGGATCGGAAGTACTTCATTATGGCTTGGAAAAGGTGTTAAACAACTCATCTCTCCTTTGCAGCCGCTCAAATATTTTGAAGGAATGCAGATGATGAATGACATGATCAAAATGAATGGGAACCTGGACGATATGGGTATGAATATGAGTCTTCAGCAAATGGACATGAACGTGGTGATGTACCCTGAAATTACGGGTGCTTTAAAGAAAAAACGGGACCACGAACATCCCGGTATGAACACCGGGAACCAGTATAATAGCAATGAACTATCAGATATTGTAACGTTAAATTACAACATGCTGCGCTCTCCCGTAAAGACAACTTTACCGGAAGCCCCGACAAGCGTTTATCACTTCGAACTCACCGGCAATATGAACCGCTATGTATGGAGTATCAATAATAAAACCGTTTCCGAAACAGATAAGATCCTGATTAAAAAGGGGGAGAATGTCCGCATCATCTTATACAATAATTCCATGATGCGCCACCCCATGCACCTGCACGGGCATTTCTTCCGGGTTGTGAACGGCCATGGCGCTTATTCCCCCTTGAAAAATGTTTTGGACATTATGCCTATGGAGACGGATACTATTGAATTTGCTGCAAGCGAAAGCGGCGATTGGTTTTTCCATTGTCACATTTTGTATCACATGATGAGCGGAATGGGGCGGATCTTCACGTATGAAAATTCACCGCCCAATCCGCAGCTTCCCAACCCGGAAAAAGCCTTGCGTAAGTTATATGCAGATGATCGTGAGTTTCACTTCATGTTCCAGAATGACTTTGCAACGAATGGAAACGACGGGGAAATGATGTTCCAGAATACCCGTTGGAATTTCCAGGCGGAATGGCGATTGGGTTATAAGGACATGCATGGCTACGAAACGGAAACTCACTTTGGCCGCTACATCGGAAAGATGCAATGGTTGTTTCCCTATGTCGGATTTGACTGGCGTTACCGCAAAATGGAAATGGGCGAGATTGAACGCAACCTGTTCGGACAAGTAAATACTAAGGATCAGCGGTCGGTCGTTTGTTTCGGGTTGCAATACACGCTGCCCATGCTTATTATCGCAGACCTGCGGGTAGATACGGACGGAAAACTGCGTTTACAATTCATGCGGGAAGATATCCCGTTGACCAAACGGCTTCGGTTAGGCCTGATGTACAATTCCGATTTTGAGTATATGGCCGGTTTAAAATATGTGCTTAACAGGTCCTTTTCCTTATCGGCCCACTATGATAGTGATATGGGATTTGGCGGTGGGTTTACGTTTACTTATTAACCGGATTGAGCCAGGAAGTACGAATTAATAAATGAAACATTAAAACATAAAGTTATGAAAGAACAGATCCAACAAGTTGACCATAATCATGGGATGTCTCATAAAAAATTCATTCTGATGATTATCATTTCCTTCTTTGCAATGTACATTTTGATGTATGCAATGGTTGATCGCTTCGAAAATACCCTTCCGAACATCAATCAGTTCTATATGGCCGGACTCATGACGGCTGCGATGATGATTATTGAAATTTTGATCATGGGTAAAATGTATGCGAATAAGAAATTAAACCTTCTTTTCTTGTTAATCGGGGTTATAGCACTCATCTTATTCTATTTCGGTATCCGAAAGCAGACGGCGATTGGTGATAAACAATTTTTAAAATCAATGATCCCACACCACGCAGCTGCGATTCTAATGGTTAGGGAAACTGAATTAACTGATCCGGAAATCCAACAATTGGCTAAAGAAATTCGGGAAGCCCAGGAAAAGGAAATTGCTTTTATGAAAGCAAAGCTTTCTGAGCTGGAGAAGTAATCCCGGAACAGTATTTTTTTGTTCCTTCTTCTCATAAAATCTGCTAATCGATTCGTAATTTTGCACCAAATTAAAATCGACGTCACATGGCAACAACTAAACTGAACAGATCCAACTCTGAGGCACTTTACGAAAAGGCAAAGAATTACTTCCCGGGTGGAGTAAATTCGCCTGTTAGAGCATTTAAATCTGTTGAAGGTTCTCCCTTATTCATTAAAAAAGGAGATGGTGCTTTTATTTGGGACGAAGATGATAATGAGTTTATCGATTTTTGCGGAAGCTGGGGACCACTGATTTTAGGTCACAACCACCCGAACGTATATGCAGGAATTGTTGCCGCTTTGGGTAACGGTGCAAGTTTCGGGGCTCCAACCCGTTTGGAAAATGAGTTGGCAGAATTGATCCTTTCGAAAAATCCGTTTATCGATAAAATCCGCTTTACGAGTTCCGGGACCGAGGCTGTTATGTCAGCAATTCGCCTGGCAAGAGGGTATACGGGAAGAAATAAAATCGTAAAGTTTGAAGGATGTTATCACGGCCATAGTGATTCATTACTGGTAAAAGCCGGTTCCGGTTTGGTAACTTTCGGGAACACCTCCAGTGCGGGGGTTCCGGAAGCTTTTGCAAATGAAACACTGGTACTTCCGCTCAATGATTCAGAGGCTTTACAAAGTTGTTTTGAGCAATTCGGAAAAGAAATTGCCTGTGTAATTATTGAACCGATCCCGGCAAATAATGGGTTATTACTGCAAGAACTGGACTTCCTGAAAGAATTGCGTGAAACGTGTACAAAGAATGGTGCTTTGTTATTCTTTGACGAAGTTATTTCCGGTTTCCGTGTTGCATTTTCTGGTGCTGCCGAATATTATGGAATTACTCCCGACCTGGTTACCTACGGAAAAATCATCGGTGGTGGTTTACCTGTTGGAGCTTATGGAGCGAAAAAAGAGATCATGGCGAGTGTTGCTCCCGATGGTCCGGTTTACCAGGCCGGAACCTTATCCGGAAATCCGGTTGCAATGGCTGCAGGTCTGGCTCAATTGACCGAATTAAGCAAACCCGGATTCTACGAAGATCAGGAACGCAGAACCAAGTTATTTACGGATCAGATCAATACACATGCAAAGACGAAAGGCTATGCTTTTGAGTTGGTAACCATCGGTTCTATTTTCTGGATTTCGTTTGACAATTCGAAACACATCCGTGCGGCAGAAGAGATCAATCCGGATATGACGAACTTCAAACACCTGCACCGGGCATTATTGGAAGAAGGATTCTACATGGGACCAAGCGGATATGAAGTAGGTTTTATTTCCCAGGCACATACGGATGAGATCCTGGCAAACGCAGCACAACGATTCATTGCTGCTTTGGATCGAATTATGTGACTTCGACTACGCTCAGTCACCTAACATAATTTTATAAGGACATTGAGGTTAGTCGAAATGCTTTTCAATTTTACATTCTCAATTTTCAATTAATCGTATCTTTCGGATATGAAATCTATTCTGGAAATAGGACCGCTTGGAACGTACTTTTACTTTCGTAAAGATTCGCTTTACTACCTCTTTCAGTTGCTGGAAATTTCTCCTAACCAGGTCCTGGTGCAATCTTTTTGGTCGACAACAAATGTTCCTTCTATGGATAAACTGCACCAATTTGATACCAAAAGTGCCTGTTCGGAGTTCGATGAGCAATTTGATGAACTGGTAGAGATCGGAAAGGAAGAAATCACTGAAAATCAATTACGGGAAATCGCACAGTTCTTAAAGATCAAAACAGCAAAAGCTGCACGTGAGTCCGGATTTTTAACATTGAAAAAGGAAGCGATGGAAGCTTTCGAAAAAGGAGAGTATCAGGAAGCTGTTCGTTTATTTTCACTTGCAGCTCCTTATTCTAAATACGATATTGAGTTGTATGAAAAACGGGGATTATCTTACCTGAAATTGGGACAATATTCCGATGCGCTTGCTGATTTTGATTACTACCTCATTCATGATCCGGATAATGAAATTGTTCAGGGAGCAGCAAATCTGGCCAAAGAAAAACTTAATAAACTTAAATAATTGAAAATGGGCAATTAAGAATTTAAAAGGAAGAAATCAATGTTTTCCTTTCAAACAGGTTATCTGCTTTTCAATTATCCATTCTCAATTTTGAATTCTTTACATCCAGTCTTTCACAACCTTCTTCGCTAGTTTCTTGCGCAGTTTTCGCAATACTTTATCCCGGGAGTTAATTCCTCCGATCTTTAATAAATCAGTATAAACCAATTTCCCGTCCCTGTAAAAATGGAATTCAAACGTAACAGAAACGATGTCTTCCTTGTAAATCGGGAATAAGTTGTCAGCAGCCAAATCTTCTGCCAAAGTCATATTTCCGGTTGATGGCCTGAACCGGTTGTCAAAACCACGTACTGAAACCAGCATCAGCGTATTGATCCCTTTTCCTTTCAATAACTGCGTTAAAGAATCGGTCATCAAAACCTGAGGATCTCCACCAGCTTTCAATACATTCAATGAAACAGTGTTCTTAACCTTTGATCTTGAAAGCACATCCGATACGGCAATTTCCAATGAAAATTGATCCGCCTCCTTATCCAAATGGCTAACGATCAGTGCGTTTGTCAATTTCAAAGGTGGAAATTTAGCCTGGGAAAATCCCAGTAAACAAGCGCTTAAAAACAGGAAACTTAAAAGTGATTTCTTCATAGTTAGAATATTTGTTCTGCAATCGTTTTAACGCTTTCAGAGGTTGACATCGTATAATAATGGATTCCCGGCACATTGGCCTTTTTGAGTTCTTGTGATTGATGGATTCCCCATGCAACTCCTACTTCAAAAACTTCCTTATTGTTTTTACACTTAATCAGGTCCTTACTCAATTCCTCCGGAAAATCGATATGGAAAACCTTCGGTAAAAAGGAAATATGGTTTAAGGTCGTGATAGGTTTAATTCCCGGAATAATCGGAACAGTAATTCCAATGGCACGGCAAGCATCAACGAAGTCGAAATACTTTTTATTGTTAAAGAACATTTGTGTCACAATATACTCGGCACCTGCATCTACTTTGGCTTTCAAATACTGCAAGTCAGTACTTAGGTTCATTGCTTCGAAATGCTTTTCCGGATAACCTGCTGCACCGATACAGAAATCTGTCGGGGCCAACTGGATATCATCAACCAGGTAATTGCCCTGATTCATTTCCGAGATCTGGTTGATCAGTTCAACCGCGTATTTATGGCCTTCCGGATCGGGTTTGAATGCAGATTCCGTTTTAATGGAATCACCACGTAAAGCCAATACATTGTCAATTCCCAGGAATTGCAGGTCAATTAAAGCATTCTCCGTTTCCTCACGGGAGAATCCTCCGCAAATTAAATGCGGAACCGCATCTACATAATACTTGTTCATAATTGCCGCACAGATACCAACCGTTCCGGGTCTTTTGCGGATTGCGATTTTTTCAAGCAATCCTTTCTCGCGTTCTTTGTAGATAAATTCTTCGCGATGATAGGTTACATTGATGTATTTCGGTTTGAATTCCATTAAGGGGTCAATACCGTCGTAAATGGATTGAATATTCGCTCCTTTCAACGGAGGGAGAATTTCAAAAGAAAATAGCGTGTCTTTCGCTGTGTTTAAATGATCGATAACTTTCATGCCTTCAGAGAGGATATATTATAATTCGACGTCAAAGATACATGAAATCTTATCTTACGTGCCTATTTCACTAAATTTCCCGATTTGCAAATAATGTTAAAAAGAACTTAGTTATGAAACAAAATCGAAATGCGTCCGTTATCTTTGTATACGCTAATATCAGAAACAGATAAAATACTTTGGTACGTTATTTGTTATGATTTTAGAGGTTAGTTTTCATAAGTAGTAGTAGTTTAGGTTGGAACAAGAGAGGAGCGCCCGCTTCTCTCTTGTTGTTTTTAGAAACTTCCCGAGCGCACTTATTTGATTACATCAATTATCCATTTGATCCCGATAGCTATCGGCTGTCCAGCAATATTTTATTATTGAATTCCTTTCAAGTTAATTGGAAGATAAATAAAAGATTTACAGCGTGTTGTAACAACAAAAGCTTGAAATGAAATCAATGGTTTCTCGAGAGAAGAAGTTAAAATCCGTTAATTACATAATGGTTATGTACCAAAAGCAAAATATCCGCGTTAGAAGGGTATAAGTAGTAGTAGTTAGGTTTAGTTAGGTAGCGTGTGAAGAGAGATCTTATTTCCGGTCTCTCTTCTTTTTTA